>CAYLTY010000156.1:0-20024 GCA_964386705.1 uncultured Planctomycetaceae bacterium
ACGGGCTGTGGAAACTCTCATACCGCCTGGCTCAGGAAATGGGGAGCAGGTCAGCAGGAGAGAATGCGCCGTCGGTTCCCGCAGGTACCGTGGAAAACTGCCTCACAGTTTTCTGCGAGAGCCTTTTGTTGCTGTTGCAGTCACGACGTGACGAGAACCGGTCGCTGCTGGCGGATGTGATTCCGGGGTTCCTTCCGGCGTTCAAAGAGTGTTGTCAGCAAACTTCGACGCTGCGAGCCGAGCTGAAGCAGTGGGAAGAGCGATCTCATCAGTTGATCCAACTGGCCGCGTTGTACGGCGGAAATGGATCTTCAGATCTGGTGGCGAGTCTGGAGCATGCGCGGCTGCAGGCGACTCATGTGATTAGTTCGCTGGACGATTTGCGTCGGGCAACGGATACGGAAACTGACCTCTCAGCCGCGAATCTGCATGCGTCCTCGAAGAGTTCGCCGGCCAAGAGTTCTTACGAAGCGGTGGATCTGCATTTGCCCGAGAACCACCTGCGCGGCTTTTGTGATGCAGTGATTGAGCTGACCAAAGCCGGGCCCGAGGGCAAGTCTGTTCTTTCGCAGACGCTGCCATCGCTCGTACGCATGTTTCGTGCTTGCGATCCAACAACATTCGACTCGTTGCGTGACGAACTTCATGCTTCGGAGACGCGGTCCGACAAGTTGCTGCAACTGGCGACTCAATACTGCGGCACCGTTGCCAGCGAGTTGCAACAGAACGTCAAACGATCGCAGGCGCGGGTGAATCGAGTCATCGACAGCTTCGAGGCGCTGCATGTGGCCTCAGACTTAATGTCCGCTCCGCCTGCACTGGCGGTAATCCCCCAGCCGATGCGTATCGGGCCAGGTACGAATCGTGACGGAGCTGCCAGTCAGGCCGTTACCGATCAGACTCGGGCTCGCGGCCAGAGCTTCTTTCAAATGGCCGGGCGTTCCTATCAGCGGCGTGACTACGAGATGGCCGATCGGCTGTATTCGGAAGCACTACGATTCGATTCTACATTGCGTCTGGCATACGTTCATCGAGGGCGTATTCGCCTGGCTGGTCGCAAGTTTGAGCACGCGATCACAGATTTCTCGTCGGCGCTGCAGATCGATCCGAATGATTGCTCCACGCTGCGTTGGCGTGGTGACGCCTTGGCGCTGTGTGAGCGATTTGCAGAAGCCATTGCCGATTACGATCGCGCCCTGTTGCTGTTTCCGAACCGGTATCTGGTGCGCTACAACCGCGCTGTTGTTCTCCGGCAAGCCGGTGATCTGGATCAGGCCAAAAGTGAGTTCGAGCAACTGGTCAAGCTGCGACCGCAGCAGGCTCCGTTGTATCTCAATCAGGGTTTGATCTGTCTGAGCCAGGGCGAATGTGAAGCGGCCGTTGAATTCTTTCTGACGGCCCTTCGCTATCAGCCGAATTGTCAAGAAGCCATTGATCGTCTGGCTGAGCTTGGAATTGCACCCTCGCAGCCGAAGGTGGCCGAGAAGCAGATCGCCCCTGTTGTTCCAAAGAGAATCTCCGAGCCCAATACGTCGGGCATCGACGATCGGACTACCAATACTCAGGAACTTGAGCTCTCAGTAACAACGCCAGTTCATTCTGAAGAGGATTCAGAGGACGAACTGGCCATGAGCTTTCTGGATACTGCTCTTCCTTTATCCGACAAGGACGAGAGCGAAGAGTCGTCTCGGCGGCCGACCGCGGCTCTGCCTGACCTGTCAATTGAAAGTCGTGAACCGGTCAAGAAGCCCGTGCCGGTTGAGAGTGCGCCGTCGCGGCGTGAGGGTGTGGCACCATTCTTGGATATTTCCGTCGGTGCTCCCTCGCTGAGCCAGGATCGATCACTCAGCTTGACCGGCAAGTTTGAGGCGCGGTGTCCATGTTGCGACGCCATCAGCTTTATCGCTCTGGACAAGCTCCAGATGGGGAAAGTGCTGACGTGCCCGCACTGCGACAGATTCTTCACGTCTGAGCCCAGCGGACGCATGGTCGAGGTGAAAAAGACCCGCGGTAAATGGAAGGTTGTGCAACGACGCTCAACCGCCGACTGGCCGTGGAGTCCGACTCAGATCGCGGGCGTGGTCGGAGTCGCGGTGTTGCTGCTTTCACTGTTCTTCTTCATCCCGCCGCGGGCTGCTGAATTGGCGGCGAATGATCAAGTTCTTCCGAAGGATCTGGAGCCGCGAGCCAAAATGTTCACTGTGGCGTGGCTCAAAGGCGACATTCGCACGATGCGGCGATTGACCGGAGATAGTCGCGGCTCGGACCTCTTCATGTGGTGCATGGAGAATCCGACTCCGTTGACCAGTGTTCCTCCCACGCTTGAACGTGATCTGCAGATGAAGGTCGAAATCACGAAAAGCGTCCCCCCCACAACGCAGCTAAAGATCCGTTTGGATGGCCTGCAACCGACTCGTGGTAGTGGCAGTTCTGAGTTGGTTCTGGCTTGGGAACAGGAAGATGAGACCTGGGTGTTTCAGCCCTTCGTGACTTTGGAGATGTGACGTCGACTGGCTTCGCTTGACGGGTAACGCTGCGCAGTTAGTCTGACGAACGTTTGAGTGTATGATCGTCTGATTGATTCTGTAGGATCGTAAGTTTTCCCCTTGGTGTCTCCTGCCCTCCCTCGAACGTGAAAGGCAAACTCATGAGGTCCCTCCGACGCCGCAACGGCTTTACCTTGATCGAACTGCTGGTGGTCATTGCGATCATCGCCGTGCTGATCGGTCTGCTGTTGCCCGCAGTTCAGCAAGCCCGCGAGGCCGCTCGTCGCACGCAATGCCAGAACAACCTCAAGCAACTTGGCATTGCCCTTCATAACTACCATGACGCTTTGCGCACATTCCCGCCGAATCTCACTCCCGGCGGAACTGCGTATAACTATGCCAAGGGCGGCTGGGGTGTGCTGGCACACCTCAACCCGTATCTGGAACAAACGAACGTCTACAACCTGATGAATCTGACGCTGCCGACCTACGTGCAAACGGGACCCGGCGTCTACGTGTTCGCGGGCGGCGACGTGAATACTCAGAAGGCCGTTCAAACCGTCGTACCGCTCTTCCTGTGCCCGAGCGATGTCGGACGTCCGGTTGACGGTGGTTATGGCCTGACCACGATGGGACCGACCAACTACTGCGCGAATCAAGGCAGTGGCGTCGATACTTTCAACGGTGACGTGGCTCAGAACGGTTCACCGCTGAATGCAGACGGTGTGTTCTTCGCTGATTCTCGAGTCCGTGTTTCGGACATTCAGGACGGCACCAGTAACACGGCAGCGTTCTCGGAATCCACTCTGGGCGAAGGTCCGACCAGTTCGACGACCCTGCCTTCCACTGTTGATCGCAGCCGTGTGTACAACTACCTCGGTTTTGCGAGCGGCACCGCTCTGAACGACACCACCTGTGGCGGCACACCGGGGACTTACAATCTGTCGCAGCGTCGCGGTTTTGCCTGGTACGCGGGCGAAATTCGCTGCGCATCGTACAACCACTACTACGGCCCGAACTCGGCGAACATGGACTGCCTCTTCAACAACGCAGCCTTCGGCTACACGGCGATGGGTTGGAAGGCCGCCCGTAGCGTTCACACCGGCGGTGTGAATCTCTTGATGTGCGACGGTGCCGTTCGGTTCACCGGCAACATGGTCGATATCACCGTCTGGCGCGGTGTCGCGACTCGCAAGGGTCGTGAGATCATTGAGGATTTCTAACATCAACAGCGGTCGCAAGATCGCTTTCTGTGTATGAAAATTGTTGCTGTTCGCTGCATGTGACATGACCCTGAGTAGTGTCACATGCAGCGATTTTCTTCATGGTCCAGATGAGGCGCAGCGAACACGGTGTCACTGAGTCCTGCCGACAAAGCGATTTTTGAGCGAGATGGTTTCGTTACTCTGCGCAGCGTCTTCTCAGCGGCAGAGATTGCGGACCTCGTTGCGGAAACCGACGCCTTGCTGGTGGACTCCGACAGCCGCATCAGCCAGTTCAACCTGCGCTGCCGTTATATGCCTCATTGGCAATCAGGCGAATTACTGTTTGAAGTTTTCGATCCAATCAACGAGATCGCTCCCAGGTGCGAACAGATGACGCGTGATCGCCGCATCGTGGGGCTGATAGAATCGATTTACGGTGAGCCCTGTTGCCTGTTCAAAGAGAAGTTTATTTTCAAGCCGGCTGGAGCGACTGGTTACAAGCTGCATCAGGACATTCCCTTTGGTTGGGTCGGATTCCCTAGAACGTTTCTAACTGTGCTGGTCGCGATTGATCCAAGCTCTCCAGAGAATGGGTGTACGGAAGTCTTTTCGGGATATCACCACAGCTTCCTGTCGAATGCGCTAGAAACATACATGCTGCCGGACGAGATGGTTGATAATTCCCGACGCACCTTTCTGGCGTTGGAACCCGGTGATGTCGCCATCTTCCATGGATTGACGCCGCACCGCTCTGAACCCAATCGATCCGACCGCATGCGCCGTAGTTTTTATATTAGTTACAACGCTGCGTCAGATGGCGGAGACCAGCGAACGGCTCACTATGCCGAGTTCCATCAGCGTATGCGCGGACGTCGTCCCGTTGAAGAGCAGCCGCTGGTGTTCTTCCGATAGTAGGACGCGATCGAATAGCTTCACCGCGATAGTCGAAGAATATGCAAACTCTTGAGAATAACTCATTCAGATCCAGCCCTTACGGCTGGGTGATTATTGTCGTGGCCGCGATGGCGATGGTGGCCACGTTGCCTGGACGCACTCACGGTTTGGGGATGGTCACCGAGCGTTTGCTCAAAGATTCCGCCTTTTCGATGACGCGCGTCGAATACAGCGACATGAATCTATGGGCGACGTTGCTCGGAGGCTTGTTCTGTCTGCCGTGCGGTCGCCTGATTGACCGATACGGTTTACGGATCACGCTCACGACGATCGTTGTGGCGCTGGGGGCGGTGGTTCTGTGGATGACGAAGCTCAGTGGAAACAAAGAGCTGTTCACAGCGATCTTGTTCACGCGTGGCTTTGGCCAGAGTGCTTTGTCAGTGCTCAGCATCACCATGGTGGGCAAGTGGTTTCGCGGTAAGGCGAGCCTGCCGATGGCTATCTATTCGCTGATCCTCTCAATCGGATTTGCGGGTGCGATGCAGTTTGGGGGCAAGTACTCGGAGGCGGATTGGCGCACCGTTTGGGGAACCATGGGCTGGCTATTGCTGCTTGTCATGGCGCCAACGGCACTCATTCTGACCCGTGACCCTGCGGTTAGCGGCGAGGCAACTTCATTGCTGCCCGGCGCCGGCGAGAGTGAAGAGTCAGCGAACTCCCACATGACCGGATTCACGTTGCTGCAGGCTATGAAGACGCCAGCCTTCTGGGCGTTTGGAATGGCCATTTCGCACATGGCTGTTGTGACTTCTGGACTGTCTTTGTTCAACGAGTCCGTGTTGACATCGCAAGGCTTTCCCAAGCAGGCGTTCTACGACCTCGCGACGCTTGGCTTCATGGTCGGGTTGATCGTCAAGCTGCCGATTGGCTGGCTCGGGCAGAAGGTTTCCCTGGTCCGGATGCAGGCTGTGGCGCTCGTGCTGCAGTCCGCTTGTTTGATGTGGCTGCCGCATGTGCGGACTCAAACCGAGCTGACACTTTACGGCATCGGTATGGGGATCGGCGGGACCATTTCGACGGTACTTTTCTTCTCGATCTGGAGCCAGGCATTCGGTCGATTGCACTTGGGCCAAATTCAAGGCGTTTCGCAGATGCTGACAGTTCTGGCGTCGGCGCTGGGGCCGAAACTGCTCGCCGAGTGTCAGGCGCGTACGGGCGACTATCGACTCATCTTTGAATGGCTGGCAATCGCAGGATTTGGGCTGGCAATCGCGTCCTGGCTAGTGCGGGTGCCTTGTCCCGAGGATGCTGCCAAGCTGAACTCCCCGTCGGCCAACGATCTTTCAGCCGAAGCTCCTATGGAGAATCTTGCATGACTACTGAGACTGCCGTGCCCGTCCGATTTCACTTGTCGCTGAACGTTTCCAGCCTGCCGCGCGCGGTGAGTTACTTCGAACGGGTCTTCGGTCAGCCACCGGCCAAGGTTCGGACGGACTATGCCAAGTTCGAACTGGAGTCACCGCCGGTTGTACTGTCCTTGGAACAGAATGCTCCGGAGCGCAACGGCTCGTTGAACCATCTTGGCTTCCGCTATGCGGACTCGCAGAAGTTGGTCGAAGTGCAGCGCAGGCTGGAAGAGGCAGGGCTCAACACGCAGCGGGAAGAGGGCGTGGAATGTTGCTACGCCCGTCAGACAAAGTTTTGGCTGCACGACTTCGATAAGCGCATGTGGGAATTCTACACGCTGGAAGAAGACCTCGATCATCGCGGCGCCGGACAGTTGCTGGAGCGGATGGTCGGTGCTGAGGCGGCAACGGCTCAATTGCAAATGCGATTGCCGGTCATTTGGCAACATCGGATGTACGAGCCCTTCGCCCTGCTCGACGAGCCTTGCGACGAGATCCTGCTGCGCGGGACTTTCAATGTTCCGATGTCCGCCGAGGACGGTCGGAGTTGCCTGACTCAGGCGTTCAGTGCGATGCGTCCCGGCGCGAAGCTGACGGTGCATACGCTGACCAGTGAGATTCCGGTTGCGGGTGAATTGAAACTCCCCGGCCCGGCGGCCTACGTCAAGCACGTGCCGGTGAGAACGGACCTCATGCGGGACATTGAGTTCGCTGGTTTTCGGGACTCGCATCTGACCATCTTCCGCTCTGGGGCGTGCTTCGAACATCAGGGTGTTCCACTACGGGAAACCCAAATCGTGGCCTATCGACCTGCGGAAGAGTGCGGCGCGCAGCGAGTCGCGATCTTCAAAGGTCCGTTCGCTCAAGTGACCGATGACTTCGGACACGTGTGGAAACGTGGTGAACCGGTCGCGATTCCTCTCGCTCGCTGGGAAGCATTGCAGGCTTCAACGGCTCGAGAGATGTTCGTCGAACTTCCGGCCACCGCGCCGGTCAGCCATTGCGGAACTTAGTTTTCGACAGTGCGTGACCAGGGAACTTGGTGACGTCCGGCACGTAGGTATTGATGACGCGCGGCCTGCTTCGTCGAGTTCCCCGCAGGCTACGCATTGCTGTGTTCAACCTTTATGTTGCGCGGATCACAGATTGTCTGAACTGGCTCTGCTTTGTTTTCGCGAGTGAGGTTTTATGAATCCGCGTTTCATCATGGTCGGTGGTTTTCTGGGAGCGGGAAAGACCACGACAGTCGGACGACTAGCTCGACATTACACGTCGCAGGGCAAGAAGGTCGGGATTGTGACCAACGACCAGACGACCGATTTGGTGGATACGCATAGCCTGCGTTCACAGGGCTTTGATGTGGGCGAAGTCGCTGGAGCCTGCTTCTGCTGCAACTTCAACGAACTGACGGCCACCGTCGAACGGCTGGCGGCCGAGGCGTTGCCAGACGTCATTCTGGCCGAGCCCGTCGGCAGCTGCACAGACTTGGTGGCGACTGTGTTACGTCCGCTGACGCAGATCTATCAGCGTCCGTTCGACATCGCGCCGTACGGAGTGATCTTGAAGCCCAGTCACGGCGCCAAGATTCTGAAACGCGAGGCCAAAGGCGGGTTCTCACCGAAGGCGGAGTACATTTTCAGGAAGCAGTTGGAAGAAGCCGACTTCATTATCCTGAACAGGATTGATGAGCTTTCTGGGGACGAGGTGTCTGAACTGACTCAGTTACTGGAAGACCAGTTTCCCGATCGCCCGATCATTCGCATTTCGGCGCGAACCGGCGAGGGCTTCGAGGCACTCTCTGAGTTCGTCGAGCGTCAGGGGCAGTTTGGCCGCCGCGTGATGGAACTGGACTACGACGTCTACGCAGCGGGCGAGGCCGAACTGGGCTGGCTTAACAGTCAGGTTCTCGTTGAAGCACCCGAGCCGTTTGATCTGGATGCGCTGCTCCTCGATATCATTGCTCGCTTGCATCGGCGATTTATCAGCGCCGGTGCCGAAGCTGCTCATCTCAAAACGATCGGCTTGTGCGACGGGTGTTATGCGGTCGCCAATCTCGTAAGCAATTCAACCCAGCCGGAGTTGTCGCTGCCCTCGAAGACACGCACGAAGGACGCCAATGTCGTGGTGAATGCTCGAGTCGCGACCGATCCTGCCGATCTCGAAGTCTTCGTTCGTGAAGAGGTAGAGGCTGCATGTAAGGCGATTGGAGCTACGCACGAAGTAGCGACTTTGCAATCGTTCCGACCCGGTCGGCCGGTGCCCACACACCGCATCACTGAGGCCGTAGGCTAAGCATGTGACAGATTGGCCGCTTAGTGAGCAGTGTTGATCGCCAGTGGCGAGCAGGTTGATACTCTCAACAACTCGCTATACAGCGACCGATAGCTTTCCACGAAACGGGTCTTGGAAAGATGAGCCTCCGCGATCTGGCGGGCTCGTTGCGAGTAACCTGTCCAGTCAGCTGCCAGTGCCTCGATCGCAGCAGCGATTGAGGCTGTTGTTGGCTGCGCGAGTTGGCCTACACCTGCATCTTGAAACCAGTTCGCCAAACCTACTACCGGCGTGGCAATGACGGGACGCCCGCAAGCCAGGCTCTCTACCAGAGAGTTTGGAGCAGGCTTGCATCGAGTTGGATCGACGAATGGAGCGATGGTCGCATGACACTTTTGATACTGCTGCGACATATCTGATTCGCGGCCGAGTACAACTTCCACATTGTTGTGAAGCTGGCGCTCCCGGATCCAGATCATCAACTGGGACAGACTGTTTCCCCACGGGCGCCAAGAGAGGCGGAAACGAACGTTCGGAAGTCTTTCTGCGACGTCCAGAAGCAGCTTCACTCCCCTGCCCTCGAGCCATTCGGCAGAGTCCGGGCTGGAAGCAAACAACACCGTGAATGGACCGTCCGGACGCGGACGCGGGGTAAATCGCTCCAGATCGACCGGCGGCAGTATCAACCGAATGCGATCGGAAGAGATTCCCAGATCTCGGACCTTGGCCTCGGTTACAAAATCTTCCACCACAAAGCGGTCAACGCGCTGCAACAGATCGATATCCACCGGTGTGGCATGTGTTGCCACGGTCAGGATTGTCGGCCGTGCTCGTTGACCTTGCAGATAGAACCAGTCTCCGAGAGATCCGAAAATATGATTCAAACGAAAAGCCGGCTCGCACATCCGCGTCGCGATGCGGAACGGTATGTGGAGATTTGGATGCAGGCAGATACCACGATGACGCGAAAGAAGTATCCAATGCTTCGTACTCAGTCCCCACGCGACACTTTGGGGAAAACTGCGACGCAACACTGCTACCTCGGACGCCACTGCCTCCATATCTGGCTCAAATGAACTCAGCCAGTAGGCGATTCGAGACGGCATGTCACGATCCATTCCAGGCCAATGGAACGAGGTAAGGATTCCAGTCCCCGAATGATCATCCGGTTCAGCCATCGAGAGTGAGGACCTACGAAAACTTCACTGTGATACTGTGTGTGATACCACTTCTGGACTGGATTCAGTTTGATTGAACTGAATCCTTGCTCTTTCAATTCCGCGACCAACTCGTGTGCGTCGTAGAGTTCGTCGTAGATCGGATAAATCTCCGGGTGAGCGTCTCGCAGCGGTTGCGAAAGCTTTCGGTTCACTGCATCAAATAAGAAGTGT
This sequence comes from uncultured Planctomycetaceae bacterium, assembly GCA_964386705.1. GTDB lineage: Bacteria > Planctomycetota > Planctomycetia > Planctomycetales > Planctomycetaceae > AM-0621. Next base: position 9,654 of record CAYLTY010000156.1, read on the forward strand.
CCTCCCGGACGCAGTACCTTCTTGACCTGCCCGTAGAGACGCTGGCGATCTTCCAATTTGAAATGGCGAATGAAGCGGAACGAGTAGACGAAATCAAACTCCTGGCCGAACGGCAGTTCGAAAGCGTTACCTTGATTCCACTCGACGTGTGGTCCGCAAGCGGCTTTTCCCTGGTCGATCATGCCGAGGTTGTATTCCAGGCATGCCAGTCGACCGATTGGCTTGAGATCTCGAGTGACTCGGCCCGGGCCAGGCGCGATTTCCAGAGCCGCCCCGTGTCGAATCGAATTCAGGAGGTGCTGTACCGCTCCTACCTGTCGTTCATGCAGCAGCAAGTTGAGCTCACTGCGAAACCGGGCGTCAATGTACCTGGCGGCAGTCGCGTCGCCCCGGTAGGCGCTCTGTAATTCAGACTCGGTCGAAAGCACTGTCACCCGGATGTCTCCACTGGCTTGCAGTCGAATTGCGGCATTCAAACGCCGTTGCGCTCAAATGCCTTGCCTTCGATATACCCTACAAAACCGGGGCAACTTTCGATTTGACCTGTTCAGTAGTCAGAATCCCTCTGCCATAAGTTCGATTGGCAAGTCGTTCGTGCGTTAACGCCAGCCCGAAGCGAGACGTGAGATCAATTGTTTTAAGCAATGCGACGTCATCAACTGACATCCCGGTTTCCTCGGTGCAACCGGTCCTTTTGGACTCGCTCTCGCGAGAAGAGGCTATGCACCCGCAGGCGTTTTCTTCTACGAAACCGCGTTTGCTATCGGACCTGAATCCGTCGCAAGGCCTCAGCCATCCGGTCGATTTCATCGGTAGTGTTGTACAGCGAGAACGATGGCCGAACTGTCGATTCGACGCCGAAACGTCGCAACGACGGCTGAGCGCAATGGTGCCCTGCCCTGACCGCGATGCCCTCCTGATCAAGTAGCTTTCCTACCTCTTCAGTACTGCGGTTAGGGAGCACGAATGACAGGACGCTGACCTTCTCTCGAGCCTGGCCAATGATCCGCAGGCCGTTGATGCGGGAGAGCTTCTCGGTGGCGTACTCCAGCAGGCGATGTTCGTGCTGGCCGATTGCCGGCAGGCCGAACTGTGATACATAGTCGATCGCCGCTCCGAGTCCGACGGCGTCGCCAATACTCGGCGTGCCGGCTTCGAACCGCGCGGGAGCGTCTGCGAATGTTGTGTCATCGAAAGTGACATTCCGAATCATGTTGCCGCCGCCCTGCCACGGCGGCAGCAACTCGGCGAGCTCTTCGCGCACAAAGACCGCTCCGATCCCGGTCGGGGCGAAAATTTTGTGTCCAGAAAATACATAAAAATCGCAACCCAGCTCCTGCACGTTGACTGGCAGGTGCGCGACCGACTGGGCGCCGTCGATTAGCACTCTGGCTCCGTAGCGTTTGGCGAGCTGCGTCATCTCCGCAACTGGCAGGATTGTTCCCAGGCTGTTCGATGCGTGCGTGAGGGCGACAACCTTCGTGCGTGGATTCAGCAGAGATTGATACTCCTGAATCAGGATCTCACCGCGATCATTAACTGGAATGACTCGAATGATTGCGCCGCGCTCTTTGGCGATCATCTGCCATGGGACGATATTGGCATGGTGCTCCAAATTTGAGAGCACGATCTCATCGCCTTGCTGCAGAAACTTTCTGCCAAATGTATTCGCGACAAGGTTGATGCCCTCCGTCGTGCCGCGCACATACACAATTTCTTTCGATGTAGACGCGCCCAGAAAGCGTTGAATCTTGCTTCGGGCTGATTCGTACGCATCCGTGGCTCGTGCCGCCAATGAGTGAGCACCGCGATGAATGTTTGAGTTGTCGTTGGAATAGAACTTCGAGATGGCATCGATCACCGCGCGCGGCTTCTGAGTCGTCGCGGCGTTGTCGAACCACGCCAGTGGCTTGCCATGAATTCGTTGGTTGAGAATCGGAAAGTCACGGCGCACGGCGGTGACGTCGAGCGGCCGACTTCGTGACGAACCAGATGTGGCGGCCTTCGTGAGTAACTGTTTCAAATAGCCCGCACCGAGATCATTCTGGCAGTTACCGTTCTCCGAGCGCAGGTGTGTGTTACGAACCTGCTCAACAAATGCCTTGAGACCATCTGTGCTGTTTTGTGGCAGCTTGTTGGTCCATGCAGGGGAACTGGTATGCGCAACGGGAGACGCGGGTACATTGCCCGGAAAGTTGTCGAATGTCGCCGCAGTAGGAACTTCGTGTGATGGCCAAGGCGCTTGCTCGAGTGGCATTGACGGTTCTTGCGGTATGTCTCCATGGAGCAGCCGCGTCGCGATCTGGGCGATCAAATCTGGAGATGGCTCGTGCATCTTTAATTACCTTGGCATCAGTCTTTTAATGACAGTTTACTCATTGATGTGCCGCCGTCGCACGACTACTTCGGCGTACTCTTCCGACTTTGGTAATTGTGGTAGTAGCCGACCTCGACATTCTCCAGCACGCCGAGCGCGTCGTCGGTCAGAACCGCGCATGAGGAATAGAGCGTCAACAGATAGGACGCGACTCCCAGGCTGTCCAGGCCCATCAAACGAGCTGACAAGCTCGGCATGATCTCGCCTGGAATGCCAGCTTGGTGCAGTCCGACGACGCCTTGGTCTTCTTCCCCCACGCGCATCAATAAAATGCTGGTTGTTCCAAGCCACTGATTCGACTGATACCGACTTTTCATTTCCAGCTTGTCGCACGGCACGAGTGGCACGCCGCGCCATGTAATCACGGGTGTGCCGAAGAGGTTTGTCGTTACTGGTGGCACGCCACGCCAAGTGCACTCACGCTCAAATGCGGCGATGGCTTTGGGATGAGCAAGGAAGAATGCGGGCTTCTTCCAGACCAGTGCCAGTAGCTCATCCAGATCATCTGGGGTCGGTGCTCCGTAGCGTGTGCTGATGCGCATTGCTGGGTCGGCGGAATGAATCAGTCCATACTTCTGATTATTGATCAGGTCCCATTCCTGGCGCTCTTTGATACCTTCAATGGTGAGGCGCATCTGCTCTTCGAGCTGGTTGTAGGGATCGTTGTAAAGATCCGACACTCGCGTATGAACGCGCACAACCGTCTGGACCGCGGACAGGGAATACTCACGCGGGTTGGCTGAGTAGTCTACAAATGTCTCAGGAATCTCGACGTTCTCCGCGAAGCCGGACACAAGGTCGATGTTCCTCTCGCCATAGCGATTCACCGTTGAGCGAAGTTCGAGATGCTCTTCGATGGCACGTTTGAAGTCGTCTTTCAAACCGGGCAGATCCGTCAGCACCGAATCCAGATCTTTGCGGGACAGTGTTAATAGAATGCAGGGCGTAATTGTCCGGACTGAGATGTCCGACGGCTTGTCGGAGACGAGGTCTGTCTCACCGAAGAACTCACCTTCGGTCAGCAAGGCGATCCGCAAGTCACTGCCGTGAGCGCCTTTGCTGAGCACTTCCACCTGGCCCTGCGCGATGACGAAGAACTTGCTGAGATCTTCTCCTTCGACTATCAATTTGTTTCCCAGCGAGACTTCTTCTTTTTTGAATCTGGCCGACATTCTCGTGATGATGTCTTCGGGCAGCATTGAAAATAACGGTACGCTGCGCAGCGCCTCTGGTGGAAATGCGGCGGCGGAGTTCAGATCGATGCCGATGCGAGTCGCTTTAGAGAGTTCGACCTTTGTGCGATTCACGCGATAGGTGCCGCCATTCACCTGCACCCACGGCAGCAGGCTCAACAGCCACCGGGGTGTGATTGACATCATCTTCGGTCGCGTCTTGGTCGTATTCGCAAGGTTTCTGGCGACCGAAGTCGTAACGCTACGTTGCAGCAGATTGTCCGACATGCTTCATCCTTAAAGTTGATAATGTACTTTGTGCTGGCGTTTGTAATGTTAAATACCGAGACCGTCTTCAAAGCTGCCGGTCGTGCGATGCTGATAATTGTGGTAGTAGCCGACCTCGACATTCTCCAGGACGCCGAGAGCGTCATCTGTGAGAACCGCCGCGGAGAAATAATGCGTGAGCAGGTAGGAAGCGACGCCGAGGCTGTCCAGGCCCATGAGCCTTGCCGAAAGACTTGGTGAGATTTCACCGGGAATTCCCGTTTGGTGAAGGCCGACAACTCCCTGATCATCTTCCCCGATTCTGAGCAGCAAAATGCTGGTGGTTCCCAGCCACTCGTTGGCTTGATAACTGCTTCTCAGTTCCAGTTTGTCGCACGGCACGATGGGCAAGCCACGCCAGGTAATGACCTCAGTTCCGAAGAGGTTTACGGTCGCGGGCACCGTCCCCCTCCAGGTACATTCTCGCTCAAAAGCCGCGATTGCTTTGGGGTGAGCGAGGAAGAATGCGGGCTTTTTCCAAACCAAGGCAAGCAAGTCGTCTAAGTCGTCGGGTGTCGGAGCGCCATAGCGAGTGCTGATGCGCATCGACGGATCGGCGGAGTGAATCAGTCCGAATTTCTGATTGTTAATCAGTTCCCATTCCTGACGCTCCTTGATCCCCTCGATCGTCAACCGCATCTGCTCTTCGATTTGGTTGTACGGACCGTTATAAAGATCGGAAACACGAGTATGCACTCTGACTACTGTCTGAATAGCTGACAGTGAGTACTCGCGCGGATTAGCTGAGTAATCCACGAATGTTTCGGGGATTTCGACGTTTTCAGCGAAGCCGGACACGAGGTCGATATTTCGCTCGCCGTAGCGATTCACCGTCGATCGGAGTTCCAGGTACTCGTCGATGGCCTGTCGGAAGTGACTCTTGAGTCCAGGAACCTCATTCAGAACGCCTTCCAGATCTTTCTGGGACAAGGTCAGCAGGACACAAGGTGTGGTTGTGCGGACCGTGATATCGGACGGCTTGTCCGAAACGAGATCGGTTTCGCCGAAGAATTCTCCTTCAGCCAGCAATGCAATCCTCAGATCAGTTCCATGCGCTCCTTTGCTGAGTACCTCAACCTGTCCTTGGGCAATAATGAAGAACTTGGTGAGGTCGGAGCCTTCGACGATCAGCGTATTGCCAAGCGACACTTCTTCTGTCCGGAATCGAGTCGCCATCCGCGAAATGATTTCATCCGGAAGAACGGAGAAGAGCGGCACGCTTCTCAACGCTTCGGCGGGAAAGCTGGCTCCGTTCGACAAGTCGATGCCGATGCGAGTCGCTTTGCGCAGCTCAACTTTCGTGCGGTTGACGCGGTAGGTTCCCCCTTCGACTTGCACCCAAGGCAGCAGGCTGAGCAGCCAGCGCGGGGTAATCGACATCATTTTGGGGGCAGTTTTGGTGGTGTTCGCGAGATTCCGCGCCACCGATGTCGTCACGCTGCGTTGTAAGAGTCCGTCTGACATTCAGGCCTCAGTTGATAAGAGTCCGTCGCTTGGGTGGTTGATTTCTTGCGAGACTTCACGTCGCCTTACATCGCTTGGAGAGGACGCGATGCGAGCTGTTCAAGAGCCCCGGAGGAAGAGTCCTTGGGCGAAATTCACAAAGACTGATGTGTGTCCAGAGACCACGAGAGTCGCTGGTCGGACGACGACTGCGAGCGGCAACGCAGTTCCGAGAATCTTGAGGGATCGACGGATTGATTCACTCGATCGGAAACCGTGCAGTACTTCGGCTCTACCGGGTGGGTGACGAAACACAACGGGCACATCCTCCACTGATGGGAAGGCGCGCCTCCGAGTTGTCTGGTCAGCTCGCTTTGCTTTAGGACGTCTTGAGCTTTGGTCTCAAGTACGACAATCGTCCGTAACGGTGGCGGAGACTAACGGAGCCGCCAGCAGTTTGAAAACTGTGTAGCCGACGATTTGTGGCGAAGTGACGAACTCAAGAATGGTGGCTGGACAGTCGCAACGTTCCACCTGATGGGCTCTTAACCCGCCTCGGCTGCGGCCAAGACAACGCCGCCGGTCCGCGTCTTCTTTTTCCTGAGGCTGACGCCGTCCGGTGGAGATCACGGGATGAGCCTTGATACCCGTCTAGGGCGGATGAGTTTTAACGGTAGCGGTAACCGCAGTGCTGGAAGTAGTTGCGGTATTCATCGGGGGTGAAGGCGTCGAGGGCTTGGACGCACAGGTCCCACAGTTTGTCGACGGTCCGTGCGGCGCCGTCGCGCAGCTGCTTCTTGAACTTCGAAAACGCTGGCTCGATCGGGTTCAGGTCGGGTGAATACGGGAGCAAGGTCAACGCAACCCGAACTCTCATAACCCCTGGTACTAAAATTGGGGGCCCGTCATTACCCGTCTGGATTGATACCACAGCCTTCGAAGCCCTGAGGCATGACCTGCTGCGACTGGCGGAACAGCGCGGCGCAACCTTCTGCCCTCATCATGGATGGTCGCACCCTGCAATCGACTCCCGATAGCGGCTCGCGTACCGGTTACGATGGACACAAAAAGAAGAAGGGCTCGAAGGTGCATATCGCGGTAGATACGCTGGGAAATCTGCTCGCTCTTGATGTGACACCGGCCAGCGATCAGGAATGCAATCAGGTCGCAGAACTTGCTACTGCCGTGCAACAGGTGACGAGCCAAACCGTTACGCTGGCTTATGTTGATCAGGGTATACCGGCGCGCAACCGGCTGCCGATGCTGCAGCGCATGAGATTCAACTGGATGTCTTCAAGCATTCGACGGCGAAGAGGGGATTTATACTTCTCCCACGCCGCTGGGTTGTCGAACGCTCCTTCGGCTGGTTCGCCCGCTTCCACCGACTGGCTCGCGACTACGAACGTCTGGTGGAAACTCTCGCCGCCTGGCACTGGGTGGCCTGCACCTTTCTGCTACTCCATCGAGTGATACTCTAGCTCGCCGAGAGTGCATAGCAGGCTCTAGTAGAGAATGCGTCTGCAATTCGCGAAAATGATGCACAACTGAAGTTAGGCTGCCTGGCGTGTTTTCCGGTTCTTTGAATTGCTATAGCAATTCCCCAATGGGTGTGCCGTCGGGTAGCAGGGGAATCGGGCGACCGGCAGCGGTGACGGTGTATCGGTTCAAGTCGATTCCCAAATGACGATAGATCGTGGCGAGAACATCAGTGGGCGAGACTGGTCGACTGGTGGGAACCTCGCCGTTATCGCTGGATGTACCGATCACTTGGCCGACCTTCATTCCACCACCGGCCATGAGGATACTCATCAACGAGCCCCAGTGATCGCGACCGCCAGTTGGATTCACACGCGGAGTCCGGCCGAATTCGCCCCAAACCACCAGCATGACTTTGCGATCCAAGCCGCGTTCGTAGAGATCCGCGATCAGAGCGGAAAGCATCTGGTCGAGCGGCGGTCCGGAGATGTCCATGCCGCGTGAGGGACCGTCGGACCCATCTGCCGGCCGGTTGTCATTAACGATATTGCGGTGCCAGTCCCAGCACAGCGAATCCGGCGCGGTGTTGAGTGTGACAAAAGTCACACCCGACTCAACCAATCGTCTCGCCAGCAGCCCCATCTGCCCCCAGCGATGCCGCCCATAGCGGTCGCGCGTGGCTGGCGATTCTTCATTGAGATCGAATGCTCGGCGTGCGGCCCCGCTCGTCAACATATCCAGAGCCGTTTGAGTAAAGCTGTCGATCCCGTTCATCGCGCGAGTCGCATCCGCCTGGCGCGCGAAGCGATCCAGACCGGTCAGCAACGATCGCCGATCCGAAACACGTGCCAGCGTCAGATCGTCCGCGAGTTTCAAACTGGAAGCCGCGCGGACAACTTTGTCTGGCTGAAACTTCTTGTCGAATGGATCTTGCATGATTGCAAATGGAGCATGCTGAGATCCCAGATGAGCCGCTCCCATCACAGTGGCGATCTCAGGATTTCGCGTTTGCTCTTCGGAGAGCAACACGTACGCGGGGACGCCGGGATTCACCGCTCCTCGAAACCGCGAAGCAATCGCACCTGACGACGGATGCGTGCTGCGATTAAGGTCGCCGGAGTAACCGGTCGAGCACCAGTGGGCTCCGACGAAATGCCCGTTCGTGGAATGCCGGACCGTGCGAATGAGGGCGGCGCGATCGAGGATCATCGCGGTGCGTGGCATTGTTTCGCTGAACAAGATTCCCGGCAGCTTGGTCTGGATCGCCGAGTACGGTCCGCGGATTTCAATCGGAGCTTCTGGTTTTGGATCGAATGTCTCAAATTGGCTGGGACCGCCACCAAGCCAGATCTGTATTACGGAAGTGTCACTCGTCGAGATCCCGCTCGATTCAGCGTATGCTCGCTGACGCAGAATCTCCGCCAGCGAAAGGCCCGCACCGCCAGAAGCCAATGTGGCCTGCAGAAAGCGGCGCCGTGATGTCGAGGAGGGACTGTTCATGAATGGCTCAATATCGTCTTAAGTGGTTTCTCAAGTCCACCTTCGTTGCCGCCACAACGATACATCGACAATAGCTTATGCACCAATAGAGCAAGGATAAGTGGTACGCTGCCAGCGCAACTCGCTGTAGGCTCGTTTAGAAAAACATCTCAAGCGAGTATCGAAATCGAGTCCCCGATGGACCCACTCGAGAAAGTGGCTCACGGTGTCCTACCAGCAATATCCGCCAACTTACGATTTGTTGATTCGTGTGGGACGCATGGTCTGTCCTGCAACTGGCGTTGATTCCCCGGGCTCGGTGGCGATTCGCGGCGACCGAATCGTGGCGGTGGGCTCCGAGGTCATTGGAGGTAGTGTCAAGGTGCTCGATTTTCCTGACGCAATTCTTCTGCCGGGACTCATTGACCTGCATGCCCACGCGGCGAAGTCGGGTTCGATATTCGGTGTCGATCCTGACCGACACCTGCTGGCTCGCGGTACGACGACCGTCATATCTCAAGGGGATGCGGGGGCGGACAACATCGAAGCTTACATCCGCGAGACCATCGAAGGTTCCAAGGCACGGGTAACGCTGGCGATCAATCTTTCCTCCACCGGTGAGGCGGGGCCGGGAGGCTGCTTTGAGCGGCTTGAAGCGATCGACGTCACTGCGTGCATCTCCGCGATCGAACGCTTCCGCAGCCACGTCTGGGGCATTGCTGTGAATGTGAGCCATCATTGCTGCGGAACCACTGACCCGCGCGAGGTCGTCCTTCGCGGCCTGCTGGTGGCCGAACAGACGGGAGTACCGCTGCTGTATGGCCTACGACGTCCGGAAGACTGGCCGCTCGCAGAACAGTTGCGATTGCTCCGTCCCGGCGATGTGGTCACGTATTGTTTTCGCCGCACGCCGCACTGCATTTTGCGAGACGGTCGCGTGCTTCCGGAGGTTCGTGAAGCGCGCGAGCGGGGCGTTCTGTTTGATGTTGGTCACGGTCGCGGCTCGTTTGATTTCGGTGTGGCCGAGGCCGCTCTGCAAGACGGTTTTATTTCTGACACTATCTCAACCGACCTCCAGCGCGGACACGTTGGTCAGAGCCCGGCTCATGATTTGCCCCTTGTGATGTCCAAGCTTCGCGCTGCGGGAATGCTGGAACACGATATCTTCCGTGCGGTGACTTCTGGTCCGGCTCAGGTGCTCGGTGAAGACACGGAAATCGGTGCTCTCAAAGTCGGCTCGATCGCCGACCTCGTGCTCTTACGCTGGTTGGAGCATGGCGAACCGCTCATAGATGTGACTGGGAGTACTCGCGCGGGCGGACGGTGGGAGACTGTCGCGACAGTTCGCGCCGGACAACTGGTGCCTCGGAGCGAGAGTTGATCATTGAGAGACGACCGACAAAGACTCAGAGTATATCGACCCTTCCTCACCCAGGGATGTGCCATGCGTGTGACTGATGTGTCAGTGACGATTGTGGAAGTTCCGCAGACAGCTCCGCTGGCTCCGTATCGGTCGCACATTCGCAGCAGTTCGACGACGCAGAGTGCCATTGTCCGCGTTGACACCGACGCTGGCCTGACCGGTTGGGGAGAGAACAACGTCAACTTTCTGCCCAACCTGAGCGGTCGGCAGATGACTGAACAAGCCCGAGAATGGCTTGTTGGACGCGATCCGCAGAATATCGTGGCGTTTCATCGCGACTGTCCACTTGAAACACGGCTGAAGTCAGGAATCGAACTGGCTCTGTGGGACATCTGCGGTAAGGCGGTCGGACTACCAGTTGCGGTGTTGCTGGGTGGTGTAATTCGCCCGCGAGTCCAACTGGCGGCTTGCATGGGCATCCAGTCTTACGAACGGGCTGGTGAGTTCGCGCGGTGGTATGTCGAGATGGGCTTCAGCACATTGAAGACTAAAGCCGGTTCCGACATGAATGAGGACTTGGAGATGGTTCGCGGCATTCGCGACGCGGTTGGTGACCGACTCAAGCTGCGAATCGATCCGAACCGAGCGTATTCGCCTCAGCAAGCGGCGGAACTGTGTAAGCAGCTCGAACAGTACAACCTCGAATACCTCGAACAGCCGATCCCGGCCGAACC
>CAYLTY010000157.1:0-19988 GCA_964386705.1 uncultured Planctomycetaceae bacterium
AATTGACGTATCGCTTTGCGGGACGCGACTATCGGCTGACCGACGTGAATGGGCACGTCGTGCATGACGTGCTGGCCTGACGCAGGCCGCAGCATCCGGATGATCGATTTGCCCGGATTCCTCGTTATATCGTTGCGAGTTTGTCGCTGAGTGGTGGCGGATGACCGGCTGGCTGTTGCGGTCCGCGTCTTGGGATTAAAAATCAGGCAGACCAGATGGCGGGCTCAGCCTCGTCTGGTCTGCCATCAAAGGAATTCCGCATGACTGTCAGTCGTCCGAAACCGAGTGCCCGCAGCCGAGTCGTTCGCTCGTTGCGTAAACTCGTTGAGTTTAAAGGCATTCATCGCACGCACGCCGGCCAGTATCGCACCCGCATTCGCGAGCTCTACGACGGGCCTCAAGGCGCGGCAATCCGTTTCAGCAGCGTGTTGTCGCTGCACGATCCACTCGTCGGCCGCATGCTGGGGTCCGGCCAATTCGACGTCAGCCGCTTCGGAAATGTGCTGGATGTGGGATCGGGTTCAGGCCAGATCCTGAAGTACCTGATCCGTTACGCGCGTCCGGGAGCCCACATTGTCGCCTGCGATCTGTCGTACCACATGCTGCGGCGAGCCCGTCAGCGTTTCGCCAGCAGCAAGGTGGCCTATGTTGCCGCCGACATCGCGAACCTGCCATTTCAGGATGGCGCCTTCGATTGTGTTACCTGCGGCTGGGTCATCGAACACCTGGCCGATCCCACTCCCGGCTTGAAGGAGATGGCGCGAGTGCTCAAGCCGGGTGGCAGTCTGCTGCTGATGGCGACCGAAGACACCATCACGGGAGCGATGTCGAGTCGCACCTGGAAGTGCCGCACGTACAACCGTCAGGAACTGCAGGCGGCGTGCGAATCGGCAGGTCTGGTGTGGCACAAGCCGCTGTGGTTCACCAGCATCCATCGAGCGTTGCGGCTCGGAGGCATTCTGGTCGAAGCGCAGAAGGTAGCGCAGTAGCAACGCCATGCGGCACATCATCGGGCTCGACATCGGCGGCGCGAATCTGAAAGCCGCCCATAGCGATGGGATGTGCCGCAGCCGGGCGTTTCCGTTGTGGAAGTCGCCCGAAGGTTTGGCGGATGAACTCAGATCGCTGGTCGCTGACTGGTTGCCGTGCAAAGCTCTCGCCGTGTCGATGACCGGCGAACTGGCGGACTGCTTCACGACGAAAGCTGAAGGCGTTGATCGCATCCTCAAGTCCGTTGAAGAGTTCGCGGCCGGCGCCGACGTCATGGTCTGGCAGACATCCGGTGAGTTCGTCGCGCCCGAAGTTGCTCGCGAATGCCCTCTGCTGACGGCCGCCGCCAACTGGCACTTGCTGGCGACGTTTCTGGGACGCCTCGCACCCACCGGCGGCGCACTGCTGATGGATATCGGCTCGACGACGACCGACATCATCCCTCTGCAGGATGGCTTTCCGGTGCCGAAGGGCATGACTGACGGTGAGCGTCTGCAGTCCGGCGAACTGGTCTATTGTGGCGTGCGGCGTACTCCACTGTGTGCCTTGGCCGACACGGTCTCGTTTCGTGGACAACCCATGCGGCTGAGTGCTGAACTCTTCGCGACCACGCTCGATATCTATTTGTTACTGAATTCGATTCCGGAAGACCCCGCCGACCTGGACACCGCGAACGGCTGCCCGGCGACTCGCGAGGCCGCTTACGATCGCGTCACCCGCATGCTGTGTTGTGACCGCACGGAGATTTCCTTTGATGAAGCTCACCAGATCGCCGCTGAACTCTCTGCACGGCAGGTTGCCCGCATCCGATCCGCGGTTGACGATGTTCTGTGCCGGATGCCGCAACGCTGCGCGCAAGTGATCTTGTCCGGCTCCGGCTGCTTCCTCGCCGAACAGATCGTCGCGGAGCATCCCGTCCTGCGGAGCGCGACTCGCACGCGCCTGGATGAACTTCTCTCCCCCGATATCTGCGAAGCCGCCTGCGCCTTCGCCGCCTCACGGTTGCTTGAAGAGCAGTGGTAATACGCATCACAGAAAATAATTACGCCAGGCTGCGGCGCAGTTCGGGAGGGCGAGGCTGATCTCCGTCGTCCGTACCACACAGATGGCTCTACCAAAACTTCCACCAGGGCTTCTTACCAGACGGCTGATTGCGTGCTGCGACACCAACGACTTTATCCCGGAACGCCTGGAACTCTTTTCATCCTTCTGAGGAGGGATTCTTCGGATCGATGAATTCACTCGTGGAACAATCAAAGAGCGACCAGCCGTTCGGCACAGAGAACTTCAAGAGATCGCTCACAGCGTCTCCGCCCCCGCGAACATGAATCATGAAGTTGTTCATGTCAGGCTGGTCGTTACCAATGTTGAACTCAAACGAGAACCCGTTGCCGTCGTAGATACCCCAAGTCGGATCGGACCAGTCAGCACCTGGCAGCACCTGGCAGACATGCGGAGATCTGCTTGCGAACTTCGCCGGCGCTGCCCATGGATCGCATCTTCGAGTCATCAAGATCAGCCAGTGACCGAACCTCGCCCTCAAGCTTGAAAGCCATGACGTCCCAGCTCATCTAGTTCTCCGTCGTTAATGCGAGAATAACGTCGACACATTACCGACCGGCGATTTCGTCACGACTCCAGCACTTCCACGAGTAGCAACTCGCCGCGCTGGCCGCAGACGCGGATTGGAGTTCCAGCGTCAATGATCGTGCCCATCGCCGAGCAGGCGTTGAAGCGTTCTCCAGCCAGCTCGATCGTGCCCATCGGTCGCAACGCGGAGACGGCGATTCCAGTATCGCAAGACCGAGGGGCGGTTCCCGTTTTGGAACCGAGACATCCGGTTCCGGTATGAGCAGTTCCTTATCCGGGAATCCCAGCACCAACAACATCAGTAGTAACAACGGCCCCATGATCGCGGAGAAGATCACAGCGCTGATCAGGTTGCCACCTCCGGGTGGACCGGCTCCTGACGCCATCGCTGCTCACAGGAAGAACACGAGTCCAACAATTACGATGTAGGCATCGACGGGGACAGAATTCCTGCCGCACAGCGCCCAGATAAAAAATGCATGAACCGCCACGATCCTCGCTGCGATCATGCAGGCTTTCCTAACACTCGGCACGAAGTGAGCCTGACTCGATCGATAAACCCACAGCAGCGTGATCGCGATCGTCGCCACAACAACAGCGACGAGTTTGGCGATGTCGGTGGCGTTCAACTGCATCATGAGGCCAGCAATTTGAGATGTGAAATCAGTGGCATCCGTTCATTCCAGAGGTGGAGAACATGACTTGCTGACTGTGGATGGACAAGGCTCAACACTGCCACCAATTGTCAGGACCGTGCACCAAACGATGGCTCAGTGTTACACCGCTCTCTCCATTGCCGGGAGCTGACCGACCATTCATTGTCTGCATGATCTCAAGTCCAAACTTTCTCTAGTCGAAATCCATCATGCCTGAACCGACTCCTGCTCCAGTGGTTCCTGTCGCGGTTGTGCAGACGACGCCAGAGAGCAAATGGGCTCGGCGGATGGGGACTCGCCTGTGGGTGGTCACAGCGTTCTGCCTGATCGCGGCGATCGCGCTCACGATCTGGTCGCAGAAACCCTCAGGGCCGACGATCACGGTTCACTTCAAGGACGGCTTCGGTATTCGGCCGGGGAACACACTGCAGCACCATGGCATTGAAGTTGGTGAAGTGACTTCGGTGACACTGAAACCTGCGGCGGAAGGCGTGACGGTGAAGGTCATGCTGCAACCGCAGGCGACCATGCTCGCGACAGAAGGCTCGCAGTTCTGGATCGTCAAACCGCGATTCAGCCTCACGCGCGTCAGCGGGTTGGAGACGGTTGTTGGTGCGAAGTACCTCGGCGTGCAGCCGGGACCACCAAACGGCAAGCGAGTCGCCGAGTTTGTGGGGCTCGAAACGCCGCTGACGTTAATTGATTCTGATGCCGTTGAAGTCGCGATCACGTTTCGCGAGGGGCACGGCCTGACTGCGGGTGATCCGGTCAAGCATCGCGGCATCGTCATCGGCGAAGTCACGGCGGTGGATCTGCGTCGCGATCTGGATGGAGTTATGGTGCGCGTGCGACTTTCGGAAACCGCTTCACACATCGCGCGAGCCGGTACGTTGTTCTGGGTTGAGCGGCCGACGATCAACGTCGCTGAAGTGCGAGGACTCGATACTCTGGTCTCCGGTCGATACATCGCGATGCAGCCGGGACCGAAGGACGGTGCTGAGACAGCGAGCTTCGCTGGCCTGGATGTCCCTCCCCCTGCGGAAGTGCCTGAAGGTGGCCTGGAGATCGTGCTGGAAGCAGGTCGTCGCGGCGGCCTGCAGCGCGGTGTGCCGTTGTTATATCGCGGCATGCGCGTCGGGCATGTGATCTCGGTCGGTTTGGCGAATGATGCAGCCAGCGTGGAAGCTCGTGCCTGGATCGACGGTGACTATAAGAATCTGGTGCGTTCGAACACGCGTTTCTGGACGAACGACGGCTTCGATCTGTCGGTCGGTTTGAAAGGCGTGAAGCTGTCAACGGACACGCTTTCCACGCTGATCATTGGCGGCGTGTCGTTCGCCACTCCCGAAGCTGCAGGGCAAATCGTACGCACGGGTCAACGCTTCCCATGTGTCGACAAGCCTGAAGACGAATGGTTGCAGTGGCAGCCACGCGTGCCGACAGGCCAGCACCATGCAGCCTCCGAAGCCGTGTCTCCCAAACCTTTGCGGGCAGCTCTCCGCTGGCATGAAAAATCCTTCGGCTTTCAGCGCGAACGACAACGAACCGGATGGGTGTTGCCGGTATCTGGCGGTCGCATCCTGGCGCCCGCCAATCTGTTTGAGAAACCAGCCAAAGCCATCGACAAGCCGGAACTCGAAGCTGGCGGCATGGCACTGGCGATCGTTCCGGAATCCGAAACCAGCCACGGTGCTCTGACTTTCGCGCGATTGCAGAAACCCTTGCCCGACACGATTGCCACATGGCCTGCGGCAAAACTTGCTCACGTCGCGGAGCCAGTCGATTGCCGGATCATCGGCAACAGCAGCGAGCAATCACTGTCAATCGCCGCCGGGCGCATCAAGATCGAAGCCAACACGTGGATGGTCGATCCCACAGTCCCGCTGACCGCCGACCACCACGGCGCGGCGGTCGTCTCGCATACCGGTAACGACATCATCGGTCTGGTAATCATGACCGAGGGTCGTGCTTCGATTGCGCCCGTCCCGGCGAATCTCAAGTAAAAGTTACGAGTGCTAACCAGCATCAGCCTCACTTGAGGATTGAGACTCAGCCTGCTCCTGCTGCGGTTCGTCCTCTGATGGCGCGTCCTTGCCCGGTTTTGCGACCTGCGGTTTGCTCCACGGCCAGGACTTGCGATGCAGGCTGACTTCGGTGTCCCACGGAGTCGGCGTCTTGCCTCGTCCGTAGCGCCAGGCTGGTCCGTCATCATCGTCTTCAGACCTGGTCGTCTTGCCGCCGGACCTCAGAGCGACGGAATGCGGAGCTGGAACCGCTCGCGAAGTGGTCTTCTTCTCCGTAGCCGTATCAGCGGCATTGTTACGAGCCGAGTTGTTGTTCTGGTTCCCGTTCTGATTACCGTTGTTGTTATTGTTATTCTGATTCTCTGGCTGTTGCGGCTGATCGGAGTTGGGTTGATCGATCGAGTTCAGGATATCCAGCAACACGCCCGGCGCACCCAGCAGCGCCCGGCCAAGGTTCCTGAGAAGTGTCTCGGTCGATTCCTCACCCTGATTGTCGGGCGTGTTCCCTTCAGCGCGTTGCCGAGCGGCGAGATTCTGACTGAACCGTCGCAATGAGGAACTCACGCTTTCCGGCAGGATGCCATCGAGCGCCTGACCCATGCCGGACAGTGAACCGATCAGGCTGTTGAGCATGATGCTCGTTGGTGTGTCGCCCTCGGCCAGCAGCGTGTTGTCGTTGAGATTCGCATGCAGTTCCGCGAGCGCCTGGGCCGCCTCGTTCGAGAGAGTCAGCTCGTCAACCGCACCATTGAGATTGAGCTGACCGCGATTGAGCACGTTGTTGGCCAGAGCCGCAAAGACGTTCTGTTGTTGCGGGAAGATGGAGTTCACATTCGTGTCGCGGAAGTCGAGGGCCAGTTGAACTTCGCCGCTCAAAGTACCGGCGTTGGTAATGGTCTTCGCCGTGCCGCTGTCAGTCACCAGCGTGGCAGCAGAGCGGTATTCGCCGCTGCCGACGCTGCTCAGCTGCAGAGGATAAAGGCCAGACGCCGCCTGTGGGATCACGACCAGTTCCACACGGCCGTCGCCCGAGTAGTAAGATCGCGGCGCTTCGGTGACTTCGCCCGCACCGGTCGTATACCCCGTCGACCGACCGGCCGTGTCAGTTAACAGGAAGTCAACGGGGTCGGTGACAAACACCAGACCAGAAGTCAGGCCGACGTTCTGGAGCACCTGACGGCTGAGGTCCGTGATGAGTTGCAGCAGTTCTTCATTCTCTGGATCGTTGCCCAGCCGGTTGATGGCGTCCTGAATCAAGGCAGCCAGACGCAGCAGTTCCGCATCGCCGTCAGCGCGGAAGACGCGTTGATCGTCGTCCAGAATGTTGCCCGCGCCCTGGCTGAACTGCGGGTCAATCGAGGCGCCGGTCGCGTTGTTCAGCGTCAGGAAGAAGGATTCGATTTCCGATTCCAGCGTCTCATCGCCGTTCACCTCGACGGTCACCGTTTGAGTAGCCGGGCCGTTGGGAGCGAACGTCAGGGTGCCCGCCTTGGACGCGAAGTCTGATCCAGCGGTCGCCGTTCCCGAAGCCGTCGCGTAGTCCACTGTAATGTTCGAGGTGCTGCGACCAACTCGCGTAACGGTGAAATCAAACAGTGTCGAACCCGAATTGCCTTCGCGTTTGGTCACCGAATCGACTCGCAGTTGCACGTCCGGGCTATCGTCATTGTCGATGCGGCCCAGTCCCTGATAGGCAGCCGGATCGAGCACCGCACCCAGGCTGTTGGAAAGTTCCAGCAGCAGTTCCTTGGGCAGTTCATCGGCAATGTTGCCCGTCACCGGAACGACAATGCTCTTCGTCCGCTCACCAGGCAGGAAGGTCAGCGTCCCCATCTGCATCGTGTAATCGGTACCACCCAAGGCAGTGATGTCGCGAGTCGTGTAGTCGACGCTGATCTTGGAGTTGGAACCACCGGCTTCCGGATCAGCATCCAGGCTGACCGTGAAAACCAGGTTGTTCTGGCCGGGCGTATCACCTTCGAGCACGTTGACGGAATTGATCGACAATGTTGGCTGCGGGGCATCGTCGTTGCCGATCGTGCCCACGGCCTGCAACGTGCCTACGGGCAGGTCGGCATTCACGGCGCTCACCAGCCGCAGGAAGAACTGCTCGGCGCCTTCGAACTGATCGTCGCCGATGATACGGACGCGGAACTCTTGAGTGGTCACCGCTGGATCGAAGAACAACCGGCGGCGGGTCTCGAAGAAGTCGCGGTTCGGGTCGAGCGGGTCTTGAGTTGCCAGGCCTGCACCTGAACCCGTTGCCGTTTCCAGTTCGATAGTGACAGTGCCGGTCGGCAGCGGACCAGACAGAGCCACCTGGAAGACCATGTCGAAGCCATCGCCATCGTCACCTTCGACAATGAAACCGTTGGAGATCTGCAGCGTCGGTCGCGGCGAGTCATCGTCGACAATGATCGAATCGGCTTGGCGGCCTTGTGGGTTGATCGTGACGTTCGCAGGCGGAGAGGGTATCGCCACCGGACCGAGTTTGATGATCGGATCGAAGGCGACCTGACGAATACCCAGGACCATCCGCTCGTCTGACTCGAAGAGGTTGTCACCGATAACGCTGACACCGAACGTGACCGAAGTCTGACCGGCAGGAATCACGATCGTGCGCCCGTTGGTCTCCACGAAGTCCGCGCCCGGCGTGGCAAAGCCGGAAGCGGCACCGCCACCGCCTTGACGTGGTGGAGGCGGCGGCAACGTTTCGAGTGTGACGATGATGTCCCGATCCGACGGGCGGCTGAGTTCCAGCACAAACTGCGCGGGCGTCCGCTGTGGAGCTTCGCCTTCGACGACGCTGTTCACCGACCGCAACGAGACCTGCACGTCACCGGATTCATCGTCGAAGATCGTGCCTTGGGCGATGTTGTTGAATGCATCGAGGTCCGCGACACCTGCCGTGATACCCGTGAGTTCGACGAAGAAGTCCTCAGGCGGTTCTTCGGCGCCATCACCCAGGATGATGATGGAAATCGTCGCTTCCTGCTGGCCGGGAGCAAAGGTGACTGTGCCGTTCGTTACCGACTGGTAATCCACGTCGGGGGTCGCAGCGTTGATTGCTCCAGTGACCGCCACTGTCCGATAGGTCGCCGTGACGGCCGATTGAGGCACCGCATCCAGCCGCACAATGAAGTTCGCCACCGTTGTTCGCGGCGCGTTGCCTTCGGTTCCGGAGCCAGGACCGATGGTCACCACCGGGCGAGCCTTGTCGTCGTTGATGATCTTGCTGGTCGCCTGAGCGCGGGCCGGATCGAGGTCTGCGTTGGCACTGACCGAGTCGATCTTCAGGACGATCATCTCATCCGGTTCCAGCAGTTCGTCGCCAATCACATCGACGCGAACTTCCGCACTGACCGAGCCAGCGGGAATGACGACTCGGCGATTGGAGAACGGAACGTAGTCGGCGTTCGGACTGTCTGGATTGCCCGCTGTCGCAAAGCCCGGCTGGTTGATGTTCACCGTCGAGACGAATACCACGACGTCCTGATCCGAGGTGCCGTTCATCTCGATGATGTAGGACATCGGACGCACTCGACCGGAGCGGCCTTCGAATTCGGAACCGCCCGCTCGCAACCGCACCTCTGGTCTGGCGACGTCATCGTTGACGATCGTGCCAATGGCGATCGGATCGTCGATCACCGCTGAGCCCAGAACGCTGGAGATCTCAATCGCGAAGGTTTCATCAGACTCGATGAGTTGGTCGCCGGTAACCACGATGCGAATCACACCGACACTCTGGCCACGCGGAATCAACAACGTGCCGGTAATCACCGGCGTGTAATCATCGCCCGGCGTCGCGAAGCCGAGTCCTGTCAGACTGAGCGTCGAGTACGTGAGGATCAGGTCCTGCGGCGCGGGGGAATTCAGAACGATCGGGAATTCCAGGACGGGCAGGGACGGATCATCCAGTTCCAGCACCTGTCCATCGCGGATGGTCACTGTCGGAACTGGATTGTCGTCATCCACGATTCCGCCGACTGCGGTCGCGTTCGTTCCGAGCACCGCATTCGTCGCCGATCGCAACACGATGCCGACCACTTCATTGGGCTCAAACTGGCGATCGCTGATAATGCCGACGCGAACGACCGCTGATGTCTGGCCAGCGGGAATGACCACGGTGCCACCAGTGATGGGGATGTAGTCCACATCAGGCGTTGCCGTAGTACCACCGCCCGTGGGAACGACCGTGTCGTAGACGATGGTCACATCCTGGTTGACAGCTCCGCCCAGCAATTCAACGGTGAACTCGAGCGTATTCCGTTGCGGCGGATTGCCTTCAACCGAGCTGGCACCAGCTCGCACCTGCACCGTCGGTTGCGCGAAGTCATCATTGATGATCACGCCCAGGCCCGCATCGCGAATGATGGAGCCGTTGCTGGCGTTCGACAGTTGAAGCTGGAACGCTTCATCGGTCTCACCCGCGTTGTCGCCCACGACCAGCACGCGCACGATCTGCTCGGTTTGGCCCGGCTGGAAGGTGATGCGAATGGTGCCGTTAGGTCCATCCAAAGCCAGGAAGTCTGAATTCAGCCCGGCCAACGCGAGGCCTGAATTGCCATTGCCGACGATCGCTCGCACGTCCACTGACACAGGTCGCGAAGCGAGACCGTTCAGCGAGACCACGAACTCGTGGGCGCTGTTGGCTCCGGTCGCACCTTCAGGAACAGGCAGAGCGTCGCTGACCCGAATCTCAATCGGCACCAGGCCCGCATCAACTGCCTCAACCGTAATTCCCTGACCAACCGACAGCATCGGTGTCAGACCGGTGAAGGGATTCGCATCGCTGTCGTGCAATGTCGAACCACCGGTCAGGAAGCGCGTGAAGAGCAGGCCTTCAGGAGCAATGAACTCCACGCGATAGTTGCCCGCTGGCAGACCTGAGAACGCATACCGGCCATCAACATCGGATACGGTCGACGCGATGAGCGAATTGGTTTCGGTCTCGCGCAGATTGACGATGACTCCAGCCGCCGGAGTGTCGGTCTGCTCGCTGACGCCGTCACTGTCGAGGTCGTTGAACACGAAGCCGCGAATCGAACTGGCTGGAATCAGCTCGATGTCGTTGCCGTCGCCGCCGACGTACGTGATGCGGTAAGACTGAGTGCCGATTTGCTGGTTCTGACCATTAAAGATGGGCAGATCAATCGCGGCACCTTCAGGCAGGTTCTCAAATCGGCCGACTGCTGTCTGCAAGCTGGTCTCTGGCTGACCACTACCCATCAGTGTGTGGGTCGTGTACGAGTCACTCGCACCCGCCACCAGACTAAACAGGTTTCGCAACGCGGCGGTGACGTCGTATTCAGCACCATCGTCAACTCGGCCGTCGCTGTTGCCGTCCTGCGAAATCAAATCGTTGAGCGTCCCGCCGGAGCGAATCTTGCTTCGCAGCCCGGAGTACTCGCTGATCTCGTAGCGATTGGTTTGAGGTCGTTGACCACCCACCGCAGAGATACCAACAAACGCGGTGTTGCCGTTCGGTGAGGCGTTGTCGGTCACGAACAGGAACTCTTCGCCATTCTCGGTGAGAATCCGACGCGCACCGTCATCAATACCGCCGACCTGACCGAGGTCCGCATCGAGGTACCGCAGCAACTCAAAGGTCTCTGTGGTCGAGCCTGTGTTGACGATCGAGTAAGTCTGAGTCAGCAGCGAACCACTGCGCTGGCCAAAGTCGTTGAAGAGCGGCGTCAGAGTTTGACTGATCATGAACTGCAGAGAGCCGATGAAGAATGTTGACGTTGACGTGTTCGTCGTGCCGTTCATCGAGCTGATGCTCGTCGCGATCTCAGACAATGAGGACCTGGTCGACGAACCGCCGCGCTGAATGAACACGCTGGATTCAAAGAACGGATTGATCACTCCAGTCGGTCCGAGAACGTCGAGCGATCCACCGCTGAACTCACCCGTCGGATCAGTATTCACCGAAGCCGAACCGTCTCCCGTGCCCTCGGCCAGTGTCACCGAAGAACCTTGATCAGTTCCCTGTCCAGACGGGATGTGAGCCGCCGGGAATCGATCGGAACCAACCGGGTCAGTGCCGTCATTGGCGACGATCGTAATCGGCGTGTTGCTGTTACCTTGCAGTGTTGAAACCAGTTGCAGCTTCGTACCAGTCGGATCCAGCGTGCCGACCACATTGAGCTGACCGTTCGTGAGTTGTCCCACTCCCACCTGCAGCGTGGAACCGGGCGCCAGCACGCTGCTGGGCAGAGTCAACTTGCCTTCCGGCACAATTCGAGTACCCGGCAGCGCGGTGAATGCACCACCGGAGATTGTGCCCGTTCCCTGCAGAGTGCTAGTGATCTGCACATTGTTGTCAGGCGCCAGCAGTGTGCCACCAGTGGCGTTGATCGTGCCATTGACCAGTGTGGTGCTGGACGGCAGCAACTGCACTCCCCCAGCGATATCCAACGAGCCGAAGACTCGCAACGAGCCCGGAATGAGCAACGGCAGCATGGATGTCGTCGTGCCGCGAATATCGACGTTCGCCGAGAACGTCGTCGGTCCGGTGAATGCAGAGCTGGTGACATCCGCATTCCCGCCGAAGTTCGAGACTCCCTGGAGTTGCGAACCAGCCGCGATCTTGGACGTCCCCGTTATCGAGAAGAGTCCGCCAACCGTCAGTGTCTGGCCGTTGCCATCAAAGTTGCCGGTGATGAGCGTGCTCGGGCTGGCGAGATTCAAAGCTGCGGCCAGCTTCACATCACCCGTGACCGTGACCGGTCCCAGCGAACTGATGTTGCCGCCGATGTTCACCGATTCGGCCGTCAGCGAAATCTCCTGGAAGCTCACCGGCACATTCGGCGGAGGATTGGCCGAGAAGCTGTCAACGCCGGATCCGCCATCCACCAGCAACTTGCCGCTGAAGTTGAGTGGCAGACTGGTCAGAGTGAACGTGTCGGCGTCGTCACCACCCAGCAGTGAGAGCGATCCGACGGCTGGCGTCACGCTGATCACTCCAATGCCGCCGATTCCCCCCACAGAACCACCACCGACGCCGCCCGTGCCTCCAGTTCCCCCCACGCCTCCAACGCCACCAGTGCCACCTGTTCCTCCAGTACCACCCTGCGACTGCGACGACTCAAACCCGATCTGCACTGTCGTGCCACCGGTTTGCTGCACCACAATCTCGTTAGTCCCGCCGATGTTCACCACGTTGGCTGTATCCGGGAACTCAATCGACACCGCCACATTCTTCGAACCGTCGTTCGCGGTTGGCGTATTCCCATCGAGATCGGATTGCAGCAACTCCAGGCCTACGAAACCGACGTTGCCCGTAGAACTATCCAGGAACGTCAGCGTCGTCGAACCGGACGTTGCTCCCGTGAACTGAATCGCTGCCGCCTTGAAGCCGGTGTCCAGAATTTCCACGGCATCGGCGCCACCACCCGCGTCGATGGAGACACCTGCCTTCGAGGCCGCGAGTTCCACCCGATCGTTGCCATCACCGAGATTCAGGCCGATCGTCGCACTGCCATTGAAACCCGCACTATTGACGGTGACGCTGTCGTTGCCGATGTCCAGATTGACGAACAACGCTGACTGGAAGACGGACGCGGCACCCTGCAACTTCACATCCGCGGAAGACGAGTCGGCGCGGTTGATGGTGAAACTGCCCGTGGTCTGAGCGACGTTGAGCACATCATCGCCAACGGTCAGCTTAGTCAGCGTGCTGCCAACGCTCTCTTCTGACATGACGACCGGCCCGGTGTCTCCGACTTCGATCGTGCGGTTCTGACTGGTCAGCTTGTCGTTGCGGGCCTCTACGCTGGTCAATGTGAGCTTGGTGCCGTCGATCGAGATGCTACCCACACCCGAGTCCCTGAACTCGTGAGTGATGGCCGTGGCAGGACCATTCAGCAAAATGACGGAATCCAGCGCGTCCAGCTCACCGCCGAAGAACGAACCGTTGGAACGAATCGGGTTGCCGCCTGTGAAGTCCAGCGTCAGCGTGTCGGCGAAGTCATCCCGGCCGTTGATATCCAGTGCCAGGATCTCCGAGAACAGCATCGGCGTCACGAGATCCTGATCGTTGTCCGAGTTCACCGCGCGAAGGAACTCACCATCACGTTTGATGGTCACATTGCCATTCGCCGCAGCGAAAGCTGTTTGGGGGACGACAAAGTTCCGGATGGAACTGATGTCGTTCAGATTGACGGTTACTGTGGTATCGACCGTCAGTGGAGTCGGCGCAACCGCGCTGTTGTCGGTGACTCGCACCGTCAGCGTGAAAGTCGGATTACTGTCGAAGTTCAAGGCTGACGCATTGGCGACGGTCAGCGTGCCGCTGGCGTCAATCGTGAACGCACCACCGGTATTGCCACTGATAATAGCGAACGAAAGATTGTTCGGCGGAGTATCAATGTCCGTTGCGTCCACTGTTCCGACCACCGAACCAACGTCCGAGCCTTCATCGATCGCGAAAGTTGGGTCGGCAGGATCAAACACCGGCGCATCGTTAATGGCGTTCACCGTGATGGGTATCAAACGCGAGTCACTCAGTGGTCCGCCGCTGCCGGAGTTACCTTGATCATCAATAATCACGCCGAGTTCCGCAGAGCCGCTGAAGTCGACGGTTGGCGTGTACGTCAGGCCCTCCAACGCCGCGTTGATGTCCGCCAGTTTGCCGGTGAAGACCATTCGGTCGTCATCGGTACCGTCTCCGATGGAGAACGACAGACCCGTTGTTTGCGACAAGGAGAACAAACCGTTTGTGACATGAATGGTCGTTTGCACGATGCCCTGACCGGCATCGACGTCTGTAAACGAGATCGCGTTACCGTTTTGACCGTTGAAGATCAGCGGAGTGTCTTCACCAACCGACTGCGACTGCGGCGAGTTGATCACCGGCGCGTCATTGATCGCGGTCACGTTGATCGTCGTGAACTTGGAGTCGGTCTGGGCACCGCCACTGCCGACGTTACCCAGGTCATCAACGGTCAACGTCACTTTGGCCGAGCCGTTGAAGTCACTATCCGGCATAAAGATCATGCCCAGCAGCGCCGCGTTGATATCACTGATCTTGCCAGTGAAGGTCATCGTGACGTCCGCAGTGCCGTCGCCGGAACTGAAACTCAGCCCCGTCGTCTGTGACAGAGTTGCCTTGCCCTGCTGCACCGCCACAGTCGCCTGCACGACGTTGGAACCCGCGTCGGGATCGGAGATCGACACCACGTTCAGATTCGTGTTGGTAAAGACCAGTGCGTTGTCTTCAGCAACCGTCTGATTCGATCGACCGACCAACACCAGCGGTGCGTCATTCACGGCCGTGACGTTGATATCCACCGAACCGGTGCCAACTAATGCGCCACCGGCGCCCGTGCTGCCTTGATCGTTCACGCCGATAGTTAACGCATCGGTGCCATCGAAGTTTCCGTCGGGTGCGTAAATCAGCCCATTCAACGCGTTGTTGACGTCCGCCAGCGAGCCCACGAAGGTCATCGTAATATCGGCGACGCCATCACCAACTTGGAAAGTGAGACCTGTTGTCTGCGGCAGAGTCAGAACGCCATTCGCCACCGACAGCGAGACTAGCATGTCCGCGGTGCCAGCATCGATATCCATGATGCGCACCGGGTTACTCGACGCGGTAGAGAACGTCAGAGTGCCGTCTTCGGCGACGGTTTGAGTCGCCGGTACCATCACCGTCGGCGCGTCATTCTCGCCGAGGACGGTGATGGACACGGAACCGTTGGCGGTCAAAGCTCCGCCGGTGCCAGTATTACCCAGATCGCTCACGTCGATCGTGACCGAGGCGGGGCCGTTGTAATCCGCGTTCGGGCGATACTCTAAACCCTCCAACGCCTGATTGACGTCGGCCAACGTCCCCGTGAAGGTCATCGTCGGGTTGTTGGATCCATTGCCGACGGTGAAGGTCAAACCCGCCAGCGTGGTGAGCCACAGGACGCCGTTGGTTGCGGTCAGGGTGACTTGCAGCGAATTCCCCGCGCCTACATCGATATCTGCAATCGAAATCGCATTGTTATTGCCGGCGGCGAATGTGAGTGTGTTACCCTCGTTAGTGGATTGCGACGCTGGCACCGTCACCAGGGGGGCATCATTGACTGCGGTGACGTTGATCGCGACCTGACCACTGCCGCTGAGTGCTCCGCCGCCACCGGAATTGCCATTATCAAACACGCCCAGCGAGAGCGTGTCCGAGCCGTTGTAATTCGTGGCCGGTCTGTAGATGAGACCATTCAAGGCAGCGTTGATATCACTGATCGACCCGGTGAGGGTGATGATCGCATCATCCGTTCCGTCACCGAACAGGAACGTGATGCCCGCCGTCGAGGACAGTGTCAAAGTGCCATTCAGCACACCCACGGAGACTTCCACGGGACTGCTACCTGCGTCGATGTCGCTCAGCGTGACCACGTTATTATTGGCCGTACTGAAGGTCAGCGTTCCATCTTCACTGACGCTTTGCGTCGCCGGCACGTTGACGGTTGGCGCGTCGTTGACAGCGTTGACAGTGATCGGGACGGAGCCGGAACCCATCAACTGCCCGCCGGTGCCCGAATTCCCCTGGTCGTTCACGGAGACGGAGAGCGACGCGGTTCCCACGAAGTTCGCCGTCGGCGTGAAAGTGAGACCAAACAAAGCGGTGTTGATGTCACTGATGGTGCCCGTGAAGGTCATCGTGGTGTCGTCTATACCGTCGCCTACGGTGAAGTTCAGGCCCGCCAGCGTTGAGAGAGTCGCGACTCCGTTGACGACGGTGATCGTGCTTTGAACCGTGGCCCCGCCAGCATCGACGTCCGTAATGATGATCGAAAGGTTGTTGTTCGCGTTGAAGGTCAGGACTGAGTCTTCATTAACCCCCACCGCACCGGGCACCATGACCGTCGGCGCGTCATTGACGCCGTTGACGTTGATCGTGACGGAACCGCTGCCGTTTTGTGCTCCACCAGTACCTGAATTGCCCTGATCGTTCACCGCAACGGACAACGACGCAGATCCATTGAAGTTCGAAGTCGCGGTGTAAGACAGTCCGTTCAGCGCGGCGTTGATGTCAGTAACCGAGCCCGTGAAGGTCATCGTGGTGTCATCGCTGCCGTCGCCCACTGTGAACGACAGGCCGGTGGTCGCGAACAGCTTCGCGGTGCCATTCGTCACCGTCAGAGTCACCTCGACCGCATTACTGCCGGCATCGACGTCACTGATCGACACCACATTATTGTTAGCGGTGCTGAACGTCAGAGTGGAATCTTCGCTCGTTGACTGGGTGCCAGGCACGCTTACCAGCGGGGCATCGTTCACCGCGACAACGGTAATCGGGACGGAACCGCTCCCGGTTTGCGGACCACCACTGCCCGAGTTGCCTTGATCGTTGACGTCGATTGTCAGCGACGCCGGACCATTGAAATTCAAGTTCGGACGATAGAACAGTCCCTGCAACGCCGCGTTGATGGAGCTACCGGTGCCAGTAAACGTCATGGTGGCGTTAGCGGTACCATTGCCAGTTGAGAAACTCAGACCGGCGGTCGAGCCCAGCGTCGCGAGTCCATTGGTGACGGCCAGCGTGACTTGAATTTGGTTCGATCCCGCATCGACATCCGAAATGATGATGGGATTGTTATTCGCCCCGGAGAACGTCAGTGTGCCATCTTCGTTGACCATCTGCGTGGCAGGAGCGTTTACCGTCGGGGCATCGTTCACCGCTGAGTAGTTGATTGATACGGAATTCGATGCCTGCTGCGCGCCACCGGAGCCGCTTTGTCCCTGATCATCCAGCAGCAGAGACAGCGACGCGGTACCGCTAAAATTCGCCGTGGGCCGGAAGATCAACCCGTTCAACGCGGCATTGATAGCGGCGAGTGTGCCGGTGAACGTCATCGTCGGGTTGTCGGTGCCGTTGCCGGTGGTGAACGTCAGCCCCGAGACTCCCGACAGCGAGACAACACCGTTGGTCCCACTGACGGTCAGTTGCACAGCGTTCGATCCGGCATCCAGATCCTGCACAGTGATCGCATTGCTGTTCGCGCTGCTGAATGTGACCTGAGTGTCTTCGGAAACGTTCTGCGTGGCGGGAACATTGATCGCCGGGCCATCGTTGACAGCGCCAACGTTGATGGTGACGGAGTCCGAATCCGTCATCGCTCCGCCCGAGCCGGAGTTGCCCAGGTCGGAAACTGAAATGCTCAGCGTATCGGTGCCGTTCGCGTTCGTTGTGGGTTGATACTGCAGTCCCTGCAAAGCGGCATTGATGTTGTCGAGCGTGCCCGTGAAGGTCATGGTGGCATCGGCAGTGCCATCGCCGGTTGTGAAATTCAATCCACCCGTTGTGCCCAGCGTCAGCGTGCCGTTGGTGACGCCAATGGTCACCTGCAGCGTGCCGTTCCCTGCGTCCGAATCGAAGATGGAGATGGCGTTGGAGTTGCCGTTGGAAAACACCAGCGTGGTGTCCTCAGTCGCCATCTGGGTGCCAGGCACCGAGATCGACGGCGCTGTGTTCGGCAACTGGTTGCCAAACATGATGTTGGTCAGGTTCTGACCTGCCGTGAGTGTGATCTCGTAGGCGTGCCGGGTATTCAATCCAACGGTGAAATTGTTCGCGCTGGGCACAGCGACCACAAAGTCTCGTTCGCTGTCCTGATCCAGAGCAAACGATGCGACCTGCGTAGGGGCGTTACCGACGGACTCGGTGACCGACAGCGTGAACTTGCCCGTGCCGTCGTTGGTCAGCAACTGCACTTGATCATTGCCCGTGTCCACCGTCAGCAGGTCAACCTTGCCATCTTCGTTGAAGTCATCAGCGACCATGTAGTCGACGTTGACGCCCGCCGGAGCGGCGCTCGTCAACTCAGTGAAGCCACCAGCTCCATCGCCGAGTTGAATCGTCAGGCGCGGTATGCCAGTGCTGGCGATCGCCACATCGGCCTTACCGTCACCGTTGAAGTCTCGAGAGATAACCTGAATGCCACCAGACGGAACAGTGAAGCTGGTACCGGAACTGAAGTTGCCCGAGCCATCGTTGCCATACAGACGGAAGAAACCGGTGGGACTCAGGATCACTGCATCCAGCCCCGGAGTCGCGTCAAACTCCCCAAGCGCCACTGAATCCGGACCTGAGCCACCCGCGATGGAGGTCGTGTTCGCCGCACCGAAACCGCCCGAACCGTTATTGATCAACACGGAATACGACGCGCCCGAGCTGGTCACCACAAACAGATCCGGGAACTGGTCGCTGTCGAGATTTCCGACCTGCAGATCCACGGGGTTGTCCGGAACGCTCGAGGTCGTCGGCGTCAGAACTCCAAACCCGTCGTTGAGCAGCACCGTGATGGTGCTGCTGCTGGCATTGGCGGTGATGACGTCCAGCACTTCATCGTTGTTGAGGTCCGCCAGCACAATCTTTTCTGTGCCTGATCCCGTGGTATAGGAAACGGCCGGGTCAAAGTCGCCATTGGCGTTCTTGAGATAAACCCGCACGCTGCCACCGCCAACAGGTGAAGTGATAATGTCGCCGTGCCCGTCACCGTTGAGGTCCCCGGCAGCTATCACTTCCTCTTGGAGTGATGTAGAGATCTCGTGCATCGCGAAGCCGGGGGTGTTCGGCTGAGTCTGTGTGGCGGTCGCGGGTGTGATCTGTCGTACGATGACGGGCTCGCCTGAGGGCACGTTGGCAAAGAGATACGCACCGTTTGAATCCGAGACAAACGACGGCTCACCCGGGTTGAGAATCCCATCCACGTTCAGGTCCGCATACACCGTGACATTCGCCAGTCCCGGCTCGCCGATATCCTGCGCGCCGTTGCCGTTGAAGTCATTGAAGACGATGCCCGCGACCGAACCCGGCGCCGAGGTACTTCCGAACTGCAGCCCGCTGATCAGATCACCCTCTTCCGGGAAGACAACCAGCGTTCCCGTAATGAAGGTCGTGGCATTGAAGTAGAGCTCCGCCGTACCAGCCAGGTGGTTGGACGTGACGATGTCGGCCTTGAAGTCTCCATTCATATCTCTGAGCTGCACAGCCGTAGCCGCCGAGTTCGTGGCGACTTGCTTGACCGGCGCGAATTTCCCGTCCATGTTCAGCTCGGCGACGGATACGAAGGACTTCGATCCGTGGCTTGCAACGACCTGCTCCTGGCTGCCGAATGTGAGAACCTCAGCATCCAGGCCAGAAATGGACGCCGACAACGTCACAGAGCCGTCTACGAAGAATGAACCGGAAAAGTCGTTCGTCAGCAGGGTCAGTGTGTTAGTCGTAGTCGACCCGACAACCAGATCGGACGAACCAGCTCCGTGCATCCGGGCAGCGACCAGGTATTTTGGTGTCCCCGCCACAGTGATCGATAGCACGCTGAAGCCACCGCCGCCCTGCTGCAGAGCGATGTGCACTTTGTTGTCCGCTCCCGCCGTGAACGCGAAATCGTCTTTTCCGTCCGTGTCGAAATCGCCGGTGACGATGCGATCAATCCCGGTCACTCCGGAAGGAGTCAGCACGGGGGTTGTCGGAGTAAACGTGCCAGCATCATTCCGGATCGCCGCGATCGTGTTGGTACCCAATGACGTCACGAGGATGTCCAGATCGTTGTCGTCATCGTAATCCACGAACGCGAGATCGGATGTTGACGCCAGTCCCGTCGCGAGATTTACGGGCGCCAAGAGCCCGTTCGGCCCATCGCCGATGAAGACGTCCACAGAGCCGTCTTCCAGCGCGACCACCAGATCAACGTAGGAGTCCTGATTAATGTCGGCGGCGCGGATCGTAACA
>CAYLTY010000158.1:0-19920 GCA_964386705.1 uncultured Planctomycetaceae bacterium
AGAGGACGGCTTTGCCTTGGAAACGGAAGTCGGCTTGTTCGCCATGAAGCGCGAACAAGTTGCCGAAGCGATGAAGCCGTTCGAAGAAGCCAAGGTCGAGGTTGAACTCGTCCAGATCGCTCCGCTCGCGCTCTATAACTTCCTGTGCTACGACCAATACGGAGTCCGCCTCGGCGCAGACGAGACCACGCTGGACGGCTTCAATGTGGTGCTCGACATGGGCACAGACAACACCACGCTGCTGATCACCAATGGTGAGAAGATCTGGATCCGCAACGTGCCTGTGGGCGGCAACCACTTCACGCGAGCGCTGCTGAAGGAAATGAAGCTCACCTTCGCCAAGGCGGAACACCTGAAGTGCAACGCCACGAAGTCACCAGACCCGCGAGCTGTGTTCCAGGCTCTGCGTCCGGTCTTCAATGATTACGTCGCCGAAATTCAGCGTTCGATCGGTTACTTCTCCAGCGTGAATCGCGATTCGAAGATCACGAAAGTCATCGGCGTCGGCAACGGGTTCAAATTGGCTGGTCTGCAAAAGTTCCTGCAACAGAACCTGCAGTATGAAGTCGAGCGCGTTGAAACCTTCAAGGCCGTCATCGGCGATGCGGTGCTGAATGCGCCGGTCTTCCAGGAAAACATCCTGTCGTTCGTCGTGCCTTATGGACTGGCGCTGCAGACTCTGAAGCTGACCAAGATCCATACCACGCTGCTGCCGCCCGAGATCGCTCGCGCTCGACGTATTCGTCGCAAGAAGCCGTGGGCGACAACCACATCGGCCGTTCTGCTGGCTGGTCTGGCCTTGTCCACCGCCGGTTATGCGAACGTGTACAAGTCCGTCAGCAAAGACAAGTATGGCGCTGCCGAGAAGGCCGTTTCCGACCTGAAGGGTGAGTTCGGTGCGAGCCAGACCAAGTACGACGGCACGAAGGCCGAACACGCTAAACTGGTTGAAGAGGGCGAAGGACTTGTGACCTATGTCGACACTCGAGAGCTCTGGCCGGAAATGCTGCGAGCGGTCAACGAGTGCCTGCCGCGTCCCGTTGCGAATCAGCTCGATGAGAAAGACATCAAGAAGATTCCCGTGCTGCGCATCAAAGCCGTGAAGATGAAGCGGTACGCGGACCTGAAGACCTGGTTCGACGCGTTGCCGGCAGCCAGCAAGAACGACCTGTCAGAAACCCCCGCAGCGGCAGTTGCGGCTCCCGGTGCAACTACCCCACCACCGGCGGCGGCTCCCACAGTCGCACCACCAGCCGGCCCAGGCTACGTGATCACGCTGACCGGCGAACACTTCTTCTATCCGGAGAACGATCGCACCAAGGGCGGTCCCGGCTTCGTACGTGACACCTTGATTACAAATCTTCGCAAGCCTGTGCATCGAGCCGAAGGCAGCGGTGGTGACCCCGTCGCCGTCGGTCTGTTGGGAATCTCGCATCCTGTGATCGGCTCCCGTATTCAGGACAAGGTGGACTGGTTCCCGAGCGGACCTCCAAAATCGGCTACTAGTGGCATGGGCGGTAGTAATCCGATGGCGCCGGGAATCGGATTCCGGCCACCGGCTCCAATGGTCACCCCGGGCAATCAGGACCCGAAGACCAAGACTGGCAACGAGCCAGTTGCCATCGATCGCCTGAAGTTCGAGGTTCAGTTCGCCTGGAAGCCAACTCCGGTCAAGAAACGCACGGCACTCACGCCTCCTGCAGCAACGCCTGATCCGGCTGCGCAAGTAGGAGCACCGGCGGTGGCGACCCCACCAGCGAACGGCACTCCGGCAGTTCCTGTCACGCCGATGCCCGGCGCGGTTGCACCCGTAACGCCAGCGGCCCCAGCGACCACACCACCTGTCAACGGACAACCGGCCACTGCAGTACCAAACCCTGGCACGACAGCCCCTCCCGTCCAGCCAAATGGAGTGCCTGCCGTGCAACCGGCGACGGCGCCCCCGACAAACCCAGCGGCCCCGGCCGCTCAAGCCGAGCAGCCCACGCTTGGAAAATAGTCAGCAGAGAAGAGCAGTCAGCCGCGTTACGTTGTTAACTCATACATCCCTGATTCAGAGCGCCCTCTGGAACAACTCATTTCCCAGGACTCGGGAGACGCGTTATGGACAAACTTAAGCCACTCATTGTCCACAGGTTTTGGATTCTGCTGGGCATCGCGCTGCTATTGCCGCCGATCGCCTGGTGGATGACGACCGGCACCTTGCTGGCCGAGATCGATAAGCGTTGGAAGGACTTGGATACGTCCTTCAAAACGGATCTCAACGGCAGCGCGGTTGCCAATGCCGACTGGATCAAGAACGCCGAAGATCAGGTCGCGATCCGGAAGACGAAGAACCAACTGTCGCTGAAGCGACTCTGGGATGCTCAAACCGGCACTCGCATCTGGCCGCCGACCGTGGCTCCGTTCATGAAGGACTGCCCATATCGCGGAGAGCCCTCAGATCCGACCGTTCGTGAACGCGTCCCGGACCTCTACAAGGACGACTACGAACTTGCCGTCTATAAGGTCTGGCAGATCGCCTATCCGCGCGATGATCGCTCGGATCCCAAGCGTCCGAAGAAGGTGGACTTCC
This sequence comes from uncultured Planctomycetaceae bacterium, assembly GCA_964386705.1. Classification (GTDB taxonomy): domain Bacteria; phylum Planctomycetota; class Planctomycetia; order Planctomycetales; family Planctomycetaceae; genus AM-0621. The sequence goes on from CAYLTY010000158.1 coordinate 2,576, forward strand.
CAATCGTCAGGTTGCCGCGCGTACCCGCTCTGAGGTGGGAAGGCTTGCCGCCCACCTTCGCGGAAATCTGGAACGCTCAGGAAGACCTGTGGCTGCTGGAACAACTGCTGTCCGCGCTGGAACGAGTTAACAGCAGCGCGACATCCATGAACGATTCCGACATTAAGCGCATCGACGTCGTCGATATTTTCGGCGGCAAGCGCGTGGCAGACAATGAAGTCTCGAGTACTGCAACCGCAGGCAGCCCCAGTGCAACAGGCGAGGGTGCTGTACCCGGCATGGTCGGTATGACAGGCTCGAAAACAGCTACGGTCCTGACATCTCAATTCAATATCGCAGAGGAGTATGTGGTCACGCCTGTGGCAGGAGCTTCAGGGCAAATGGGGCCGATGATGTCACCCATGCCAATGCCTACGGCGACACCGGGAACTCCCACCGACCCGAACGTCGGGCGGTACGTCAAGAGCGTGCCGGCCTTCCGTACTCGTGGCTTCCAGATCTCTGTGATCTGTGTGCAGCGGCGAGCTCTCGAAGTGGTGCGTGAGTTGATGAACTGCGTTTATCCGGTCGAGATCATGCGAGTGGAAATGGTCTCATTGAATCCCGGTTTGACGAAGGGTGCAGCAGGAGCGCTCGGTGGAAGCATGTTCGATCCGGCAGGGTCTTCCACCCCGTTCGGCTCAAGTGGCATCGGGGGCTTCCCGATGCCAGAAGTTGGGCTGTCGACGACTGGCATCGGCGAGCCGATGCTCGACCCCACTCTGGGACTTACGACACCGGGAATCGGTACGCCCGGGACACCCGGCTCACCCGGTGAAGTCATCAGCATCGATCCAGCGGAACTGGTTGCATTGACCGTGGTAGGCGAGATCTACATCTACAACAAACCCGATCTGCCAGATACTGCGGCCAATGGGGCCACACCTGCCGCTCCAGCGACAGCTGACGCGGCGGCGGCTCCGGCGACAGCCACTCCAGCAGTTGGCGACCCAGCCAATGGTGCCGCGCCAGCAATTCCTGCTGTTGCCCCGGCAACAGAAACTCCCGCAGCGACTCCAGCTCCTGCCGGAGAGAAGACAGAACCAGCTGCGACGGAAGCACCGGCGAAGGAGCCCGCACCCGCAGCAACACCTGCTCCCGCAGAGAAACCCTGATACCGCTCGAGCGGATTCAACATCCGCAACATTCTCTGGATACAAACAGTCGCTTACATCTCCTCGTACTGCAGTTTAACGGCCAACTTCAGGCCTTACTTTAAGGAGTTCTGCCATGGCGAATCTTGGTGCAAAGCTCAAAGGAATGAACTGGAAAGAGTTCTTCATCAACAACTGCGAGAAGATGGGCCTGGGTGTCATCAGCCTGTGCGCACTTCTCGCGTTGGCCAAGACGAGTTGGGGGACTTACAAGACTGAGCCCGACGAGTTCATGAAAAAGGTCACTCAGGGTAAGACCCAGTTTCAGAACGGGCGCTGGCCTGAAGACCGTAAGTCGGAATTCGTGGCTCGCGACTTGGGAGATGTTGTTTCCGGCGTGCTGGATGGCATCCCGGCGAGCAACAACTATCAGATTCCGGCGCCCTTCTATCCGCGCATCTGGACCCCCAAAGAGCCCTTGTCAGAACCGAAGTACCTGAGGTTCGAGCATCTCATTGCGGATGGTTCTCGCGTATTGCTGCAGCTCGAAGCGGATCAGCCAGGCGGATCGGCGATGGGCGTGGAAGTCGCCAAAGCAGACGACTCCCCACGAACAGGCAATACCCCCGCGGAAGACGACAACGTTGAAAAGCCGCGTCAACAGACCGCCACCGGCAATGGCCCCAACGTAACGCCGATGCCAATGCCCATGGGGGTCCCGCTGAGCCCCAGCGCAGGTAGCCCCATGCCGGGTTACGGTGAAAGCACGATGGCTGCAGCGACAAACAACGCACAAGGCTATCGCTTCGCTGCGGTGCGAGCAGTCTTCCCGATGAAAGAGCAACTGGCTGCCATTCGCACAGCCATGCGTCTGGAATCTCCGGAACAAGCGTTGGAGTTTGTCAGGTTCCAGGATTTCGAACTGGAGCGTCAAACCGCTGTCGCCGGACCGAACCCGTGGGCTGGCAAATGGGAGAAGATCGATATCGAAACCGCTTTGCGTGTGCTGTCGAAAGCCCAATTCGACTACGACGTCGTCGATCAGCGCTACCGTGATGCCGTCTTCACCATGCCGCTGCCCCTGCGCGTAACCAGTGACTGGAAGCGACTGGCTTCACATCCGCAAATCAAGCGTTTGCTGACTGACGAAGAAGCCGCCCGACAGGAAGCCAAGAATCGCGCAGCGATTGAAGTCGCCGAACGCATGAAGAAGATGCAGGGCCAGCCTCCTGGAGGCTTTGGCGGCATTCAGCACGATATCTCCTCGTATCAGCGACAAATTCAGTCCGGCGATGCGAACATGATGCAGATGTACGATCAGGCCAGCAATCAGTACCAGCAGGAACTGACGGGCGGCCCCGGTATGACCCCTCCGGGGATGCAGCCTGGAATGATGCCCCCGGGAATGGCCAACATGGGTGGTCGTAATCCGCTGGTCCAGATTCCCGACCTGCTGCTGTTCCGCTATCTCGATTTCGACGTCGACCCCGGCAACGCGTACCGTTATCGCGTGCGTCTCGTCTTTAAGAACCCGTTGTTCCAGCGCGACACCAGCGAGCTGAAGCAACCCGAATCCGCCGCCGGTGAGTTCCGCTACTCCGAGTGGTCAGATCCCACCACCCCAATCGCGATCGAAGACGATATGCAGGTGTTCCTGGCGAAGGTCAATCCCAACCCGTCTAACATCACCGCCGAGTTCGATGCGTTCCAGTGGATGACCGAAACCGGCAGCTTGGTTAAGGCCCAGTTCAACAACGCGAACAAGAAGTCCATCGGGCGCGGTGAACAAATTGCGGCGTTCGTAACTGAAGAAACGTCAGGAAAGAATATCGGTGCGAAGATCGGAGGTATTGAGGCAGACGTTCTGAAGCCTGCTCAAATGACCTACGGGAAAGAAAAGATTGAGTATGTCACTCCGAACATTGTCATCGATATCGCATCCACTCCTGTGATCAATCCAGAAGACTTTCCTGATCTGGAACTGACCAACAAGAAGGTCACTACGCGGTTCGATCACGCGGTTGTCGTCAACAAATACGGTGAGATTGTGGAGCTGGACAATCTGTCACAGAAGTCCGCCCATAGCCGGGCGGATAACCAGATCAAGACTCAGGAAGAGAACTTCAAGGACTACCGCAAGAACTCTCAGGCTGCCGCTACCAGCCCGATGGGTCTGGAAGGGCTCATCAGCCCGATGCCAGGCATGGAAGGCATGATGCCACCGGGTATGGAAGGTGGTCCCACGAAGCGCCGGAGCATGACGAAGAAGGGTGGCGCAGGAATGTATGGCTCCGCATCCGGTCCTGGTGGAGCTCCCGGCATGGCGCCTCCTGGCGGCGGACATAGCGCGTCACCCCAGCCCGGCGGCATGCGTGCACCTGCTGGTGGCGGTAGTGGCCAGTCGAGTGGCCACAGCGGCAAGTAAGTAGCCCGCGCGATCAAACAACCTGAATTCAAGAGCCCGTCTCCCTAAAGAGGCGGGCTTTTTTTGTCGGCCGCAACGACGCAGTTACTCCTTACGAGGAGGACGACACATCAGCGAATCAGTCGCGGCTGCAGGCGCCTTGCCTTCAAACAGCACGGCATGAACTTCGCGCGTGATGGGCATATCGATACTGTGCTTCAGTGCCAGATCGTGCACGCTGCGAGTCGTTCGTACGCCTTCCGCGACGGCGTTCATGGAACTCAAGATCTGATCCAGCGATTCGCCCCCTCCCAGTCGTTCGCCCACATGACGATTACGGCTGAAATGACTGACGCAGGTGGTGATCAGGTCGCCTAAGCCAGCGAGACCGAAAAGGGTGTTCGGATCGGCCCCAAGCGTCGTGCCGAAGCGGGTCATCTCGACCAGTCCGCGTGTCATCAACGCGGCCTTTGCGTTGTCCCCGAATCCCAAACCATCACAGATACCAACAGCGATAGAAAGCACGTTCTTCAAGGCGCCGCCCAACTCGACACCGATCATGTCCGAGTTCGTATAGATCCTGAATCGTTCCGTGCTGAAGACCTCTTGAACTAGTTGTGCAAGTTCCAACTGCGAAGCCGCCGCCACCACGCTGGCGGGCTTGCGCCGGGCAAACTCTTCTGAATGACTGGGCCCACCGAGCACCACAATTCGATCGGTCTGCAACACTTCTGAAATGATCTGGCTCGGCCGCTGAAACGTCGCGTTCTCGATGCCCTTGATAACACTGACGACGACTCGGTCAGGACCAATGCATGCGGCCGCTGATGCCAAAGCCTCGCGCAAGTACGCCGTGGGAATCGCCGCCACGATCAGATCGGCGGTGGCAACTGCGGACTCGATATCAGACGAGACCGTCACCGACTCAGGAATCTTGATACCCGGAAGCAGTCGCGCATTCTCGCGCGTCTCCCGCATTGCTTGAGCGAACTCGGCATTGCGAGCCCACAAGGTGATGTCGCGACCGGGGCGATCCGCCGCTAGAACGGCCAGCCCCGTTCCCATCGCGCCGCCACCCAGAATTGTGATCTTCATTGTTCGTCGTCTTGAGTTCTCTGAAGTCGAATGTTCTTTGCTACGACAGCGGCTCCGAACCTGCTGCTGAATCTCTCAAGCTCAATCTTAGTTGTGGTCCTGCCCCGTCAGGTGATGCTCAACGCGATCTGCCTGCATGGCGATCTCCAGCACTGTCCTGCGGATTTCCTCTGGGTCGACGGTACATCGCGGATACGTATCAATGACCACAAACTGCAGCTTCCCGTCGACCTCGCGTAGGGCCAGGCTACCATGCAACATCATGGAATTGTCTTTAAGTGCCTGCTCGTAGAAACTTGGCTGAGCCGGGCAGCACGTGGAGTACAACAGCAGCAACCGCTCGTCGACATCGTGGTCGCTAGGTTCCAGAAACACGACCTGCTTCCGTCCGTTCGGCAGCAGCCGTTGCAGACGATACAGCTCGCCTTGATGAGTCCAGGTAACAGTCGGTTCATTGCGAAACGCTTCCACCAGCAGAGATTCCAGGTCGCGTTCGTGTCCCAGCACCGCATGCAGCAACTGAGTTGCCGCGATCGCATCCTGAGGTCGATTGGAGGGCGTTGGCTCGGTCATCTGCGCAACGCAAGAAGCAACTTCCAGCGAAACTTCCGGGCAAATAGCGCGCACGTTCGGCAACGGCTCGGATCGCACCTTCCACTGCAGATCGGCCAGCGATACCGCCCGATGCGGCAAAGCCCCCGTCAACAACTGGAACAGACAAACTCCCAGCGCGTAGACGTCGCTTGCCGTCGTTGCCATTTGCCCTTGAAAGAGTTCCGGGGCCATGTAGTTCGGAGTGCCGCAGATGCCATCCTGAATCGGGACGCCGCGTGAATTCAGAATCTGCTTCGCCAGCCCGAAGTCGCCGATCTTCGCGCGACCGTCACGCGTCATCAATACGTTGTCGGGCTTCACGTCGCGATGCACGATGCCCGCGCGATGCGCTGCGGCCAGTCCGTCGGCAACCATCATCGCCAGCGTCAGAGCGCGATTCACCGGAAGTGGCCCTTCGTCACGAATCAACTGCTGCAGGGAACGTCCCGAGATGAACTCCATCTCCAGAAAGTGCGTACCCGCCACCTGCCCGACCGCATGCACAGTCACGACATTTGGATGTACCAGAGCCGCCGCCGCCCGCCCCTCTTCCATGAAACGAGTCACGTACTCATCGCTGCATGATCCCCGTTTCGGCGAAAGAATCTTCAACGCACAATGCCGCTGCAGGTCGTTGTGAGTCGCGAGATAGACGCGTCCCATCGCGCCGCTGCCGATCAACGACATACACTGATAGACATGCAGTTGCCGGCCGACCAACGGATCCGATTCGAAACCCGCATTCGAGTGTTCGCGAACCATCTGGTTGACGTCTTCAGACAGCATCACGGTATCGGTCGTCGCCGCGTCGCTCCTCGCCAGACTGCCACCGCACTTCGGACAACGGCCAGATCTGACGGTATCCCCATACCAGGCATTACAGCCCATGCAGTACAGGTCCCACGTCGAGGACAGATCAATTTGGGGAACGCTCACGAGGATTTTCCTCAACTGAAGTTTCAAAACAATTTGCTTGCGGCAAGTTCGAAAGTCACGACAGTCATATTCGATGTGCACATCCAGGGGGCCAGGTCGATTCGTCTCATCCCGGTATGAACTGGCGAATCGTTGGATTCAACGCGGGGTTCGACGTTTCAAGCCCCAACCGTCAGAGCACCTCTGACAATACATCGTATCGCAGTTCAGAGTAGCCACCACATCAGCAGGCTGCTTAAGGGGGAGTCAGCGAGTTATGTCGGACGAAGCATTCGCGCACGTGAATTCGGGAGGGCAGGCCCCAATGCCGCCCGCTGTAATCAATGCCGCAGTTCGCCACGTCGCCTCAGCCGATTCCCAGAACCTGCCTGCCTCTTCACCTCCCGAACCCTCCGTCATCGGTCCCGGGATCATTGAATCCCTGTTCTGGTTCCTCGGTGTGCTGGTGGTGCACGGCATCGGAGCCATCGTTGGAATCGTCGCTCTGATCGTCTGGAACATCGTTCAGACCGGACAGCAACCGGGCAACCGCGTGCAATGGGACCTCTTCTTTCAAAGCACGGTTGAGAAATACGGCTTCGAAATCGTCGCGGTTGAGATGGCCATCTTCGTCACGATCGCGGTCGGAGCAGCCTTGCTCCGCCTCTGCCCTCGCCCTCTGAAGGCGCTTTCCATCTCCCCGATTCCAGGTCGGCAGTTGCTGCTGATCGTCACGGGTGCGCTGCCTCTGGCGATCTTCTGCGGCGGTCTGCATGAATGGCTGACGGCGCTCTGGAAGGCTCTCGCCACTGACTACCCACTGCTGCAGAGATTCAGTTTCGGCGACACCAATGATCTGGTGAAACAGCTGACTGATTCCACCACCCTTTTCGGCATGGTGCTGGTCATCGCACTGGCCCCGGCAATCAGCGAAGAAATTATCTTCCGCGGTGTCATCGGACGCGGACTCACCAAGCGCTATGGCGTTTGGTTCGGAGTTATCGTCACGTCGATTCTCTTTGGACTGGTTCACGTCCATCCCGCCCACGCGCTGGCCGTGATTCCGATGGGAATCTACATCCACATCGCCTATCTCGCGTCGGGCAGTTTCCTCGCCCCGATACTGGTTCATCTAATCAACAACAGCTTCGCGGCCGTGATGCTTGCGTTCTCTCGAAACTTGGAGAGGCCAGTGGCAGAAGAGGCGATGAAGACGTCGCCATGGATCACGTTCCTCTGCCTCGGCCTCACCCTCTTGACCGTAACCGCCATGTGGAAAAACCGTAGCCACGCGGAAAGCCAGGATCCCACATCGACCTCGCCCGATCAGCCGTTGGTTCGGTCGCCTGCCGACGTCGCCAACCTGAGCTACGCAAGCTACATCGCCGCCGCGAGTATTGGATTCCTCTTTACCGGCCTGTTCGTGGTGGAAATCGTGCAGATGCTCAACCGCTGACCGGCGGCGTCGAGCGGCACTCGCGGAAGAACTGAGCCAGAAATGCTTCCATGAAACGATGCCGTTCATCAGCCAGGCGTTTCGCGCTGGCCGTATTCATGCGATCGCGGAGCAGTAGTAGTTTCTCGTAGAAGTGATTGATCGACGGCCCTGAGTTCTTCTTGTACGCCGCGAAACTCTGGTGCATCTCCGGCAACTGCTCGGGATCGACCATCGCCCGTTGCTTGGCACCACCGTACGCAAAGCAGCGTGCAATCCCGACTGCACCAATCGCGTCCAGCCGGTCGGCATCTTGAACGACAGCACCTTCGATGGTCCGCATCGGCGTCCGCACGCCCGCGCCTTTGAAGGACAGCGTGGCAATGATCTCGCAGACGTGCTCAATAGTCGCGGCATCCACGCCAAGGGAACTCAGCCACATCCGAGCCGCATGTGGACCGGCCTGCTCATCGCCACCCACAAACTTCCAGTCAGCGATGTCATGCAACAGCGCCGCGAGTTCGACAACATAGCGGTTAGCGTTCTCAGTATCGGCCAGTTCAATGGCCGTCTGCCAGACGCGTTCGATGTGCCACCAGTCGTGCCCCGACGAATCATGTCCCATCCGCTGACGAACATGCTCAGCCGTGCGGCGAATGTGGTCGGCCATCACCTCAGGTGCTATCTGCATCTCAGCCAGGTCAATACGGTCGAATAATCGACGTGGGAATCCAAACCTCAGCCACTACGACTGAATATAGAGATTCACCAATAACACGCAGATGCTGGCCACACCAGCCACGACGAAGTTGCGGAAGGCGGAGTCGTGTCGAGCCACCTTCACAGCGTACTGGCGAGACTGCACTTCTTCACGCAGTTGGTCATTGATCCATGAAACGAACGAGATGCTCAACTCTGTCGTCACAGTAGATGAGTTCATAGGTCAGCGCTCCGGACATTAGGCGGGAACATCAGGCGGTGTGTTCTCTATCGGCAGCCTAGGTCACGCTCGCGAACTCAACGTGTCAGAACGACCAAGAAAGCTGCGGGGACATTACCCCTTTGTCAGCTTGGTGCGGTTGTATGACCTTTGACGCATCCGCTCGACCTGCACGGCAAACAGTCTCCAGCAGGACGCGGCTCAACTCAAGGATGTCAGCGGAGCAGGTTTGTCGGTGGTTGAACGCTCGCTGCGCGAATCCCACCAGCCAATCAGGAGGGGCAGAAAGACCAGGTTGCCGATTAGGCCGCCCAGCATGGCGAGGCTGACCAGCAGGCCAAAGTACACCAGCGGGATGAAGTGCGAGAGCGCCAGCACGCTGAAGCCGGCCATCAGGGCGACGTTGGTATAGACCAGCGCCTTGCCGACATGCCGATGAGTTTCGTGCAGTGCCGGATACACACCGAGCCCGCGCGCTCGCGCCTTCCGATAACAATCGATGTAGATGATGCTCGAATCAACAGTCAGCCCCATCGAGACGCACGAAATCATCGCTGTCGCGATATTGATCGGCAGCCCCAGCCAGCCCATCAGGCCGACGACGATCACGTTCGGCAGCAGATTAGGCACCAGCGAAATGAGCCCCAATGGCAGGCTGCGAAACGCGACCCACATCATCGCGGTAATGCCGATCGTCGAAAGCGTGAAGCTGGTCCATTGATCGCTCATCAGGCTCTCAATCAAAAACGCCAGCAGCACAAACAATCCGGTCGAGGACGCTTTGGTCAGCCGATGCTCGGGCTCACGCAACGGTGCAGATTCTGCTTCCGGAAATGTCTCGCGAGCCAGTCGTTCCACATCCGCGATGAGTTTTAGTTTGGAATCAGATGGTTGCCGCTCATAGGCCCGCAACACCAGGCGCATGCGACCCGCTTCGGGATTGTAAAGGCTGCTGACAAACTCCTGCTGGAATTTACTGAGTATTCCCATGCGATTCTCGAGACTCAGCTTAAACACGATTTGGTCTGGAATGAGATCCAGGCCGTCCGTCAAAGCGGTCACCTTCGATAACCGACCTGCCACGCGTTCGGCGCGCTGGTCTTCCGACAAATCATTCATGTCGCCGGAGGTACCGAACTCTTTATCCAGACGAACCGCGAACTCACGGACCTTCGTCAAGTACTCATCCGTTAGTTCCGCTGGCGCAGGAAAATTGATCTCCCACGACCCCGCACCGCCGAGCCGCCCTTCGAAGAACTCGAGCGACTTCACGATCAGGCTGTCCCTGCGGAAGTTTCGACTGAAATCCGTTTCCACCCGCAGCCACAGGAAACCGCAGCTCGCGAGCACCACGACGGCCAGAGACACCGCTAGCACCTGCCGCGGGTGCCGTTCCACGCTCTGCGTAATCCGAGCCAACCCAGCCGCGACGCGCAGGTCCGTCCGATTCGCTGGCGGCTCAGGTTCTAGCTGGCCAAGCAAAGCGAACCCCGGCACGAGCAGGCAGACTGCCACCAGGACCACCAGCGAACCGATTGCCATCATCAAGCCGAAGCTGGCAACCGGATTGATGTGACTCGACAGCAACACGCCGAAGCCAAACGCCGTCGTCGCCACCGCCCACCAGACGGGCGACGCGAGTTCGCCGATCGCCCGACGCAAAGCCTGATCCGTCGGCAGTTCGCGATGCAGATCCCTGAAATGCAGCGATACGTGCAGGCTGGTCGCCACGCCGATGATCGTGATCAGCGAGTTCAGCATGGAACTGACCATGCTCAACCGCATCTGGCTGAGCACCAGAATCGCTTCGGTCCAGACAATGCTTGCCAGGACCACCGCCACTGGCAGCAACACCCAACGGATCTGCCTCAACAGAATGAGCAACGCGACGGCCAACAAGCCAATTGAAACCACGAACAGCTTGCGGCCGTCCTCTTCGACGTAGCGAAACATGTCGTGAATCTGCACCGGCTCGCCCACCACCATCGCCGGTGGATCGTGATCAGCAGCCACCTGACGAATCCGGGCAATGGTCTCGCCGCGCGAGATCGGCGAATTGCTCTCTCGCGATAAGCGCAGCATCACCGCTGTCGTGCTACCGTCACCGCTGAGCAACGTGCCAACAGCCAGTTCCCGCACACGTTTCCGCTGGTATGGAAACTTCAACGCCTGCGCGAGACTCTGAGTGCTCTCGGCAATTACGCCCGGCACCTCGTTCAGCTTGCTGGCAAGTGACTCAATCCTCTTCTCAGCATCCTCACTCAGCGCGTGCGACTCAGCTTCGAAAAGATCCGACTCGCGATAGGCGACAATCACAAACTCGTCGCCGCCGAAAACCCTCCGACTGGAGATGAAATCCACCAGATGCGGATCCAGGTCCGCGTACAGAGACTCGATCGACTGATCGAACTTCAGCCGGGAAGACAGGGGCCACGCCAGCAACGTCAAACCGATCGCGAGGCACAACAGCAACCCGGGCCAGCGCACGGCAATCTCGATCGCTCGATCAAACCACTTCGGCGACTCCGTTCGAGGCGATGATGATTGAGGCTCCGTCGTCATATCGCAAAGCAATTCAGAGGGATTGAGAACGCACTACTGTTGAGGCCTCATCAATAAGACCAGGCTATAAACCACCACGATTCCCGACACCAGAACGGCCCACTGAGCAACGCGACGGGCCGCCACCGGACGCTTCGCATAAATCGCATGCACCAGTCCCAGGATCATAGCGAGCATCGCAAACTTGAAGCCGGCCAACCCCTTTAATCCCCAACCGTCCACAAAGAAGCCGGCGACCGGGTTTGCTTCAATGTGTCCGTGATAGCCAATGAGCACGTACGTCAACGCGATATCAGCCAGGCTGAGCACCAGAAACAACCCGACTTCCGGCCATCGCCACCAGCCCAATTGAGCAAGCACTCGCTGCTGACGACTTTGATCTGCGGCCGCTTGAGGGTCCGCTCCGGGCTGCTCGTCCAACTTACCCCTCAGCCAAAAGTGCGGTCGCCTGCAGAGCAAGTGTTTCGTTGCGGTTGACGCGAACCAACACCAACCCAATGGTACCAAAGATGGCCATGGGCATACTGAGCATGAACAGGATGCTCGTCTGGTAAGCCATCGGCTTCATGTCGTCTTCCTCCAGCGCCGCCTTGCACATCGGACAAGCATTCGCTGGTGACATCCCCAAATCGCCAACAGCCCCGCAGAGCAGCAGCGCCACAACCAACAGACTCAACCAACGACTCACAGTAACCTCCGCAACTTTCAGCAAGCCCGACTTAGCGTCGGAATCAGAATCTAACCCACCGGCCAATGGTACAGCATTCCGTAAATCACAACGCCTGTCACCGACACATACAGCCAGATCGGAAATGTAATCTTCGCAATTCTTCGATGGGCAGCCCATTCTGCCCGCAACCCTCGACGAATCGTCACGATGGCTAGCACCGGCACGACAATCGCCAGCAGCACATGACTGATCAGGATGGCGAAGTAGATCGGTCGGGCAATACCTTGCCCTTCAAACGCCTTGCCATGAGTCCCGGTGTAGTAGCTCAGCCCCGCATGATAGACCACGTAACAGCCCAGAAACGCAATCGAAACGCCAAAGGCGCTCAGCATCACGTTCCGATGAGCATCTCTTCGCCCCGTTCGAATCAACCGCCAACCAACCACCAGCAACACCGTTGCCAGAAAGTTCAGCGACGCATTCACCGCAGGCAACGCCTTACACCAATCAGGAAGCTCCACACTCGTTCCTCAATTGAATTCACACGATACGACTCAACACCTCGGTGCTACTTAGCCTCGTCCTTCGTGACGGGCTTTGCGGCTTCCTGAGGATCTTCGTTGCGAAGCAGCCGATCGACTTCCTTTCGGAGCTTCGCGATCTCCTCATCCTTGAGTGAATCAAAACTCCCAACCACACGGCCCTGCTGATCAACCAGGCAGACATTATTCGTGTGCTCGACTTCCCAACCCGGCTCCGGCACAGCCTGCCGCGCGGGAGCCACATACTGATAGAACCCATTTCGAATCAGGCCGTGAATCTCGTCCTTGTCTCCTGTCAGGAAGTGCCACTTCCTTGAGTCGACCCCCAACCCCTTCGCGTAGGTCTGAAGCACTTCCGGCGTATCGTTCTCAGGCTGCACACTGAAGGCTACGAACATCACCGGCAGTTCTTTGAGCCGATTCTGCAGCACTTTCAATTGCCCCATCACCTTCGGACAGGAACCAGCACAACGAGTGAACACAAACGCCGCCACCCACGGCCGGCCAGCTAGAGTCTCTTTAGAAACTGTCGCGCTGTCCTGATTGATCAATGAGAACTCAGGCACATCGCGAACCGGCCATTCAACCTTAGCAAGCTGCGGGACAACCACGGGATCATCAGCGTTCTGAAGCGTCGCCGCGTCCCCCTGTGCCCCGGCTTCCAGAACGCTCCGCTGCCGCATGGCGATAAACAGCACCACGAAGACAGCGATCCATAAGCCAGACCCGATCAAAAAGACAAACGGGCGCATGCGCCGTCGGCTGGTTGGTTCATGGTCATCAGACATGAGTTACTACTTTGAAGTTTTGATCTTACGGGGCCGAGCTGTTCGCGAAGCAACGAACTGACCACCCAAAACAGTAATCACTGCAAACAGCAGTGTGACGGCGATACATGTGGGAAATGCAGGCTGGCTTGAACTGGCCACGACCTTAAGCGGAGCAGAGCCCTCGGCGTAAAGCAGCCACCGAATTCCAGCGACCCCATAGGTTAGCGGATTTAGACGCACGATCCACGACAACCAGCCCACTCCGTCGCCTGGGAAAAATGCCCCTGACAGCAGCCACATCGGCATCAGCACGACGCTCATGATCGCGTGAAATCCCTGCACCGAATCGAACCACCAGGCAATCATGAAACCCAAGCCCGCCAGCCCCAGTGCAATCACTGACATGAAGAACACAAGCTCAATCGCAGATACAGCCGAAACCTGAATACCCATCGCCGGAGCCAAGCCCACCGCCGACATCACTCCGCCCACGATCAGGAACAACACTGCCTGCAGCACCGCCAATAGGGTTCCTCCCAGAACCTTTCCTAAAACGAGTTCCAGCTTCGAAACCGGAGCCACCAGAACACCCTGCAAAAAACCCTCATGCCGATCTTCAATGATCGAAATCGACGAGAAGATTGCCGTGAACAACAGGATCAGGACGGCAATGCCGGGGAAAAAATACTCCTGATAGCTCATCGTCTGAGCCGCCCAGTCGGGGGCCCGAAACGAGCCGTGTAAACCGGCTCCAAACAAAACCCAGAACAGCAGTGGTTGAGCCAGCGCGCCGATAAAACGCGACCGCTGACGCGTGAACCGAACGATCTCTCGTCGACTCAGCGCCCATACGGCGAAGCAACGTGCTCCCATTCCACCCGCTGACATCACAGCCCCTCCCGCGTTGTTCCACACCCGGTACAACGCGAATCATTTCGCCTCAGTAAGGTCCTGTCCGGTGACCGCGAAGTACACATCTTCCAGTGTCGGCGCGCTGAGCGAGATACTCCGCACGTCCGCTCGATACCGATCCATGATCTGGGCAAGCAGTTGATGCCCATCGCTGCAGTGCAAACGCAAGGCGTCGCCGTGGCGATGGCACTCAAGCCCCAGATCACTCGAAAGCTTGCGTTTCAGCTCGTCCAAGCGATCGGCCTGAATCGTCAGCGTCTCGCCGGAGATCTTCTGCTTCAGCACCTGAGCCCGATCGTCCGCCGCGACCTTCCCGCGATTGAGCAACACCAGCCGGTCGCAGCGCTCCGCCTCGTCCATCAGGTGAGTAGCCACAACAACCGTAATCCCGTCCTGATGGCGCAGCTCTTCCACTGCATCCCAAAACTCGCGTCGTGCTCCGGGATCAAGTCCCGAAGACGGCTCATCCAACAGGAGCACCTGCGGCCGATGGATCAGACACTTGGCCAACTCCACGCGTCGGCGAAGTCCTCCCGAGAGGACATCCACTCGATCCGCAGCGCGATCCCAAACACGAAAGCGTTCGCACAATTCTTTGATACGGCTCTTGAGCGAAGGGCCACCCAATCCGAACAACTGCCCATGACAAACCAGATTTTCCATGACCGTCAGACGGCGATCCAGGCTGGGACTCTGAAAGGCGACTCCAATCTGACGCCGGTACTCCAGCAGGTTACCGGACAGATCGATACCCAGCGCACGCACAGCGCCAGACTGCACAGGAAGCAGCGAACTAAGCACACCGAACAGCGTCGACTTACCGCTGCCGTTAGGCCCGAGGAAGCCGAACATGCTGCCGCGCGGCACCTGAAACGAGACCTCGTCCAACGCGACTGCCTGCCCATAACGGTGCGAAACAGACTGGACGTCAAAGACAAGGTCTTCCACTTCAGCACCTGAATGACAAAAGCCCGACCTCAACGAGCGAGGTCGGGCTTGGACGACTCAAATATCAAACGCGCGATTAGTGCGACGAATGCCCGGCATCGCTCGTCGGTTCTAGATCCTCGAAGGCCTGATCTGAAATCGGATCCTGTGGAACGTCCATGTGGTAGTAGTGTACACCCACATCTGGCAACAGAGCCAGTGGCAACCCAATCGCCAGAATCGTTGTCGGAGCCAGCAACACGTACTTCCAGGCACGCTCAAACTTGATGTGCATGAAGATTAACAGGACGCACAGCGCCTTCATGACGGCCACACCCAGCACAATGATGGGCAGCAGCCACACGCCCGGAATGAAGTCCTTGCATTCATCAGCCAGCCACGACACCGCCGTGAAGACACACAACAAACCGAAGATAAAGCGATATAGCTGGCCGTGGTCGGCATGCTCTTCATGACTCATAGTATTACCCTGACGGTGACGTTCGTTATCCCTGACGATCATCAAACAGCGTGCGAACCGAACTCAACGATGTAGATCAACGGGAACAGGAAGATCCAGACCAAGTCCACGAAGTGCCAATACAGCCCACTGTTCTCGACCCAGTCGGTGTAGGACGCATCCAGCTTGGCACCTCGCATGATCGGGAAGATCCACAGGATCATGCCGACGATCACGTGAATCGCGTGGAACCCGGTCATCAGGAAGTAGACCGAGGCAAACACGTTGCCGTAGACCATCGGGTGTGGATCATGCACGGTGAAGTAACGCGCTACGTATTGATCCTTTCGGAAGGCATCCAGTTTTTCAGTAATCTCGGAATTCACGTCGTGATTACCACCAGTATGCAGCACAAGCGTATCTTTGCGAACGCCCTCTTTGAACTGAGCGGTTGCGTCCCGCAGTCTCCCGAGAGAGATCAATGCTTCCTTCTTCTCTGTGTCGCTCTCCGAAGAAATTAACTGAGGCAGACCAGCAAGCTTCTGAACCGGCGAAAGCTTCTTGTCGGACTTCGGATCATCCGCAATCAAAGCATTCGTCATCGCATCTCGCGACTTAGTGAACTCGTTAACGAGTTTCTGCAAAGCCTGCCCATCGTTTTCCGCAATATGGCTGGGGATGATGTCGTGATCGAACTTGCCCTTGTATTCGATCGACTTGATGCCGAGGAACACAACACCGAAGAACAGCACTGCGCACATCAGCTTCCAAGCCTTCTGAAACTGATGCTTCAGCATCGACTCATGTGCCAACACAACCAGATAGCTGGAGAAAATCAGCACGAACGTATTAACGCCGCCAAGGCGCACATTGATATGCGTGTCGGCGACATCACTCGGCCATCCTGGCGAACCCAATCTCAACACGAGATAGGTTCCGATGAACGCCGTGAAAAACATGATTTCAGTGCCGAGAAACAGCCACATGCACAGCTTCGAATTGGGAATCGCCAAACCCATTTTCACAGGCGGCTGAGCGGCAACAGTACCGGAATGCGACATCGTAATTCCCACCTCAAACAGCACATTCGAAGATGAAGCGTAAACAGCAACAAATCAGCGAATAATGCAAAACTGATCAACAACCATCCCGACCAAGACGACGGGCAAGTAAATCAACGAGCACAGCACAAGCTGCCGGGCCCGAACAACCGAATCACACAACCAGAAGCGAACTGATGCCGCGAGGTAAGCCAAGCCTCCCAGCAGCACCAGACTCAAATACACGTAACCACCAACGCCACAACCGTAAGCCAGAAAACTGACCGGTAGCAGCGCGGCGGCATAAGCCACACTCACCAAGCCCGCACAGCTAATCCCGCCTGGCATCACCGGCAGCATCTTCAATCCGGCGTGTTCATAGTCAGCACGGTAGATCGTTGCGATCGCCAGAAAGTGCGGAAACTGCCAGCAGAACAACAGCAGAAACAACGCCCAGGCGCCGCTGTCAAGTTGACCACCAGCGGCACACCATCCCAGCACAGGCGGCAAAGCTCCCGCCAACGCACCAATCTGCGTGCAGAGAAAAGAAACTCGTTTCAACGGCGTGTAGAGAGCGACATAGCTCAGAAGCGCGGTGATCGACACCAGACCTGTCAGCAAATTGACCTGCGTGACGAGCCAGGCAATGCCCAACACCGCCGCCGCAACACCGATTGCCAGCACTTCACCAGATGAAACACGACGAGCCGCCAATGGCCGCTCACACGTGCGATTCATACGGCGGTCAACGTCCTGCTCCAGCCACTGATTCAGAAAGCTGCATGACACAGCCACGCAGAAGATCCCGAAGCAGGCATTCGCCAGCGCCGCGCTTTGAAACGCACCGCCCGTCGTCTGCTGGAACCCCAGCGCGTAACCGATGGCGACAGTAAACATTGCCATTACCGCGATTCTCGGTTTGGCAAGCAGCCAGTAATCAGACAGG
>CAYLTY010000159.1:0-19895 GCA_964386705.1 uncultured Planctomycetaceae bacterium
AAGGCGCCAATCGACATCGCTGCCCGAGTCCGCTCTCCTGAGTCCGGATCACTCAACGAGTGCATGAGACTTGGCAGCGATGTCACCTCATCCCGTCCCAGATTCCCCAGCGAAGCTGCCGCCCGGTTGCGGATCTCTGCATCCGCATCCGCCAAGGCTCGTGCCAAGCCGGGAACTACGTGTTGCGCTGGCCCTCCGATATATCCGAGCGCCGAAACAACCTCCCGGCGGACAGCCACATCTTCATCGCGCAGGGCATGATTCAGTGCTGGAATTGCCAGTTCCGCAGCCGCTCCAATCCGTCCGAGCGCCGCGGCCGATCGACGCCGCACTTCCGGGCTGGCATCGTCCAATGCTCGGCAGAGCATCGGCACAGCAAGATCCCCCAGCGGAGCCAGTGCAGACACTGCCCGCTCGCGTTGAGCGGTGTCCATCGACTGCAGCAACGCTTCCAGCTGAGCCAGCGACTGAGCATTCTCTGAATTCAGGCTGCTGGCCGCCTCGACGCGACCGCTGAGCTGGGGAATCACCGCCAGACCAATACTGCTCAAACTGGTGCTCGCGATCCGACGAACTTCAGCGTCGCTGTCATCCAACGCCTGCTGCAGGACAGGCACCGCCGAGAGATCAACCTTCGCCACAGCCTCAACAGCGGCTCGTCGAACATCCACGCTGGCATCGTTCAGCAAAGCTGCCAGTGCCGGAACAGAAGATCGCGCCACGGTCCCTTGAGCACTCAACGAGCGTGCAGCCTGACAGCGGATCTCCTGTTCTGCGTCACGCAGAGCGTTCTTCAGCGGAACGATGATCTCCGGCCAAGAGCCTTTGAACTCGCCGAGCGCCCAGCAAGCGTAGAGTCGCACATTCGCGTCCGCGTCGTTAAGGGCGTCGCACAGACCGTGCACCGCATCCAACTGAGGACTTGCCAGTTGCCCGAGACTCTTTGCCGCTGCTTGACGAACCGCCGGGGCGCCATCTTGCAGCCGTTCAGCGAGCGCGGGCACTGCGACATGAGCCTCGCGACCAAGCCGTCCGAAGGCCGTCGCTGCCGCAGCGCGACACTCGACCTGCCCGTCATCCAGCATGCGAGCCAGAGATGGGATCGCCTCTGTCGCCAGGGAACCCAGACGCCCCAACGCCAAGGCTGCCGCGCGGCGAGCATCCGGAAAGCTGTCCTCCAAAGTTCGAATCAGCGGTGCTACGGCTCGCTCGTCAATGTGAGCCACCGCTAACGCCGCCAGACGACAGACTTCGCTGTCGGGATCGTTCACCGTTTTGGCCACAGCCGGCTGAATCGCGTTCTGTAGCTGAGTCATCGCCAGTACCGATCCGCGGCGCACAGAGACGTCTTCGTCCTCCAAAGCCTCAGTCAAGGACGGCATAACTCTGAGCACCAGATCGGCCAATTCCTGAGCTGCTCGCCTACGAGTCTGCACGTCGCCTCGATCAAGGGCTTCCGTCAGCTTGGGAACCGCCGCCAGCACCACCGAACTCATCTCAGCCACTGCTTGGACGGTGTTGTTCGCTCGCTCGCCAATAACTACAGGCTGGGAATGCTCCGCCTTCGCGGGAGCAACTTCGGCAATCAGCGTCTGCCCGCCGATCAACTGCTCATTCGCGGCTTGTGCCGCAGCAAAGGAGATGAGGTGAGGCTCATTCCCGTCCGTTTCGTCCAATGATTCGATTGTCTCGTGCGTTGCTTCCTGAGCTTCAATGACATCCGCCGTGACGGACTCACTGCTCTCTACAAGAGCAGGTGCTTCCGCAGTTTCGGCTTCAACCAGTTCAGTTAACAGAATGGAATTCGGCATAGAACCAAGTTCACCGCCACAAGCCACGACGACCACTGCTGGCAGTGATTCAGCGAGGAATTCATAGCGAACTGCGTCCTGCACGGATTGAGGCAGCCGGTGCCACTCGTCAGCCACAATCAGAACTCGTCCAGATGCCAGCAATGTTTGCACCCAACGTTCCGTCCAGACATCTGCTGGCATCGGCAGGCGAGACAACTCGCAGCGCAGCAACTGGACGATCATTTCCATCCCAGTCGGCTGCTCGGCGACTTCGGCGTTCGGCACATCCTCTTCCGGGACGTTCGGCGATTGAGCCTCAGTGTGCTGCTGCAGACGTTCCAGGCAATTGTGATCGAGTACAACGGGAACCAGTGCATGAGGGGCGAGGCGACACTCGGGTACCTCGGACAGACACCAGCTCAACAGGTGAGCCAACGACTGCGCCTGCCAGCGGCGGCTGTGATCGCCGATGAGAATGGCAAATTGTCCCTGCGGCAGCAGCTTGCGGATTCCACCAGGAGTGCCATCGATCTGTCGGCCGTCGCACAACGCATCGGTGATCTGGCAACCTGTCGGGTCAAGCGACGCTCCATGCCAGTCACGCACGATGGCCACGTGCTCTTGGACCCAGGCATCCACCACCCGTTTGTGCTGCGCGAAAGGACGGATCAACGCACAATGGGCGAGCGTGATTCCCAGCCCTTTCGAAGTCTTAAATCCGACTTGCGACAGTTTGTCGTCGAGGGATTTCAAGGTCAGAGGTTTCAGCCACAGCAACAGGAACCAGGCGGAAAGGCAGCCGATCAGCCAGCCTTCCATGGCGCCCATCGTCCACAGCAAAGCTTGGTTGGCAAACATGCCCTGAGAAGCAGACGACTTAACCACTGGCTGAGACGATGACACCGCTGCGGCTCGTTCCACGTCAGCTGCGGACAGCTCGGAGATGGCGCCAGTAAACATCAGACACGCCAGCAGTGCCAGCCACCGGACATGTACTCCAAGTGAGCGAGTTGCAACTCGGTTGCGATGCGTCTGCGATGTCCGGCCAGTTTGCGTCACGACTCGTCCTTCCCTGAGCACCGCGTCGAGCCACCTTGCCCGACACTCCATAACCTCGAACACTTCTAAGCACGTCTTAACTCGCATCGAGCTGCGATCACGATCGCATCAGCTCGACGCCCCACCGTTTTGCAGTTCAGACAGTTGAGCCTGCAATTCGCTCAGACGACTCCGATACTGCTCCAGAGCCTTGCGTCGCTCCGGCTGCGCCGCTGCCTGAGAGTCTTCGTCGATGACGCCTGCAGTGATCGACGGAGTTGAGACCTCATTCGAACTGACCGCCGGTTGCGACGTTGGCTCAACAGTTTCGCTGGCGAACAATTCTCCTAGATCCGCCCCGACAAGCATCGGTTCTCGCGACCGTTCCGTCGTGGCAACGATGTGCGGCGTCGAGAATGGCGTTGCCGCCGGATCGACTCGACGAGCCACCGTCGGATTTAGGCTGGTTGAGAAGTTCAACACGCCGGACGCGGGCGAAGAGGCAACGCTGGGCATGGGGGTGTCCAGATTGCTCGCGAACCAGCGCAACTGTGAATCCATCTGCTGCAGCCCGCGACGCACCGAAGCACGATCCGCTTCGAGCGACTGCCGTTGACGTTCCAACTCGGCTCGCGCCGCGGATAGTTCACCTTCACGCAGATCAGCCGCCTGACGGAAGTGTTCGCGTTCTTCGGCCAGTTGCTTATGAGCCAACTCAATCTGCACCCGCAAGTCGTGCTCCATCTGCCGACGGCGCGTCGTCCATTCCAACTCAAACTGGGAAAGTTTCGCGTGCAGCAACTGCTCGCGGTTGGAGTATTCCTGGTCGAGCTTCCGCAGTTCATCAAGCCGCTGTTCGCGTTGCTGATTGAACCGTTCTTCCGCTTCGCGGAACTTGGCATTCCACTCGTCCTGCAACTGATTCCGTTCGGCCGTCAGTTGAGCCGACAATGCAGCCACTTTCGCCTGCTCGGCTTCCAGTCGCTGTCGCTCTTCCTGCAATGCTCGCTGATCGCGAGTCTTTTCAGCCTGCCATTCGGTCGCCTCGTCCGCCAGTTCCGCTCGCTCGCGTTCCAGAATCTCGCGAGCAGCACTCAACTCTTGATCCGCAGATGCCCACTTGCCGGCAATCTCCGCGTCGGTCTCGGCCAGGCGTTGCTCAGCCAGAACTTCTTGATCGCGGCGAACCTGATCCATCTCAGCGCGTTGGCGATTGAGCTTCTCGCGTTCGCGCTCCACCAGAGTGGCCACTTCCGCGCGGGCTTTCACGAGAGCTTCCTGCTGGGCCGCTTCGAGTTTCGCCAGCTTGGCTCGCAGCTCTTCCGCCTTAGCCTGACCGGCTTCCTGTTCGCTGTTAATGCAGGCTCGCAATTCATCCAGCTCACGTTGAGCTGCCGCACGCAGAGCGGCCAATTGCGATTGCTCAGATTCGTAGCGCGTCGCCCATTCCGCCGCTTGCTGTTCGCAGTTCAGACGAGCGTTCTCGACTTCTGCGCGAGCCGCTTCGACTTCCTGCAAGTGCGCATCTCGCAAGCTGACGAGAGCATTTCGTTGTTCGGCTTGCTCGTAAGTAAACTTCTGATGAGCCGCATCCAACTCGGCGCGTGCTTCGGCCACTTCACGCAACGCCGCTGACTTCTCCGCCGCGAGTTCCGTGATCCGCCGATCGCAGTCCTCGATCATGCGTTTCGCACGTTCGGTCTGCTCGCGACCAACCTCAACCTTGTTCCGTTCGAGTTCCGCGATGAGCGATTCAAGCTGTCCAGCACGCTCTCGCGAGTGTTCTGCGTCTGTAGTCCGTGCGACCAGCTCTGCTTCAAGTTGCTGAATTCTCGTTTGAGCTGCATTGATCTCCGCTTGAACCTGATCTCGCAGCCCAGCCTGAACTTCAACAGCGATTTCACGGACACGATCCTCAATCGTCTTGTTCTGCGATTGCAGATCCGCCTCTCGCTGCAGGATTTCAGCTTCGCGAGCTTCCAGCTGCCGCGACTTCTCAGCGTGCCGCTCAGCCCAGCGTTGCTGCTGATTCAACTCTTCCATTGTCGCCGGATCGAGCGAACTGCCGCTCTGTCCCCTGCCCTGCTCCGCCTTCAGACGACCGAGCGCCTCGCGGGCTTCAGCCAGATCGCCCGCCTTCAGGGCCAGCTCAAGATCTTGGAGTAGCGACGGTTCGGAGTCACCACGGGAGACGACGCTCAACGACGGCTTCGCCGAATCGCCCGCGCGTGCTGAACCGAAGGCTCCGGCCTGCGCCGAGTCTGGCTGAGCAGCCATTTCATTCCGCAGCCGGTCGGCAAGTTCTCCAGCCTCACGAAGAAACTGCTCTTCGTTCGAGGGCACCAGTCGGCTGGAATCGGCATCCAGCGAATAAGCTTTAACTAATCGACCCATCTTTCCATCTCTCAGACTTCAGGGCCCAGCCTGGGCACTCACGGAGCACCAAACATCTGAAAGTATCGGTCGGAGAGATTGTGCCGATTCAGCGAATTCTTCGGTCCGGGCAAATTTGGGGGACCACGGCGATTTTTCCAGCAAAACGTACCCGCTCGCTGCATTCAGAGCGAAACTCCTGTAGGAAACGCGAGGGAGGCTTTACCTGCGGATTGGACTGCGGGCGGAGCGGTCCTGACTTAAAACTCGGAAACGATTTCTTCGTCGTTGCGAGATGTCAGGCGCCCCAGAATGTCAGTCGCGATGTAAACGCTCACACCGCGCACACTGCCGTCACCGAGCACGAAGTTGCAGATGTCCTGATGGTAGCTGCCGAAGTTGTCGAGGTACGTGTCAGTCGATGATCGGGCCAGGGGATATCCCGGGCCTCCGCAACGAGAGAAGCTGGCCGGATGGTCGCCGTTGTAGATCGCTCCATCTTCCTGCGCGATGCCGAACCGCGAGGGGCGCACATGCTTCTCTCCAACCAGGATCGTATTGCTCGAGCCGTCCGTCAGATCACGAAACGATGTGCGGCTCTTCCAGGTGAGCAACTTGGCTCCCGGCGGCGCGTACCCACCGATCGGAACGGTCGGCGGGTCCGTCGTAGCGTCGCCCATGATCATCGCACCGTTGGACGTGATCCAGTTCCAGATTCCTGGCGGACCATAGCCTGCCGAGCAGGCGTAATCCGCCAGCGTGCCGGGCACGTGGCCGCTGATCTCGTACGGCGAGAGAATGTCGTCGTTCTGCGTGCTATGAGCAGGTTCGCTCCGACGCGTCGGACACATGAAAGGCGCAATGTGAGTCAACCGCGCGGTGCTGCTTTGGTAGTAGTACTTCAGTGCCGGATCCCAGCTCTCGAACAGATGCACTTGCTCGAGATGCGGCAAGATCAGAAACGCCCAACTGGTGTAGTGGTCATAGTTCCGCGACGGCGGGAGCGCGTCGTACTGGCTGTGGAAGTTGTGAATCGCAGTGCCGATCTGCTTGAGGTTGTTGCGGCATTGCGTCATCCGGGCTCGTTCACGGGAAGCCTGCACCGCCGGCAACATCAGTGCCACCAACACGCCGATAATGGCAATGACGACCAATAGTTCGATCAGCGAAAAGCCACTCCGGCTTTCCCGCCGCTGCTTGTCAGGAGTCCTCAACGATGCCCGCATGTCAGATTCCTTGAGAGACGAACACACCCACTCGTAATGCCACAACTCACAAGCTGATTTCTTCAATTGGCAGGATTTGGCTCTTTGGACTCGGTTTTGGATTCAGCGGCTTTTGTCGGAGCGTAGTCCACTTCGACCAGGATGTTGTTGGTTTGCGGTTTGATCTTGAACTCCAGGCCAGAGGTCTTGAATTCGCGATAGCGGGGATGCAGTTTCGGCGGTGGAATCTCGTCGGGGCGTTCCACGCCGGTTCCGATGACGAAATCAGAGATCACAGCCACGCGATGAGTTCCTGCGATTGCGCCATCTTTGGCCTCGAAGGTGCCCAGTTGAAAACTGCCATCGGAATTGATTTCCCCCGTCGCCGTAATCGGCTTGGATTGATTCATGGCCTCGAACTCGACCGTGCCTTTGGTCAACGGCTTGCCATCCGGATAGACGACCATCCCATGCACCAGATAGGTCGGAGGCCGCTGGTTACACCCGGTCGCGAGTGCCACAACCAGAAGACCTAAACCGGCACGGACTGGCATCTCAGTTCTTTCTCACAGGACCAGGTAATAGAGAGCAACACAAACGCGGGCCAACAGACCGCTGGCCGATTCATCCATCTCCTCAACAACCCCGGTGCGGATCCACATAGGCCATTCGGGTTTCCAACTGATCTACACGGTATTGCAGGTTCTTAATGAGCTTATCATGAGAGGCCAAAAGTTCACTCACTCGACTTAAGCATCCAGCGAGTGGCTCGGGCTGAGCAGCAGCCAGGCTCGTAAGTTCCGCAATCAACGACGTCGTATCGGACATGAAGTGCTCTTCGAATGTTGCTGCGACGTTGCGGCACCCGACAGGCATAATAATCCACCCGGACTATTCCGTAAGTCAGAGTTTCGGGGCGCAGCGCAACGCGGCAAGGATGAAACAGTTTAGCCAGAGTTTCAGACCGCGCTCACGCGAAGATGCGAGAGATTCCTGGTTGGCGACATTCTCCGCCTGCATCACATTACCCGTACCATGTGACAGACCCGCTGGTTCGTTCGTCTGGACTCATTGCCATGATGGCTGTAACAAAGCTTTCTAAGGCGCCCGCATCGCCAAAGCACAGCTCTGCATATCTGCGGAAGCCGAAATTGATAAGCATCCTGCCACTGATACGAACAGGCTCGATGATCTGCGCCGCGGCGGCGATGTCGGGGTGCTCCGGTTCGTCTCCCCCGCCAGTTCCGACCGTGAGCTGGAATGCCGCCCAAGTCGCTGATGCAGCCTTCCAGGAGTACGACGCCGACCGCAATGGCAGCCTGCAGCCGACCGAACTGTCACCCGGACTGCGAGCATTCGTAGCAAATGCCGACCAGAACAAAGATGGCACGTTAACGCGTGAAGAAGTTGTGCAGCGATTGCAGCGACACTTGGAACTCGGAACCGGAATTCAGGGCGTAGGCGGGATGATCACCTACAACGGACAGCCGGTGAAGGGTGTGAAAGTCACACTGATTCCAGAAAAGTTCATGGCGAGTTTCACCAAACCCGCAACCGGAGTGGCGGACGATCGAGGCAACTTTCAATTGGCGACCGAGGATCAACCGTTGCCAGGAGTGCGCCCCGGAATTTACACGGTGAAGCTCAGCGGCGGCTCGACGCCAATCCCCGAGAAGTATGGAGAACAGAGCGAACTTGGAACCGAGGTCGGCGGTGATCAAGTTTCAGTCATCGCGATCGACCTCGGATCGTGAGCCTGTGTCATCAATCATCTGAATGCAGTCGACGGACATCATGAAGATTGGTCAATTGCGATTTCAACCATCGAACAAACCAGTAAACACCAACACTCGAGCAGGATTCACTCTCATTGAGCTGCTGGTCGTCATTGCCATCATCGGCGTGTTGGTGGCGCTGTTGCTACCTGCAGTGCAACAGGCTCGTGAGTCTGCGCGGCGTACTCAGTGTCGCAACAACCTGAAACAGATCGCGACCGCCTGGATGGAACACGAAGAGATGGTCGGCCACCTGCCAACCGGTGGCTGGGGCTGGCTGTGGATTGGCCGTCCAGATGGCGGTTTTGGCCGAGCTCAGGGCGGCGGTTGGGTGTACAACATTCTGCCCTTCGTCGACCAGGAGCCGCTCTGGAAAATGGGTGGCAACACCAACGAAAACCTTGCGCGAGTCCGCACGCCACTGGATGTCTTCAGCTGCCCCAGCCGTCGTAGCGGTGCCTACAGTTGCGGAGCATCGCTGGCCGAAACCGGAGTTCCCGGCACGTCCGGCAAGATGGATTATGCCGCCAACTGCGGCGACCAAAGTCTCAACGAATACTTCGCCGGCCCACCGGACCTGGCGACCGGACTGACTGACAACTGGAGCGGTTGGCACAACACAGCCACGCTCACCGGTGTCTGTTTCGAGCGGTCTCAGGTCAAATTCAAGGACATCTCCGACGGAGCATCAAACACCTACATGACCGGTGAGAAGTACCTGAACCCTGCCAACTACTACAGCGGAGCGGACGGGGCAGATAACGAAGCCCAGTATTCAGGCTTCAACAATGACAACTATCGCACGGGAACGAGCCAGCCAATGCAGGACACCATCGGTTTCGGCGACACGTTCCGTTTCGGCTCAGGGCATGTCAGCGCGTTCCACATGGGTCTGTGTGATGGCTCGGTGAGAAGCGTCACATACGTGATCGACATCAACGTCCATCGCAATCTCGCGAACCGCTTCGACAACAATCCGATCGGCGAATACTAACCGCGCTTAGCCCGCTCCTGCTTGAGCAGCTCGATCCATTTGCCGACGTACGCCCCGTGATCGTGGAACGTGCGACCGCTCACGAGGTTGCCGTCCACCACGCAGGCGGCATCCACAAAGATGCCGCCGCAGACTTCGAGGTCAAAGCGGCACTTCGGCACCGTCGCCATGCGACGGCCGCGAACGCGATCGGCGTAAGCGGGAATTTCCACTCCGTGACAAACGCAGCCGATCGGCTTGTTGGTGTCGAAGAAGTGCTGAGTCACTCGCACCAGGTCTTTGTCGTAGCGGATGTACTCAGGTGCTCGACCACCGCTGAAGAAGATGCCGACGTACTCTTCTTCTTTGATCTCGGAAAACGCGACATCGGCCTGCAGTGAATAGCCTTCCCACTCCTTCGTAATGGTCCAGCCCGGCTTCACTTCGTGCATCACCATCTGATAGCGGCGCTTTTCAGGAGCCGCCACAACGGGCACAAAGCCATCTTCCTGCAAGCGGTAGTATGGATAGAGCGTGTCGACGGTTTCCGTCGCATCGCCGATGACGACCAGTACCTTATTCATTCCCTGACTCCCGATTGCGGAGCGTCGCGCAACATAGATTCTTGCGTCCGACGAACCGCTCCGTCAGACACTCATTCCACAGGAGCAGCATCGGGCAAGTTGATCTCGAGTTCCAGCCAGTCGTTGCGCAACTCTTTGATTTCGGCTTCCGTGAGATTCTTCAACGGCGCTCGTACCGGCCCGCAGTTGACTCCAAAGAAGCTCATGACCGCCTTCGACGCTGGTAGGAACGAATAGCGCTGCAACAGGCGAATCATCTTCACGGCTTGAAACTGTCCGGCCCGAGCGGCAGCCAGATCGCCATTCAGGAAAGCGGTCACAAACTGGCGATTCTGCTCAGCGACAAAGTTGTAGGTGCTGCCCACGGCTCCGCGGCAGCCCATCGCCACGCCCCCCAGCAGAATCTCATCGCAGCCAAACAGGATGTCGAACTCGCCATCGCCGACCGCCAGACACTCCTGCAGCAGCACGAGATCCGGATTGGTGAACTTCAAGCCTTTCAGGTTCGGAATGCGTTCGCGTCCCTGTTCCAGAAACTGATCCAGCGGCAGACGGACGTTCGTCAGGTTCGGAATGTCGTAGAGGTAGAACGGTAGATCTGGCGCCGCCTTCGCAACGGGTTCACAACACGCGATGAGATCTGCGACCGAAGCCGGTTTGAGGAAGCTCGGGGACATCATGGCCACTGCATCTGCGCCGACGCCTTGAGCGTGTTGCGCCATCTGGACGGAGTCCGCAACGCAGTTGTGTCCCACCTGCACGATGACCGTCATGTCAGACTTATGAGTGACCTCGGACCAGCGTTCGGCAATGGCCAGCCGCTCGGGGACCGTCAGCGATGAACTTTCGCCGGTGGTGCCGGAAACGAAGACTCCATCAATGTGATGAGCTTCGTAGTGCGCCGCCTGCTGCTCGATGACGGCCAGATTCAGACTTCCATCCGACTTGAACGGTGCGTGAGGCGGTGCAATCAGATCAAACGTTGGCTGTGTCATAGGTGATTCCGTCAGAAGTCGCTGAGAGTTACAGGACGCAGAACTTTGACACGCCGCCGCACCGGCGCTTCGGTGATCAGCTCGACGACCACCAAATCGAATCTCCGACCTTGCCGATTGGTTGCATTCTGACGATTGCAACCAAACCACTGACAGCGCCTGCTAACTGATCAGCCAAACAATTTGGCAATCGGCTGCCCACCGTCCGTGAGGGGCACAGGCCGGGAACCATCCATGAGATCTTTGCCCGGATTGATTCCGAGCGTTGCATGCACCGTCGCATGGAAGTCTGGAATGCTGACCGGGTTCTCGACGATCTTCTTGGCCAGTTCGTCCGTGACGCCGTAAGCCCCCTGATGCTTCAGCCCGCCACCAGCCAGCAGCAGGGAAAACGCTGTGCCTTGATGGCCTCGACCGCCCCGGCCGTCGAATTCTGCGGGGCGGCCGAACTCGGTACCAACAACGATCAGCGTCTTGTCGAGTAACTGCTTGGCTTCCAGATCGCTGATTAGCGCCGACAGTGCTGTATCCAGTTCCTGGATCAGACCATGCTGCTGCAGCTGCCCCTCGTTGTGAGTGTCCCAGCCGGTGCCGTTGATGAAGTTCAGGTTGTGCGACACCTCGATGAACCGCACGCCGGCCTGCACCAGTCGCCGAGCGAGCAGGCAACGTTGACCGAACTCGCCGCCGTACTGATTGCGCAAGTCTGCAGGTTCTTCGTCGAGCTTGAAGTTGCGCATGAACTCTGGACCGGATAGTCGCAAGGCTTCGCGCTGAGCGGTCTCGTAATCGGCGACGACCGAATCCTTCGCCGTCCGTCCCTGCAACGGTTCCAGCAGCTTCAGCCGATCTGCCTTGCGTTCCGCGGTGACGAATTCGGGACTCGTGAACCCCGCTGGCCCCGCATTGGTGTCGGTGAGGTACACATAGCCCGCCTTTGTTCCCAGGAAGCCCGGACCGCGACTGACGTTCGGGTAACCGATCAGCATGTAAGCCGGGACTTGCGGATTCGCCGCGCCGCGTTCGTGAGCGACAATCGAGCCAATTGACGGGTAGGTCACATTTCCGCTGACCATGCGGCCGGTGTGCACGAGATTGGTCGCAAAAGCATGTTCGTCTACCACGCGGTGATTCACGGTCCGAACAATCGTAGCCCGCTCCATCAGCTTCGCGGTCTGCTTGAGGTGCTCGCAAACCTGCACTCCGGGAACCGCGGTATCGATCGAGGCGTAGTAGCTGCCGGCCTTCTTCGGGTTGGCCATCGCATCGCCGCGAGTTTTTGGATCCAGCGTGTCGATCTGGGCCATACCTCCGCCCAGCCAGAGGAACACACAATGCTCGGCTTTGCCCTTGGGAAAGTCAGCCTCAGCCTGAGCGGCAGGAGCATTCATCGCAGCAGCCGCCGCAATCGCGGCTGAAGTTTGCAGGAACTCACGACGTTGCATAGACGATTCCAGAAGCACGCAAGGATGAGACGACCGAGTTATTCGGGGCCAGAGGATAACTTCGATCGGCGCCGGAATGGATGCAGAAACTGCTGCCAATATCCCTTTGGCACCGGATGTCCGCCAATCCCGTAGCCGGACGGCCAGTGATCCTAAGGCAAGTGTTCGGTTCCGAAACGTTTATCGAACAGCGATCGGAATTGTTCTGCATGGATCGCTGTACTGCAAATCCCATCGGATCGGCGGGCCAGCCCGGTTCAAACTCCGTGATTGGGGTGCCGACCTCTTCAGTTCAACAACCGGGTCGCATAGGCTGTCGTCCGCCTAATTGATGCTACCACAGACGGAGTCCAAGGTGATCAGCACTCGTGACTTTGTGACGCGACTGACAGAGTCAGGATTACTCGCGTCGCAACCTCCAGAACTCATGGATGCGTTGCTGGGGCTGCCATCGGCGCAGGCTGCCGCGAAGGAACTCATTAGTCGGAATCTGCTGACTGAGTTTCAAGCTCAAGTGATCGCTAATGACGAACGCATCCCGCTGATCATCGGCGACTACATCGTCCAGAGTTCCCTTGGTCGCGGCGGCATGGGCTATGTGCTCAAAGCTCGACATCGACGTATGAAGCGTGACGTCGCCATCAAGTTCCTGCTGAAAGAACTGACCGCGGCGGACGATGCGAAACGACGCTTCGAGCGTGAGGTCGAAGCCGCCGCTCAGCTCAATCATCAGAACATTGTGACGGCGTATGATGCCGGTGAGCACACTGACGGCAGTTGCTACCTCGTCATGCAGTATGTGGATGGACAGGACCTGTCGCACTTCGTCAAAGCCAATGGCCCGGTCACGATTTCACAGGCGGTCAACATCATCTCGCAGGCCGCCGAAGGGCTGGCGTTCGCACATGATCAAGGCATCGTGCACCGCGACATCAAGCCGGGGAACCTGCTGCTCGATAAGCAGGGCATCGTGCGAATTCTCGATATGGGCCTGGCACGCATGCGACCATCGCCCGGAGATTCGCTGGCGGGTGGTGCACATGCCGACCTGACCAACACCGGCAGCGTGATGGGCACCATCGACTACATGGCTCCCGAACAGGCGCTGGATGCGAAGTCGGCGGATCATCGCGCGGATATTTATTCGCTGGGCTGCACGCTGTGGTTCCTGTTGAGCGGCAATCCACCTTACCGCGAAGACACCATCATGCGGCGCCTGCTGGCTCATCGTGAGCAGCAGATTCCCAACGTTCGCAGCGTCCTGCCGCAGGCGCCTTCCGAACTTGAGGAGATCCTGCACCGCATGATGGCGAAGTCGAAAGACGATCGCTTTCCTTCCATGCGGCACTTGCTCGTGGCGCTGCAAGGTCTGGAGTTGGACGACACGGAGAGCGAGCAAATCGCGACGCTTGACATGCCGGATGACGGCTCGGGCGGTTTCATCAAGTTGCCAGAGAATGAATCCTTCGGCAGGCCAGCTTCGCGAACGGCTCCGTTGCAACTCAACGACTCGCAGATGCGACATGCCAAGCCCGTATCGAGCGCCACAAGTGCGCCGCCGTCGCATCCAGACGCGGCCACGGTCGTTGCGTCTGAGCCATCCGCAGCATCTGATGCCACAGTGACGTTTCAAGCGGATCAGAGTCAGATCACGTCCGCTCCGATCAAGTCTGTGGAACATGGCTCCACCACCAGCTCGGCACCAGCCTCACGCCACAAGCTGGCCATGCTGGCAATTGGCAGTCTGCTGCTGGCCGTCATCGCCGCATTCGCTTTTCGCGGTGGCAAGCCAACGGTTCCAGAATCTGATCCCGCAAAAGTCGCCGCAGTGAAGCCCGCGCCGGATATTCCGGCAACAGAGCCGAACGTTCCAATCCCCACGCCGGTGGCTCCCTTCGATGCGGCACACGCACGAGCGCATCAAGAAGCGTGGGCCAGGCATCTCGGCGTGCAGGTCGAGACAGTCAACAGTGTCGGCGCGAAGATGGTGCTGATCCCACCGAGCGACGCCATTCCTAAGCCTTACTTTCTCGGTAAATACGAAGTCACGCAGGCGGAATGGGAAATGGTGATGGGCTATAACCCGAGCGACTTCGGTCCAAGGAATCCAAAGGTCACGGGGATGGACACGGGCAAGTTCCCCGTCGAACAGGTGAACTGGTTCGATAGCGTGGAGTTCTGCAACAAGTTGAGTGAGAAGGACGGCCTGAAGCCGTACTACCAACTAACGGTCAAGAAGCGGAATGGTTCGTCGATCGAAGACGCCGAGGTCAAAATCCTGGATGGCATCGGCTATCACATCCCGACAGACGCGGAGTGGACGCACGGCTGCGCGGCCGGCTCGACTACGAAATATCACTTTGGCGATCGGGACGAAGATCTGTCGGAATACGCGTGGTATGGGGTGAACACCAGCATTGGTCGGCCGCATAACGTGGGAGAGAAGAAACCGAATGCGTTTGGGCTATATGACACACATGGGAACGTGCGCGAGCTGAACGAGGATGAGTTGTCGAATGCAGCCACAAAAGCCCCAGAGCGAGTGAACCGTGGCGGTGCGTGGAACCACCCCACGGTGTTCTGTCTGGTGAGCAATCGGCGACCGGCTCCACTAGCTGGCCGCTACTCGAACACCGGCCTCCGCATCGCCCGCGCAGCGACGATTGAAGCACCAAACCTGCCCCTCGCGAAAGCTCCTTTCGACGCGACGCAAGCTCGCGCGTTTCAAGAGGCCTGGGCCAAACATCTCAGCACACAGGTCGAAACAACCAACTCGGTCGGCGCGAAGATGATCCTCATCCCGCCCGGCGAGTTCCTAATGGGCAGCAGCGATGAGCAGATCGCGGGAGCGGCGAAAGAAGTCGCGGCAGCTCATGGACAAGAGTTCGCAGATCGCATGAAGAAGGCCGAGCAGCCGCAGCATCGTGTGGTACTCTCGAAACCGTTTTGGATAGGTGCGACGGAAGTCACCATCGGTCAGTTTCGGAAGTTCGCGAAAGCAACCCAGTATCAGACCTTTGCCGAAAAACAACTCGCGACGGATGCGAAGTCATGGACATATCTGAAACCGGGGTATGCGGTCACGGATGAGTCGCCCGCTGCAGCCATCACTTGGGCTGATGCGGGCGCGTACTGCCGCTGGCTCTCCGAGCAGGAGCAAGCGATCTATCGCCTGCCCACCGACGCCGAATGGGAATACGCCTGCCGGGCCGGCACCACGACAGCCTATTACAGCGGCGATCAGTTGCTCGATTCGCACGAATGGTCGATCCGCAACTCGGACGTCAAAGCGCATCCGGTGGCGCTCAAGCGGCCGAATCCGTTCGGCCTGTTCGATATGCACGGCAATCTGTCGGAGTGGTGTCAGGATCGCTTCGACGAAAAGTGGTACGCGCTGAGTCCGCAGTCCGATCCCGTCGGGCCAGAGACGGGGACCGACTACGTCCTGCGGGGCGGCAACTGGGACTACAACTCTTTCTTGAGAAGTGCGTATCGCTCAGGCAGGACTGAGAACATCTTTCATTACACGATCGGCTTCCGCGTCGTGCGTGAACTCGGCGTCCAAGCGGTGCCGTCGGCAAAAAAGATCAGCACCGATCGTCGCGCCGCCGAATGGGTCATCACTCAAGGGGGAGAAGTGACTTTGAGCGGCAGACAGCCCTGGATTGCCGCTCTGAGTGATCTGCCGGAAGGCGACCTCGAAGTGCGGCTCATCAAATTTAAGCGGCGGCTGTCTGGTGAAGATGCCGATCTAGTCCCCTTGCGCGAGTTGAAGCATTTGGAATTCGTGGGACTCGACTACGCCCAGCCGACGTCGGCGGGCATCACCGCGCTGGCTCGGTTGCCAAAATTGGAACGGGTGAGTTGCGGCGGGCAACCACTAAGCGACGAACAAGTGACGGCCTTGGGGCGGCTGAACAACGCGACGTCGCTGTTCCTGGCCGGGGCGCAATTGAAGCCCGCGCAATGTGCCATCCTCGCCAAGTCGATGCCGCAACTCGGTTCGGTCAACCTGATGAACAACCCTTTGCTCGACGATGCGGCGGTGGTTCCGCTCGGAGAACTGCACAAACTCAAAAAGCTGCAACTACAGGGAACGAAAGTCACCGCTGTCGGTATCGCCGCATTGCAAAAAGCCCTCCCCAACTGCTCGATCGAATGGGATGGTGCCGCCACGTCTGCCAGTGCGCCGCTTGCAGCACCGGGCCGCGTGGTCGATTTGCTCGCGCTCGTCGATGTGAAGCGGGATGCTCTCGCAGGGGAATGGACACTCGAGGCCAATAGCCTCAAAGTGAAGCAGGCCGGAAGTACCAGCAACGTGCCGCGGCTTCAGTTGCCGTATCAACCGCCCGAAGAATACGACTTTGAGATCGACTTCACTCAGGGGAATGGCAAGGGGACCGTCGAGCAACTCCTGTCCGCTCAGTCTCGCTCCTTCGCCTGGGTGCTCAACTTTGCTCTGAAGGACGGTGTCAAAGCCGGGTTCGAAACGCTCGACGGAATGAATCTGGTCAATCGCAAGGACGCCAGCATCATGCGTCCCAACCTGCTGGAGCCTGGCAAACGTTATCGCTCGCGCGTGGAGGTCCGCAAAAGGAGGCTCCGCGCGTTCCTTGACGACGAACTGCTCGTCGAGTGGAGCGGCGACATCCAACGCCTCGACATCGTTCCTCGCAACGCCCTACGCAACGCTCAGCACCTGGGCCTCGCTGCCAACGACCGCGGTGCCCTGTTCCACAAGGTCACGGTTCGCGAAGTCAGCGGCCCGGGGAAGCTCAACAGTGACGTGGGCGCCGGCGGAGCCACTTCGCCGTGGACCGATTGGCTGGGACCGAAACTGAAACAGGGGAAATTCTTATCCCACTTCGATGGCCGACAAGGCTGGCAGCAAGAAGGGGAGGCCATCACCACCGTCAACACCATCAGCGGTCAAGAGGTGATCCGCGGCAAGACGCGCGACGGAGCCGTGCGGCTGACGTATCTGCGGCGCGACTCAAAAGGAGTTCAGATCAACGCCTGCGACCGCACAACCAACGGCAAGCGCGACCTGTACGTGGCCGAAGACCACGGCACACAGATCAGCATCACCATGATTCGAGCCGGCATGCCCAAGGTTCTTGTCAAGGAGCCGATCCCTGCGAGCGTTCCGAGAGACGCGCAGCGGACGCTCGAATTTCGCATCGTCAGTGACACGCTCACGGCAACGCTCAACGGTTCGGTGGTTGCGACCGTGAAGGAGGCTTCGCTGACCGAGGGGAACTTCGCGCTGGTGGCGCTCAAGGGAGTCTTGATTCAAAAGGTCGAGTACCAAGCCCCTGACAGGACAGGTACCGACCTGCTTTGGAAGATTGACACCGCACGTGATGGCGTCGGCAGTTCGTGGAAGATGTCGAATGGCACTTTGCAGACGATCGCCGGTCCGGGCGAAGGCGATCGTCGGCTCTACTTACCGATTGAGAACGCACCGAACGAATACGACATCCGCATGAAAGTCCAGCGAGCGTCACCACGAGACAATGCATTGATGCTCGGCATGGTCACCGGAGGACGACGCGTCAGTTTGGTCATGGATGGTTTCAAGTCACGTGGAGGCTTATGGGGATTGGAACAGATCGATGGCAAAGGCCCGCTTGATAACGGCACTGCAGTACCCAATGAGACACTGAAACCAGACGTGGCTGCGGATGTGCTCGTCCAAGTTCGTAAGACCGGTATTCGAGTCGAACGCGACGGCAAGCAACTCATCAATTGGGTAGGCTCGCACGAAAAACTCTCGCTGAATGTGAAGTGGGATGACAAAGGTCCGCCGCGATTCTTCTTGGGAGCGCAAGGCGATTTCACCATTCATCGACTGACCTTCGAACCCGTTCAATCCTCGGAAACGGCATGGTCAGAACTCTTCAACGGCAAGGATCTGGCCGGTTGGGAAGTGATGGGCGCCAAAGGCTGGTCCATTGAGCAGAACGCGTTGGTCGGAAGAACCTCAACGAATGCAGGCAGCGGCTGGCTGATGTCCGAACGCCAGTTCGGCGATTTCGAGTTGGAACTGGAATACAAGCTCAGCCCCGGGAGCAACAGCGGCATCTTCTTACGTGCGTGGCCTGAAGGGGGTGTCGATGGCAGTCAGTTTCGAGAGATCCAACTACTCGACGATGAGCACCCCATGTTCGCCTCGGTGCCAGCCAACCGTCGGAGCGGCAGTGTGTTCGGAGTGGTGGCACCTAACCCAACTCCCAAGGTTCCCGCTGACCAATGGCATCGCGTTCGAGTCCACCTGAAAGGTCAGCAGTTGCGGCTGAGCATCAATGATGTCGCTGTGCTCGATCACACTCTCTCCGACCTGCGTCCATCAGGCCGTATCGGCTTGCAGCTCTACCCGAACCGCGTGGAGTTTCGAAACGTCCGAGTTCGTCCGATCTATTGAGGTCATGATTCCCAGCGCTGGCAGACACAACGAGTTCGATCCTCGCGATCAGCCTCTTCAGTTGCGGGCCTCCGTCGCATAGTCTTTCTCCCGCTTAATCGACTTACCGACAGGTGGAGCCCAAGGTGATCAGCACTCGTGATTTTGTGACGCGGTTGGCGGAGTCAGGATTACTCGCGTCGCAGCCTCCGGAACTGATGGATGCACTGTTAGCTCTGCCATCGGCGGACGCTGCTGCGAAGGATCTCGTTGGTCGAAATCTGCTCACGCCGTTTCAAGCCCAAGTGATCGCTAATGACGAACGCATCCCGCTGATCATCGGCGACTACATCGTCCAGAGTTCCCTTGGTCGCGGCGGCATGGGCTATGTGCTCAAAGCTCGACATCGACGTATGAAGCGTGACGTCGCCATCAAGTTCCTGCTGAAAGAACTGACCGCGGCGGACGATGCGAAACGACGCTTCGAGCGTGAGGTCGAAGCCGCCGCTCAGCTCAATCATCAGAACATTGTGACGGCGTATGATGCCGGTGAGCACACTGACGGCAGTTGCTACCTCGTCATGCAGTATGTGGATGGACAGGACCTGTCGCACTTCGTCAAAGCCAATGGCCCGGTCACGATTTCACAGGCGGTCAACATCATCTCGCAGGCCGCCGAAGGGCTGGCGTTCGCACATGATCAAGGCATCGTGCACCGCGACATCAAGCCGGGGAACCTGCTGCTCGATAAGCAGGGCATCGTGCGAATTCTCGATATGGGCCTGGCACGCATGCGACCATCGCCCGGAGATTCGCTGGCGGGTGGTGCACATGCCGACCTGACCAACACCGGCAGCGTGATGGGCACCATCGACTACATGGCTCCCGAACAGGCGCTGGATGCGAAGTCGGCGGATCATCGCGCGGATATTTATTCGCTGGGCTGCACGCTGTGGTTCCTGTTGAGCGGCAATCCACCTTACCGCGAAGACACCATCATGCGGCGCCTGCTGGCTCATCGTGAGCAGCAGATTCCCAACGTTCGCAGCGTCCTGCCGCAGGCGCCTTCCGAACTTGAGGAGATCCTGCACCGCATGATGGCGAAGTCGAAAGACGATCGCTTTCCTTCCATGCGGCACTTGCTCGTGGCGCTGCAAGGTCTGGAGTTGGACGACACGGAGAGCGAGCAAATCGCGACGCTTGACATGCCGGATGACGGCTCGGGCGGTTTCATCAAGTTGCCAGAGAATGAATCCTTCGGCAGGCCAGCTTCGCGAACGGCTCCGTTGCAACTCAACGACTCGCAGATGC
>CAYLTY010000160.1:0-19860 GCA_964386705.1 uncultured Planctomycetaceae bacterium
ATCCAACACGATGAAAGCCATCAGCGACGCGATCAAAAGCACGGTGTCGAACCTGCGTTAGAAGACACGTTGGAGTTGTCTCAAGGCAAGCAGTACCGCAACCGTGAGGAAGCGGCCAGAGTGGCGATCTAGCAACGCTCAACATGGAACCAACATGGAAGCCAGCACGGAACTGATTCAGAAACTCATGGAGTTGGCTTACGTCGCGACGGGCAACGGCCTGCACCGCGAAGCCAGCACCATCTTTGGTGCGGTGGCATCGCTGCGGCCTGAGAGCGAGATGCCTCTGATCGGTCTGGCCGTCACTCAGATGAACGCAGGCCGAGCCCCTGACGCTGTCCGTACCCTGGGCGAAAAGGCGCTGACGATCGCACCCGCGAGTCAGCTCGCTCTGTGCTTCCTGGGTCTGGCGTTGAAGCTCAGTGGTTTGCGAGCTGAAAGTCAGTCCGTGCTCCAAGACGTGGTAACCGCCAATACAGAACCTCATGCCGTAGAAATGGCCAGAAACCTGCTGGCCGAGATGTAGGATTCGCCCGCCCCTGTGGTGCGCGATGAAAGGTGGCGAACATGCCCGATCCAATTATTCAGTCGGCCGTTCAGACTGTCGGTGCTGGTGTCTCTGCGACGCCCGATACCGCTCTGCCTTCTGGTGCGCCTAGTGCTGACGTCGTCCAGCGTTTTGAAGACGCGATGCAGTCCAACGGCGGAGCGTCCAACCCCAACATGGCGGCGGACATGCCACACGAGGTGGTCTACATCCAGCCTGCCCAAAGCACGCCCACTCTCGGCGACGCGATCCTCAACAGCCTGGATCAGGCCAAGGGGAGCTACGACGCTAAGGTCGATCAGTTGAATAAGACCTTGGAAACTGTCGGCGACAACATGTCGATGCAGGACATGATGCGCCTGCAGTTCGACCTGATGCAGGTCGGCCTGCAACAAGACCTCACTTCCAAAGTCGCCGACAAGGTCAGCCAAGGCGTGCAGACGATGTTCAAGAACCAGTAGGGCGGACGCGGGGCGAACGTCAGGACCGGCGTAATGATTTTCCCGCAGCGGCGCGGAGCTCGCAGAGAGGAAGAGGAACAACACTGATGGCGATTGTGGCAGTTGAAAAAGTGACCGATACGAGGTGATGAGGCTTTCAAAAGACACAAGAAATGTGACTGCGCCGCCGTGCTGTCCGCGAATCCGGCATTAAGGATGCGTTCTCTGAATCTCACTGATGGCATCTACAGTTGTAATCGAGCTCTAAGACCAGTAACCGAATCGATCCCTCTGCGATCTCCGCGCCTCTGCGGGAAAATCCTTCCTTTAGTCCGCGGGATTCACAGCGGTTGGAGGTGTAGCTGATGACCTACAACGAGATCACCGGAGCGGTCATTGACACAGCCATTCAGATCCATCGGAAGCTCGGCCCCGGTTTGTTGGAGTCGGTTTATTCTTCTGTCCTCGCCTATGAACTCCGCAAGAAGGGCTTCGACGTTCAAACCGAACGTCCCATTCCAGTTATCTGGGATGAGATACAACTGGAACTGGGTTTCCGGGCCGATTTGATCGTAAACCGGCTAGTGCTCGTTGAAGTGAAGTCCGTGGAAGCAATACACCCCGTCCACAAGAAGCAGCTGCAGACATACCTGCGTCTGACAGATACTCATGTTGGCTTGCTGATCAACTTCAATGTTGAATTACTCAAGGATGAAATCACCCGTTGCGTCAACCAGCTCTCAGAGTGAACCGCCGATCGCCTCGGGGTTCAGGAGAACAACATTGATGGAGCTTTCGGCTAGAATTCGCTTCCTTGCAATTCTCATCGGTCTGTTGACCGGTGTGAGCGGCTGCGCGGAATCCGTGTTGTACTCCAACATCGCTGAGAACGACGCCAATGAGATGATGGCGGTCCTGCTTCAGGAAGGCGTTTCGTGCAGCAAGATCGCCGGGGCTGAAGGCAAGTGGACTCTCAATGTCCGGGCGACTCAGTTCGCTCAATCGGTCGACACGCTCCGCAAACTGGGTTATCCGCGCGACAGCTATGTCGGCATGGGCGAAGTCTTCCAGAAGTCCGGGTTGGTCAGTTCGCCGACCGAAGAACGCATTCGCTTCATGCATGCCCTGTCGCAGGAGTTGTCTTCCACGCTGTCGCGCATTGACGGTGTGGTGAGTGCTCGAGTTCACATCGTTCTGCCGAACAACAACCCCTTCGGTGACGAGGTTCGACCATCATCAGCGGCGGTGTTTATCAAGCATCGCCCTAATGCGAATCTCGAAGAGTCCGTCACGCAAATCAAGAAGATCGTTGCCAGCAGTATTGAGGGACTGGATTACGAGCAGGTCACTACCACTCTGTTTGCTGCCGATGAGTCTCAGCGAACCGCCGATTCCAGCACCGAGCCGAAGTGGGCGGACATTCTTTCGGTAAAGGTTGCTTTGGATTCGCAGGATCAGATGTGGCAGTTAATCCTCGGTCTCAGTGCGGTGGGCGTTCTCTCGCTGATCGCCAACGTCATTCTGATTGTCCGCATGCGAAGGCCGTCGGCAGGCAGTGGAGGGAAGGCATAGAGACGTAGGCTCGCCGCCAACGGAGTTACGAGCTGCGAATCTCTGACGCTGACTCACCATGAACACTGAAGCCTGGACCCAACTGATTCGCCACAAGCCGGCCCTGATGCAGATGGTGCATCGGTTTCAGTTTCGTCCGGCAACCTACATGGACCAGGGCTACTTCCGCGATTGGTTGCCCACCGAATCGCTGCCACAACTGCTAGCATCGTCGCGCGGCGAACAACGTCTCTCTGAACTCATCCAGCAACGATTTGCGTTGGCCGGCGACTATGCCGACTTCGCTCAGCCGCGCCTGCGACTCGCGCTGTTGGATGCAGCGACTTGGAATCGCCTGCTGGCTGTTGCCGCGCCGACGATGGTCAGTCCGCTGGTGGCTCGTGAGATCCGCCGCGACGCCGTGTTATCGTGGAAGCAGGCACTTGGAGATGCGGGCTATCTGTTTGCCGTGAAACGAGCCAGCACGCTGATTCCGCAGCAGACACTCGCTGAGGTTCTGAACGAGTTTGATACAACTGCCGCGAAGAGTCCCGATCGCTTGCGTTGGCGGCCGCTGGAATTGTGCTTCAGCGGTGAGCCCGCAGCGCTGGTGAATCGCATCCGCATCAAGTTTCCGCGTGAGGCCGAGTTGAACTTCACTCGTCCGGTCGATGCCAGTCGGAAAGAAGCTGCCTGGAGAATCCTGAAGAAGCTGTTGTTGAGCGAAGTCGATGCAAGCTGGACTCAATGGCTGGAATGAAACGTAGTTCGAAACATGCGACGACTGAAACTTCCCAATCTGACGTTGGAACCCGATCGTAAGATCGTGCGGGCGGATGAGTATTCGGCCTATGTCGATGCTCAAGCCATCATCGCCGCCGCGCGCGAAGAGGCGGAACGAATTCGTATCGACGCGCAAGCCGAGTATGAGCGTCAGAAACAGAAGGGCTATGAAGACGGCTTGTTCGACGGCCAGCAGATGATTGCCGAAAAGATGCTGGACACCGTCGAGAAGGCGGTTGACTACCTGTCCGGCCTGGAAACCAAGGTGGTTGAGATCGTCCTCAAAGCGTTGCGAAAAATTCTGGGCGAGGTCAATCAGCAGGATGTCATCGTGCAGGTGGTCCGCAACGCGATGGCGGTCGCGCGGACTCAACCGCAAGTCACGTTGCGAACCTGCCCCGAAGAGGCGGATACCGTGCGTGAACGGCTGGGAGAAATCCTCGCCGGATACCCCGGTATCAGTAATGTGGATGTGGTGGCTGACAAACGTCTGCAACGCGGCGGCTGCATCCTGGAAACGGAAATGGGCGTCGTCGACGCCAGCGTCGAAGTGCAACTGGAAGCCATCCGCAGTTCGTTGTTGCGGTCATTGAAGAAGAGTTAGTGCAAATGTCCGAACACTAAGCCTATGACATCGTGCTCCCCTCGCCCGGGTGGGGGGTTGTGGGGTGGGGGGTGTGGGGCGGTCCCAAGCCTCGGCCGGTAACTTGCCTCCGTCACCAGTTCGCGACGGTGTAGACAGGTCTATTGCCAGTGTTTTGTAAGTTCACAAAATGTTCTGATCACGAAGCGACAGACTGTGAGACTCAAGCAGATAGAAACTGAAGCTTAGAATCGCCCCTCACCCCCAGCCCCTCTCCCCGCGAGCGGGGCGAGGGGAGCGATTAGAAAGAGGGGTCACAGTATCAAACAGTACCAACACAGTGAGTAAGCAGTCCTGATCGAGACCCACTTAACAACCATGCCTAACGAACAGTTCTCTTACATCACCGAACTCCTTGACGGCGCCTTGGAAGACGCGCGGCCGTTGCAAGTGAAAGGCCGCGTGACTCAGGTCGTCGGGACGATCATCAAGGCGGTCGTTCCGGGGGTGAAAGTCGGAGAACTGTGCTCTTTGAAGAATCCGTGGGAGGACTTTGAACTCATCGCCGAGGTTGTCGGTTTCTCGCGGCAAGCGGCATTGCTGACTCCATTGGGAAACATCGTCGGAGTTTCTTCTGCGACAGAGGTGATTCCATCGGGACGTACGCATTCGGTGCCCGTTGGTCCGAATATGCTCGGCCGAGTGCTCAATGGCCTCGGTGATCCCATTGATGGCCTTGGCCCGGTGGATATCGAGACTCACTATCCGGTCTATGCGCTGCCGCCAAACCCGATGACCCGTAAGCCGATTGATCGGCCCATGTCGCTGGGCGTGCGCGTCATGGATGCGACTCTGACCTGTGGAGAAGGTCAGCGGATGGGCATCTTCGCGGCAGCGGGCGGCGGCAAGAGTACGTTGTTGGCGCAGCTGATTCGCAATAGCGAAGCCGACATCGTGGTGCTGGCGCTGATCGGTGAACGCGGTCGCGAACTGCGTGAGTTCATCGAGAAGGACCTCGGCGAAGAAGGTCTCAAACGCTCGGTCATCGTCTGTGCGACTTCGGATCGCTCGTCGATGGAACGGCTCAAAGCGGCGTACGTTGGAACGGCTATCGCAGAATACTTCCGGGACCAGGGCCGCCGCGTGCTGTTGCTGATGGATTCAGTAACTCGCTTTGCGCGTGCTCAGCGAGAGATTGGTCTGGCTGCCGGTGAACCACCGACGCGGCGCGGTTTTCCTCCGTCCGTGTTCGCGACGTTGCCGCAGCTCATGGAACGTGCTGGCCAGTCTGAGAAAGGCTCGATCACTGCGCTCTATACGGTGCTGGTCGAAGGCGATGACATGACCGAACCGGTCGCGGACGAAACGCGTTCGATTCTGGACGGTCACATTATCCTGTCGCGCCGGCTGGGTGCCGCAAATCACTATCCCGCGATTGATGTGCTGGCCAGCGTGAGTCGCGTTTTCAACGCCGTCACCTCGGATGAGCATCGTCAAATGGCATCGCGTCTTCGCCTGCTGATGGCGAAGTACGCGGAAGTGGAAATGCTGATAAAGCTCGGTGAGTACAAACCCGGCGGCGACGCTGTCACCGACGAAGCCGTCAAGAAGATCGACAAGATCAATGCCTTCCTGAAGCAAGGCACGCACGAGAAATCGACCTTTGAAGAGACGCTCAAGAAGCTTAAGGAACTGGTCAGCTAATCCATGCGATACGTTCTGCAAGATCTTCTGAACGTGCGGCAGTTTCGTGAGGACACGGCATCGCAGGAGATGTTGAAGGCACGAAACAGGTTGGCTGTTGCAGAGCAGGCTTTGCTCGATCGCCAGCGTGAGCTGCGCGAGTACACGGCCTGGCGTGTGGCGGAAGAAGAAAAGCTCTATGCGCAGATCATGCGTCGAGAGATCCAGCGGAAGGAACTTGACGAGTTAAAACTCGCAATTCAGGAATTACGAGACAGAGAGCTGACTTTTCAGGAGAGCATCCTGAAGGCGGAGAAGGCGATCACCGAGGCTAAGGCTGCGCTGCAACAGGCTCAGGCTGCGTATCGGGACGCCGTGAAAGCCCGTGAGAAGCTCGACGAACACAAAGCGGTCTGGACCGACGAGCAACTGAAAGAAGCCGAGTTCAACACCGAGAAAGAATCCGAAGACTTTCGGCCGCGCGATCCTGACGCACTGGCCGAGGACGATGACGAAGACCCTGAGGCGACAGCTCATGAGCACGATTAACTCGAACGCATTTCCGAACAACATGCCGAACACGGCAGTTCCACCGGGCGTTCCCCCGTCAACGAATTCGCCTCAGGCTGACTACGAAACGGAGGCGCCGGATGATCGTTCGTCGGAACAACTCAGCGCGGATGCCGATCGATTCTCGTCACTGGTGAATGAGCGTAACTCGTCGCGCGACCAGGTCGCTCCGCAACGGGATTCACGTGACAACGGTGGCGACGGGAATTCATCCAGCGACGATCAATCTGCCAGCAGTTCAGACAGCGAGTCTGCGAACGCGTCGAGAAGTGTTTCTGATGTGCCAGTTCAGGAAGCTTTCTTTCGCAATGACCTGCAGGCAGCGTTTCAGGATCTGGTCGGTACGGACACGGAGCCGGCCGACAGTGAGCAAACCGACAATGCTCCGCCTGCAGCGGAGCCGGAGTTTTCCGGACAGGCGATCCTGCAATCGTTCGCTCCGCAACTGGCAGCTCAACCCGTTGCTGCGGCATCGGCAACGCCGAATACCTCTGCGGCGGCTTCGCTCGATTCCGCACAGGCTGTCGACGCGTTGGCAACTCAGATTGCCGATCGAATTCTGGTTTCCGATCCAGCGACGTCCGGCACGGATGAGGTTCGCATCCTGCTGAAAGATGCTGTGCTGCCGCAGACCGAAGTTCGTTTCTCGCGAGAAGGTGGCGCGCTGCAGGTGGAGTTCGTGACACAGTCAGACGCGTCGTTCGACCTGCTGGAAGGCCATCAGACAACGCTGCAGGATCGGCTTTCGCGAAAGACCGATCAGCCGATCAAGGTTGCCGTGACGCACGGTGGTCAGCAAGATGCCAGCAGCGATGGCCGTTCGCGGCAACGTCAGGAGATTGAAGTCGAAGAGGCGTCTTCGAAATCATCTTCCAAGTGACGGCGTATCACGCTCCTCAGCACGCGAAGCGTGGCTGAAACGCAGGTCCTGCCCGCTCCGTGACGAAGTGAGTTCCGAATGTCGCCGCTTGTCTTGCCGAAAGCATCGAAGTCTGACGTGCTGTTCCGCAACATCATCTTCGGGATTCAGCGCACAATTCCCTTTTCTATTGGCCACGAAGCTTGGCAGTTCGAGTTCGACTCGGAAGTGCCGGTGTTTGAGT
Organism: uncultured Planctomycetaceae bacterium; assembly: GCA_964386705.1. Lineage (GTDB taxonomy): Bacteria > Planctomycetota > Planctomycetia > Planctomycetales > Planctomycetaceae > AM-0621. Next base: position 7,261 of record CAYLTY010000160.1, read on the forward strand.
CACCCGTTCCCGTGACGCTGCTGGTTGGCAATGAGCAGGTGCAGGTCGAGTTGTCGGATCTCGACGCCATCGCCGCGGTTCGTCAGATGTTGGCAGGCGTGCCGCTGAATCAACTGCCTCCGGAATTGCAGTTGATTTCATTGGAAGCGGCCTTGGAATCGCTGCTCGACACACTGCAGAAGACGTGGGGCCAGCCCGTGCGGCTGCATCGAATGGGCATCACGCCCGTGCCTGCAAATCCCAAGGTGTCGTTCGTATTGAGTTCCGGGACTCAACGCATCTTCGGTCGTGCAACGATGCCGCCTGCAATCCGGGACCTGCTGCAGAAGCTGACGAATTTGGTTGCTCCCAGTCCCGCGGAAAGGCCCGTTGGTGTTTCCTTCATGTGTGATTTGGAGTGGGGCAGGGCGACATTGCCACTGAGCGAACTTTGCACGCTGCAGGTGCATGACGTACTGCTGGCCGATCAGACGTCCCTCGTTGCACCAGACCTCGTGCGGCTTGTTTGTCCGCATCAGAAGGCATATCCCGCAAAGCTCAGCGGTCGTGAACTCACCATTGCGGGACCAGCAGAATCGATTGCATCGGCTCGCGGCCAGGTAGCTACCGATCGAACTGCCAACCGCACAGACTTGCCTGTGGTCTGCGTATTGTCCTGCGGCCAGCTTGAACTCAACTCAGCAGAATTGCTGGCATTGGCACCGGATCAAACGCTGAAGGTTGACACCAGCGATGACAACCAGGTGCAGGTGGTCGTTGGTAGCGAAGTGCTCTTCACCGGTGAGGCCGTAGAAATCGGAAGCCGTGTGGGCGTGCGTATTTTGCAGCAGTATGCCGATTGAGTAAGGCCAGCCCCGAGACAAATCGCAACTTGTTTCGGGCAGATAAACACATACGGGACGAGCCTTGCGACTCGTCCCGTCAATTCTCATTGCAATGAACCAACGCTCTCGGATTAAGCCGCGTCGAATTCGGAGATACGGTTGCGGGACGTATTGAGCAGCGTGTTCGCATTCTCATCGAGGCGATAGCGCAGCACGTAGGCGTCTTCGGTTGTATCGTCGTAATGGCCCTTCAGGATCGAGACGGCGCGGAAGCCGTGCTCGCGGAAGAAGAGCTGAGCGCCCAGGTTCGTTTCGCGAACTTCGAGCAGGATCTCGTTGCGACGTTGCTGTGACAGCTTGTCGACCAGCTTCTGGACCATCTGCGTGCCGACCTTTTGGCGGCGAGACTCGGCGGCCACAGCGAAGTTCAAAATGTTGAGCCGCGACTTGTGCAACTCATAGATCATGAAGCCGACGATCTGCTGATCGTGTTCGGCGACCATGCCAATGCAGTTGCGCTGGCGCAGGCAGGTCAAGAAGTCCTCTTCGCTCCACGAGAACTCAAAGCAGTCCCGTTCAATGCGAAGAACATCCCCCATATCGCGGCGGATGAGCCAACGAATCTGCACGGGTAACTTCAACTCTTTGCTCTTCACGGTCATGTTGGCCTCCTTGCCAGCACATGCCTTGACGCGACAAACACGCAATCAACGCGACGCAAAAACCGGTCTCACCCGGTTAAGGGGCGGGACCATAACAAACGACTTTTATCGGGTATAGGTCTGATTCGGCATCCTCGATCGTTTTCGTGGACTCCGCCGAAATCACTGGCGACGACTACTTGCGACTCTTCAGCACGGCTTCCACTTCAGCCAGTTGCTCGGGAGTGTTAACCCCCATGGCTTCGTGAATGTCGAGCTTCGGAGCCGCCGCAACGTTCTTGCCTCGAGCCTTCATGATGGCCGGGCAGTCCGTCAGGTAGTACTCGCCCTGAGTGTTGTTCGGCTGCACTTCCGCCAGAGCGGACCACAGCGACTGACTATCAAACGCATAGCAGCCAGTGTTGATTTCCTGAATCTGCTTTTGGGCAGGGGTTGCGTCTTTCTCTTCGACGATTCTTTCGAAGCGACCATCTTCGCCGCGCACCACTCGCCCCAGCCCCGTGTTGTTCTCTGTGATCGCGGAACCGACGACACACACCGCCGACTGAGACGTGAGTTCGTTCAGCAGATCACGCAATGAAGCGGATCTCAATAGCGGCGTATCGCCTGCCAGAACCAGAACTGGACCGTGATGATTCTTGAGCAGCGGTTCAGCCATGCGGACAGCGTGGCCGGTTCCTTTTTGCTCAGACTGCAGGGCAAATTCGACATCAGGATGCGAGCCCAGTTTCTCTCGCATCAGCTCGGCCTTGTGGCCGATGACGCACACGATGCGGGTCACTCCAGCGCCGCGCACCGCGTCGAAGACATGCTCGACCATCGACTTGCCACACACCTCGTGCAGCACTTTCGGCAGTTCGGATTTCATCCGTGTGCCTTTGCCGGCGGCCAACACAATTGCAACTGGCTCACTCATGAACGGGACTCCTTTCCGTTTGCGAGCTTTCTTGTCTGTCTGAGTTTTCTATTCGAGACGCGACTTGCGGTCACGCCACTCGATGTCCGGTTCCACAATTCGCTTGTTGAGATAGCCGGTGATCACAGCCTTGGCGGGGACATTTTGAGCACCTACTTTAACCGGATGATCGAGCAACGCCGTGCCGCGTAATTTGGTCTCCAGCGGAATGCTGATGTACTTTTTGTCTTCGCCTTCCTGCTTGAGGCCGCCGAGCCCCGTGTAGATCGCGTCGGCAGGCTTCTTATCGGTGGGGGTGTTGCCGTAAATCAGCATGGCTCCCACTCCAAAGCCCTTCAACACCGGCAAAGACTTATTCACGGCTGTGCCCGGCACTTGTTCCATCGGAGACAGTAACACCAGAGCCTGAATGTCCTGGCCGCGAGGAGTCCGGTTCGCAAGACTCGGAGCGTCATCAAAGGGCTCTTTGGCCCAGTCAATCGCGGTGTAACTGACGGCAATGGCGGTGGCCTGATCCGCCGCAATGATTGCCAGACGGCGCATGTTAAGGCGTTTCGCCTGGTGCTCTTCGTAGAGGAACTTCTTCACTGCCTCCATGTCGAAAGCCAGCATGGCTTCGAAGTCCAGCTTCGACACCGTCGAGTTTTTCGCCTGTGCCGGAGCGTTTGCCCCAGGCTTTGACTCACCCTGTTTGCGGAGATCCACGGTGAGCACTGCGAACTGCTGCTTGTGGAGTTCCAAGGCGAACGCATTGAATTTGACGCGGCTCTCGCCCTTGCCGGGCAGCATCACAATCACCGCAGCATCTTTTTCCTTCGGCGATTCGAAGTAAGTAACGGGCAGCTCCCATCTATCCTTCGTCAGGAGCGTCTTGTTGTCGCCCTTCTTGTCTTTGTCATCTTTCTTCGCCGTCGCGGGATTCTGCGCAGCAACCGGGTTGAGGCTGATCATCAACACGCAGACAACGGTCAACAGACTCACTGTCCTCAGCATTGCAGTTATCTCCACGAGCATGCGACGCGGTTCTGGATGGCAGCGACAACTTTGAGATCTTGAGTGTAGGTCGGTCGATGGGGCCAATCAACTCGGGGATATCCGTTTGCAGCAGCCAGTCATGCGTTTGGAGTCGTTGTCTACGGGGTAGTCTGCCTGAACCAGCTGCTCGCCGATGGCCCCGTAGATTTCCAGAATGAATTGACGTCGCAGGCAGGTGCCGATTACGACCGTCGTCGGGGCGTGCTACAGTTTCTGTGCGTCATGCCCGCCCGTGCGCTTTGTGATGCAGTGGATGAGCTAGGCAGCGCCGCCAGGACTCCACCGCCGATAGAAACTTCCGACGAGATTTCCGTATGAACTTGCTTACTTTGACCGTCAGTACGGGAGCGATCCTCACCGCCGCCTATTTCACGTATGGCCGTTGGGTCGCGAAGCAGCTCAATCTGCGTGACGACGTCGTCACTCCTGCCTGCGAGATCAACGACGGCGAAGACTTCGTTCCGACGCCCGCGCCGTATCTGTTCTCACAGCACTTCTCGGCGATTGCAGCTGCGGGGCCGATCGTCGGGCCGATTGCTGCAGGGCTGATGTTTGGTTGGGGACCAGCTGTGATTTGGATCCTCATTGGCTGCATCTTTATCGGATCTGTGCACGACATTACTTCGCTGATCGCTTCGGTGCGTCATAAGGCGCGATCGATTGCTGAAGTCGTCCGCGAGAACATGAGCCGCCGCGCGTACCTGCTGTTCCTGTCGTTCGTCTGGATCGCACTGGTCTACATTATTGTGGCGTTCACGGATCTCACGGCGGGAACCTTCGCGCCCACACCGCCACCAATTCCTGCGAATGCGACTGCCGAGCAAGTGGCGGCACACACGGCTTTGGTGGCCGCGAAAACGGCTGAAGGAGCGGCCGTCGCCAGTTCATCCATGATGTATCTGGCCTTGGCAGTCGTGATGGGCTTCGTGCTTAAATACACGAAGGTCTCTCTAAACGTCGCAACGGCGATCTTCATGCCGCTGGTACTGCTGACCATTTGGGCGGGGCCCTATCTGCCACTGGACCTGCCGGGGATGTTCGGGTTGAGCCCCACGAAAACCTGGGACGTGCTGCTGCTGGGTTACTGCTTCGTCGCGTCGATCACACCGGTTTGGGCGTTGCTCCAGCCACGCGGATTTCTGGGCGGCTACTTCCTGACGGTGACGATTGCATTGGCGTTCCTCGGCATCGTCGTTGGCAGCCTCATGGGCGGCGTGCCTGAGGTCAAATACCCCGCCTTCACGAGCTTTGCTCCGCTGAATGCGCAGGGCGTCCCCATGCCGCTCTTCCCGATTCTGTTTGTGACAATCGCTTGCGGCGCCTGCAGCGGATTTCACTCGATTATTAGCTCAGGCACTTCGTCAAAGCAGCTCAAAGTCGAATCTGATGCGCGGCCGGTAGCGATCGGCAGCATGCTATTGGAAGGCTTTGTGGCCGTGATCTCGCTGTCCTGTGTCATGATCCTGGACAAGTCGGTTGCGGCGGGTAACCCGGATCAGATCTTCGCCAGCGGAGTTTCGACGTTTATCGCGCGGCTGGCTTCTCTGGTCGGAATTAGCTTTGAGACGGCGCGGGTCTATCTCTTCAACTTTTCGCTGCTGGCGTTCGCGACTTTCATCTATGACACGCTCGACGTCTGCACGCGGTTAGGCCGCTACGTCTTGCAGGAAGTCTCAGGCTGGCAAACGCGAACTGGCCGCAACGTCTGCACGTTGATCACGCTGTTGCCACCGCTGTTCCTGATCCTGCAAACCATGAACGATCCCGCAACCGGCGCCGTGGTGCCCGCGTGGAAGATCTTCTGGACTCTGTTCGGTACAGCCAACCAGATGCTGGCAGCCCTCACTTTGCTGGGAGTGACGGTCTGGCTGCTGAAGACCGGTAAGACCTGGTGGTACACCGCGGTCCCAGCCGTCTTCATGGTAGGCGTCACGATGACTTCGCTTGCCATGTTCCTTCTGAAGTGGGTTGATCAGATCAACAAGGGGGAGAAGGTCCATCCGAATGGACCGCTAAGTTCGATTCTGTTTGCTCTCTCCATCCTGTTGGTGATTGAAGCGACGGTGGTCATCGGTCGCAGCTTGAAAGAACGCCGCCTGGCCGCTGCTTAGCTCAAGACGAAGGAATCAGGCCACGGATGGAACACTGATGAAACACTGATACAGGCGAGGCCTTTCGGTACCTCAATCATTATCCGTGTTTCATCTGTGTTTGATCCGTGGCTAAAAACTAGGCTGGCATTTGGCTCAGGCGGAGACAGTTTTTGGCGGGTTCTGAGGTTCGCCGTCGATCTTTTCCCACTTGCGCGATGTGACTTGGCCATCGTCCGTTGTCGTCGGCTCGGACGGGCAGTTGTCCAGAATCTGCAGGACCTCATCCAGCGAATCCGTCAGCACGATTCGCGAGTAATCCGAGGCTAGAATCGTCCCGCCCTTGAGCATGGTGTGGTTCATGAAGTCGAACAGCGGCTTCCAGTACTCAACGCCAACGAAGACCACGGGGAAGTTCGAAATCTTACCCGTCTGAATGAGCGTCGCCGCCTCAAAAGCCTCGTCGAGTGTTCCGAAACCGCCAGGAAAAATGACGAAGGCTTGCGAGTACTTCACCAGCATCACCTTTCGCACGAAGAAGTACCGGAATGTGACCAGGACATCGATGTACGTGTTCGCCTTCTGCTCATTGGGCAGCACGATGTTGCAGCCGATGCTGGTGCCTCCCGCCTCCTTCGCGCCGCGATTAGCGGCTTCCATGATCCCTGGACCGCCGCCGGTCATGACATTGAAGCCCAGCTTGGCGATCTCGCCCCCCAGCTTGCGAGCCAGCACGTAGTACTCATGGTCCTCTTTGAAACGGGCAGACCCGAACACGGTCACGCACGGCCCCAGAAAGTGCAGAGCACGAAAGCCGCGAATGAACTCGCAGGCAATTCGGACAACGCGGAAGAACTCATCCAGCCGCGTTCGAGGCCCCTGCAACAACCGCCGTTCATCGCGCAGAACGTGTTTCGGAGCAGGTTGAATGACTTCTTGTGGAGGCATGTTGACCTTGCTGGGTGGAGCAGGGGATCGGCGTTGGAAAGTTCCAATGTGAAACGCCCAGCCAGTTCAAGCAACAGGTACTCCGAGTTCTGTGTCTTCGTGGGCTGCTAGCGGCTCCAGTATCTGGAGCGCCCAACGTTCAGGTCGCCTGCGCTGACACAGCGGTGACTTCGTACGTCGCTACTTTTGTCCGCTCAGAGCCGGGTCGACTCGCAGGATTCCTTTTCCCGTACGTTGGCGGATTTCCTGACCGGCCTGGCGAATGACAATCTCGCAGGTCAGCTCTTTGTATTGGCCGAGCAGGGCGTCAGCGGATGCGTCGACTTCGAAGGTCAACTGCTTGTCTCCGGCTTTGAGTCGCGGAGCAGGTTCCACAACAGAAACACCTTTCGGCAGACCGAGCAGAATGGCTTCGGCCTCGCCGGGGAACGGCTTCTTGTGTTCGACGTCCCACACGATCTGAGCTTTCTCAGACCGACGCACGGCGGCGGGCTTGTTCTTCAATGCGATGTACGGCTCGGCGATGTTGAGGTCCACAAAACTAGATGATGCGCGAATGCGACCTGCACCCAGGTAGTACGAGCCGCCGGTTGTTGTCGCCGTGACGGCCACCTTCCAGTTACCCGGCTGAGCAGATGGACTGGCAAAGAGACGCAGCTGCGACGAGTTCTCGCCTTCCGCAATCGTCACGGTCGGCTGAGCCTGCACTCCCGGTGGCACCCAGTCGAACTGAAAGTCGACGGATTCGTTGAAACCTTCGCGCCGCTTCAGATTCACTTGCATTAACAGTTCGCCACTTTGGGAGAGCGGAATCGAAGGCTGTACGAGTTCGATCGAGAACGGAGCCGGATCAGTAACCGCCAGCACATAGCGATCCACAATCACTGAGTGCCAGGCGCGGCCTCCAGAATGGCTCAGGAAGGGGAAGGCCTGATGCGATCCGCTTTCGATACGGCGCGAACCGTCCGCCGGTTGTGCTTCGAGTTGAATCAACGTCCCGAGTGGCTTCGTGTCAGGTTCGGCGATGAATTGCACCGGCACTGACTTCTGTCCCTCGCGAATGCGCGGCGCGATCATCCGCACGCCTTGCGGCAAACCTTTCGCGATGACGTCGAGTTCTCCTTTGAAGCGGCTGCCTTGAGCTTCCGCCAGCAGCACGTTGACCGTCCAGCGATTGCCCTGCGGAATTGCGATACTCGTCAGCCGCGGACATTCAGCACTGTCGATGACGGCGGCATAGAGATAGGTATGCACGGCGTCGCGCGTCGGTTCGACCTCAATGCGATAGACGGACGTCGGATCACCGAGGCTCCGCATGTCGGTGATGGTGAGGATGTATTCGCCGTCCTGTTTGGGTTCCCACACGAACGATGGATCGAGCAGTTCTTTGCGATGGAACGACGACGGGACGCCAATCAAATCACGATCGGCATGCGAAGCGTCGTCGCCCTCGATCTCCGGTTGATCGGCATCAACGTGCCGCAAGGTCACTCGCGGATCGAGCGGCGTGCCGAGAGCTCGCGCAAAGACACGCACGCGGTAGCGGTCGCCTTTCTTGACCTTCACGCGGAATGCATCCGCGTCGCCCGGAACATCAATGATGCCATTCAACGCGGCCGGCAGTTGAGCAATTGAGGTCTCCTCGGCCTGCGGCTCTTCGAGCACGTTGTCGTACTCGGAAACGCGCAGCGGTAATGGTGTCGGCGCGTCTTCATAGTGGTCCATATTGCCGGGTTGATCGGGCAGTTGAATGGATCTTTCCAGCTTCCCGGCGGGATCGCCCAGCAACGTCGTCATCAACGGCTTCCCGGCGCGACCACCAGCAGGATAGGCCGCCAACGGTCGCAGGTTCGCTCCGATGTGAGCGAGGTAATAAACATTACTGCCGCCCTTGAAGATCCGCTGCCGGACTTCAACGACGTAGTCTCCGTCTTTGGGCAACAGCACGGAGGCAATCGGATCCTGCACGTGTAACGCACTGTCATCGTTGCGCGCGAGTTCGCGTCCCTCAGAGTCGAGGATGCGGACCATCAGATCGAACTCGGAATCGGCATAGAACTTTTCCGTCAGCCACACGGAGGTCACTTCGACCGACAGATGCTCGCCCGCCTTTCCGGACACGCGGTACAGATCCAGATCCGCGAGGCGTCCGGTGTCCATGCGAGCGTGCACCGTCGCGTTGCGTGGCACGGACTTGGCGCTGGTTAGTGTGTCGTTACCACCTTGACCGGGTTCTCCCTCGGGGATGACTTCAAAGGGACTCACCCAGAATGTGCTCAGCAGTGTGAGTTCCGTCGCCGTGCGCAGCCGGAAGGGATGTTCGCCGAGCGGGCAATCTGGTTCGATGACGAACTTGCAGCGCACCTGCTCTTCGAGCCGGCCGCTGTGGACCAGCACCTGTGGAGTCAGCGGCGGCAGTTGTTGAACTTCAACCGCCTTAATGCCCGGTCGGAAGAACACGATCTCGCGCGGGTCTTTCAGAAAGACACCCTGCAGTGTGATTTCGACCGTCGTTCCCCGCTGCCCGCAGCGTGGCAACGTCGATTCAATGTGGTGCACCATCGGCCCGGCGCTGGCGGAGGAATTCAGCGCGGCGAGTTCTGTCGTGACCAACATCAGGAAGGGCAGACTCTGGCACAGACACGCGGCGAGGAATCGAAAGAAGCGGTTGTCAGTCATAGTCCATCAAGTTCGGCAAACATGCTAAGTGCCCGACCGAAGCGGGCGGGTTCAACAGGAGTTTGGATTGTGACGCCTGACTTTCCGCGCGGCGACTGTAGCCCGCGACGCTCAGGCGAGGGTGAGGCGTGTTGGTCACCGATCCAGAATTTGGGGCCTGACTTTGGATGCGCGTTCTGATCGCGGAGCGATCAGCGACTTTCGCTTCGCCTCACCCGCGGGCGCGGCGGACGAACTCCTGAACGTGCTGCAGGTCGATGGGTTGATCGACGTCGCCGTTGCGTTTGAGTGATGTGCCGACAATTACGCCGGACGCGGTCTGCAGAAGTTCCGCGACGTTATTCACCGTTGCTCCGCTGCCGATGAGGACGGGAGCAGTGCCCGCGGCCGAACGAACCTTGCGAAGATGGTCTCGATCAACGGGTTGGCCTGTCGCCGAGCCCGACACGATTACAGCATCAGCGCCACCGCGTTCCACGAGATCATGCACTTCATCTTCGATAGGACGGACGCCCAGCGGCGCAGAGTGCTTCACATCGACGTCAGCTAGGATCGCGATGTGATCGGCTTCGAGGGCTCGTCTCAGGCGCAGCAGGTCGTGGGCGATGCCTTGAATGATGCCCTGATCCGTCACCCGAGCACCACAGAGCACGTTGACGCGGATGAACTCCGCACCGACGGCGTCTGCAATCGACAACGCGGCGCAACCATCGTTCCTCAAGGCGTTGATGCCGAGGCGAAGTCCGGTCTCGTGCCGCACCTGCTGAGCAATGGCCGTCATGTGTGCGATCGTGCTGGCGGGCAACGCTCCGGGGAAGAAGGGCGAGTCACCAAAGTTCTCCAGCATGGCGAACTCGATGCCGCCCTCTTGCAGCGTACGGGCATCAGCCAGCACAGACTCCACCAGCGCCTTCAGGTCACCCGCATAACGGGGACTGCCGGGCAAGGCGGGCAGGTGCAGCATGCCGATGACCAGTCGCCGCTTCGCCAGCCAGACTCGATATTGAGAAGGCAGACTCATCGCTACTTTCCGAAGCAATACAGAAATTCCTGCCGCTTACCGCTGGATGAATCAGCAACTCGCAGAAAGATCTGACCGCCAGCCACGGCCGGGCTGGGGAAGGAGTCGTTCCCGATCTGGTTCTCGGCGACCATCTCAAACTTCTCGGGGTTGGGCTTCCAGACGTAGAGCGTGCCGAGTTCATTCGCCTGATACAGATTGCCTCCCGCCAGAACGGGCGACGCACTCACTGGCCCGCGCAGGCGCTGCTTCCACATTTCCTTGCCGGTCTTGCCTTCCCAGCAGAACAGAATGCCGTTGTCGGTCAGTCCGTAGACATAGCCATCGACTGCGATCAACGACTGTTCGTAGCACTTCTGATTGTTCTTCCACAGCACTTCCCGGCTGCCATCCGCTTTGACCGCGATCGTTTCGGCTTTGGGGTAACCACCGCTGGCGAAGACCATGTCGCCGCTCCAGACCATGGTGCCGCAGGTAGCGTGAGTCGTGCCTGCAGTAGACCAAAGTTGCTTGCCGGTCGCCGGATCGTAAGAGGCCACCTGCTCCTGACCGCTGATGAGCATCTGGTCCTTGCCTGCGACATGTCCCACCGTCGGAGTCGAAAAGCTGATGCTGTTGGTGCGGGGAGTTCGCCAGACTTCTTTACCGGTCTTGCGATCAAACGCCGCGATGAAGCTGGCTCCGTCATACTCACCCGTCACGATGACCGTGTTGCGATAGATGATGGGCGACGTCCCGTAGCCGTACTCGTACCGCTGCGGATTGAAGGCTCCGGCTTTGATCTTCCATTGCTCGTTGCCGTCGAGATCCAAGGCGGTGGTGTGCAACGCTTCGTGATGGAAGAAGACAACGAACAACCGCTCGCCGTCGCAGGCGATGGTGGCGGTGGCTTCCGTGTTCTTCGGGTGATTTCGCTTGGGAAAGCCGCCTTGGCTGATGTCTTTCTTCCAGAGCTGCTTGCCAGACTGCCGATCGAAAGCCAGTACGGATTGAACTTGAGCCTTCTCATCCGCAGTGGTCAGAAAGATGCGCTGCCCGACAACAATTGGTGAGGAATGGCCGCGACCCGGCACTGGAACTTTCCATGTCGCGTCTTCCGGCTTGAACGCCGTGGGCACCGCACCCGCTGAAGTCGCGTCCCCGTTTCGCAGCGGCCCGCGCCACCACGGCCAGTCCGTCGCGGCCGACAGCTTGGGGAATTCGGAGATGCCCTTTTCAACGGACGGCTCGAAAGCCAGCGTGAGCGGCAGGCTCAAACCCAACAATGGGACAATCCACAAACAGCGGTACAGAGTGCTTCGCATCCTGGTTTCCTGTCAGAGGGAAGAGGGAGCTGCGGTGCTGACGTTAGTCGTCGGAGTCGAGATCATCAGCCGTGCTGTGCGCCGGAGTTGCTGACAGCAAAGCGTTGCCTTCTTCGAGCAGCGACTCCAGTTGACCAACACAGATGGTCATCGAACGGGACGCCATGCGAAAGTTGGTGTGAGCCGAAATCTTCGGAGCGTCGATGGCGAATTGAGCCGTTGCGGCCCGCAGCTTGGCGATCTTCTTGCTGAGCATTCTGAGATACGCCACCGGATCATTGACTCGAGTTTCGAGCGCGCGAGTCACATCAAAGACGACGCGCGGCAGTTCAAGGAGTTCGACAGCGTCCTCGGCTTCCTCGCTGTGTTTGACGAACGTTCGCACCATCCAGGCGTGAGTCATCACATCGTCACACTTCTTGACTATGTCTGGCAGCGCCATCGAAGTTTTTCCGCATGCGGGTTGCTGATCTGAATCAAGAGATGGATTGCACCGCTCGACTCGGTCAACTTCAAGTGGCCAAGTCAGACGGATGCGAGACGCATCCGCCACGACCGATGGCTTTCTCAACAACCGGAAGGCGGCGATGGCAGCCTCGCTGAGAACGCGGGAGCGCCTAAACTTCGCCCCTTCCTGCGGCGACGACAACAGCCGCCTTGCTCTCTGACCTCTATTCCTGGACTCACCCCTATGGATTCTCAACTGCTTATTGACGCCATTTCCCGGTTCGTGCACGTGGCGACGGCCATCACCTTGGTGGGTGGCACCGTCTTCATGCGCTTCGTGCTGAAACCTGCCGCCGACCAACTGACTCCGGAAACGCACGACCAGTTGCGTTCGTTCCTGCTGCCGCGCTGGAAGCGGTTCATTCATGCAGGCATCGGACTTTTTTTATTGAGCGGATTCTATAACTACATGCGGCTGATGCCGGCTCATAAGGGTGACAGCCTGTGGCACGCGTTGGTCGGAACCAAGATTCTGCTGGCTTTCGCAGTCTTCTTTCTGGCGAGCGCTCTGGTTGGTAAGTCCTCAGCATTTGAGGGTTTACGAAAAAAACGCCCGATGTGGCTGGCTGTCATCGTCGTGCTCCGGAGTCAGGGCGGTTATTGTCGAGGCGGGC
>CAYLTY010000161.1:0-19831 GCA_964386705.1 uncultured Planctomycetaceae bacterium
TTCGATTCTCTGCTGGATTCATCTCATCTTCAGCATTCCGATTATTGGTTATATCTACAGCCCATTTGATCAAATCCCCAATTACGCTGCACCGACTCGTTACGTCTTTCTGCCGACCCTCATCATTTCAGGGCTTTGGATGTGGAAGGGCCATGTCTTCCGCCGCCTGATTTCAAAAGAGTCATCGCTTGCATCGGAAGGGTGACTTTCACTCTGCTGATCTTGGGGCACTTTGACCATGGCTAGGTTGCAGTGATACTCCATCTGGTCTGAGACTATCGAAACCGATTCATCGAGAGGGGACGCAATGCCCGGTGAGAAGCCGAAGAAATCCGCGAAAGCTGCCAAGAAAGCTGCGATCAAGAGGGCCGCTGCAAAGACCGCCAAACCGAAGAAAGCCGCGGCCAAGAAGTCTTCTAGCAAGGCTGCCGAGCCGAAGCTGCTTTCAGGCGGCAATCCTCAGATCGCGAAGGGTTACGGCGATGCTCCCGTGCAAGCCTACATTGCTGCCATGCCAGGCTGGAAAAGCGACCTGGGACGTCGCCTCGACAAACTTATTGAGCAGGCCGTTCCGAACGTCAGCAAGGCTGTAAAATGGAACTCACCGTTCTATGGAGTTGAGCAAGGCGTCTGGTTCCTCGGCGTCCACTGCTTTACGAAATACATCAAGGTGGCTTTCTTCGATGGCGCGTCACTCCGGCCAGTCCCGCCCGGCAAGTCCAAGCAAGAAAGAGTGCGCTACCTCGACATTCACGAGGATGACCCCCTTGACGAAGCTCAATTCATCGCTTGGGTCAAGCAAGCCAGTCAACTACCTGGGGAGAAAATGTAAGGCGCGAGAGCGTGTGCTCTCCCTTCAGTTGCTATCCGAGGAATGATCCCATGCCGATTCATAGTGACGTCCACGCCTACAACCAGTCGCAATCGCCCGACGACCAGCGCATCTGTGACGTCCTCGCCAAGGTCATCGATCAGCACTTGCCGGGTGCAGAGAACAAAATCTGGCATCGGCATCCGGTGTGGTTCTTGGGCGGAAATCCGATTATCGGCTACAGCAAGCTCAAAGATTGCATCCGCCTCTTGTTCTGGAGCGGCCAATCCTTCGATGAGCCGGGTCTTGCGCCCGAGGGCAGCTTCAAAGCCGCCGAAGCGCGGTATACCTCGGACGATCAGATCGTTGCTAAGGATCTCAAGCGGTGGCTCAAGAAGGCCATTGAGATCCAGTGGGACTACAAGAACATCGTGAAGCGAAAAGGCAAACTTGAGCTGTTGACGGGCGCTCCAGTCGTGCACGCGACCTCGGTCGCCAAGAAGCCGTTCGAAGACAGAGAGGCTGGCATGAAGAAGGCCAAGAGCCGCACGGAAGAATTAACAGCAGAAATCTCTCCCTCTCAGGAGATCGATGCGAGAATCCATGAGTTGACTGATTGGCGTGGTGAGGCACTGGCTCGGGTTCGCAAGCTCATCAAGCAGGCTGATCCGGAAGTGGTTGAGGAAGTGAAGTGGCGTAAGCCGTCCAACGGAATGGCAGGTGTTCCGGTATGGGAGCACGATGGCATCATCTGCACCGGCGAGACCTATAAGAGCGTCGTGAAGCTCACTTTTCCCAAGGGGGCGTCATTGGAAGACCCTGCGGGGCTGTTCAACTCCAGTCTTGAAGGCAACGCCCGCCGCGCGATCGACATGCGTGAAGGCGAAAAGATCAACGACAAGGCCCTGAAGGCTCTCATCTGTGCTGCCGTCGCTTTGAACTGTTCGGGGCCAGCGGTGTCCGTTGCAATTGCGCAGCGAACAAAGAAGGCTTGAGCGGGATCGGGTCACGGCGTTGATGGCTCATCCTCGAATTGGCCGGGTGGGCTCGTCAATTGCCGATAGTGTCGCCTTTGCGGCTGTAGATTCGAGCTTTCCTGCAGTCGCTCGCCGCATGGTCCGCCGATAAACTTGCCGCATGGCTGATATTCTGCTGACCACCATCAATGCTAAGTATGCTCACGCGTCGTTCGGGTTGCGGTATTTGCTCGCGAATCTGGGTGCTTTGCAGTCCCGTGCGCAGTTGCTTGAGTTTGAAATCAGTCAGCGTTCGACCGATATGCTGGAAGCGATCCTGGCGACGAATCCGAAGATCGTCGGCCTCGGCGTTTATATCTGGAACGTGGACATCGCGACGAAGCTGGTGGCCGACCTAAAGCGCGTGCGGCCGGATGTGATTGTGGTGCTCGGCGGTCCTGAAGTGAGTTATGAGACCGACGAACTCGAAGTCGCTCGACTGGCTGATTACGTCATCTCGGGCGAAGCAGATCTGAGCTTTGCTCAGTTGTGTGACCATCTGCTGAACGGCGCTGACATCCAGTTCGCCTTGCCGTTGGCAGTCGCATCCGAGTCAGCCTCGCTAGCAAGTTTCAAACTCATCCCGGCGACGTTGCCGCAGTTCAGCCAGCTCAAACTTCCGTATGACTTGTACGACGACGCCGACATCTCGCGTCGCGTCGTCTATGTCGAGGCGTCGCGCGGGTGCCCATTCACATGCGAGTTCTGCCTCTCAGCACTGGAGATTCCCGTTCGACAGGCCGAGCTGTCGGAGTTCCTGAGCTCGATGCAGTCGCTGTTCGATCGCGGTCTGCGGATGTTTAAGTTCGTGGATCGCACCTTCAATTTGAATTTGAAGGTGAGTCGCGCGATTCTGGAGTTCTTTCTGGAACGCTACGAGCCTGGGCTCTTCTTGCATTTTGAAATGATTCCCGATCGCTTTCCGGATGCATTGAGAGAGCTCATTCAGAAGTTCCCTGCGGGCGCGTTGCAGTTCGAGGTCGGCATTCAGACTTTCAATCCGGAAGTGTGCGAGCTCATCAGTCGCCGGCAGGACAACGACGCTGTTGAACGCAACCTTCGCATGCTGCGCGATGAGAGTGGCGTGCATGTGCATGCGGACTTGATCGTCGGTCTGCCGGGCGAGTCCATCGAAAGCTTTGGCGAGGGCTTTGATCGGCTGGTCACCCTGAAGCCGCAGGAGATTCAAGTCGGCATTCTGAAGCGGCTGCGCGGCACTCCGATCATCCGGCACGATGCGGAATGGGAGATGGTCTACAGCCCCAGCTCGCCTTATGAAGTCCTGAAAACGAAGCTGATCGACTTCAATGCCATGCAGCGCATGAAGCGGTTCGCTCGCTACTGGGACCTCGTGGCGAACAGCGGCAACTTTTTGGAATCCACTCCGCTACTGTGGCGCGACCGTTCGCCATTCCACTGCTTCTTCGCCTTCAGTGAGTGGCTGTTCGTGGCGTCGAACCGCACGCATGGCATTTCGCTGACACGGTTGGCCGAACTGGTTTTCAATTACCTGATCGAGCAAGCCGGCTGCGATCCGCTTGTTGCCGCTCAGGCTTTATGGAACGACTATCGGCGCGGCGGCCGGAGTGATCGACCGCCGTTCCTGCGCGAACATCTGTCAACAATTGAGCAGCCTGCAGCCGCAACGGTGGCGGCTCGCGGATTACCCCGCCAGGCCCGACACAGCCAGGGCGAGAGCGCCTAGTTCACCCGCGCGTTCGCCCAGCATGGAACGTTCGATGCGGACGCTGTCGGTGTCGAACATGCGGACGCGGTTCTTCACGACCTCGCGAACTTTGTCGAAGAGCATCGGTCCGATCTCGGCCACACCACCGCCCAACACAATCAGTTCAGGATGAATCGTGGTAATGATGTTCGCTACCGCAAGTCCCAAGTAGCCCGCCGCGCGCTGAATGGTGTCGCGAAGTGCTTCATCTCCGCGTTCTACGGCCATCACCATCATCTTCGTGTTGACCTGTTCGGTGTCGCCCTCGGTGAGCTCGCGCAGTCGCGGCGCCTGGCCGATCCGCATCAGCCGCGCGCCTTCGAACGACAACGCCGGTCCGCTGCACAAGGTCTCCAGGCATCCATGATTGCCGCATCCGCATAACGGACCGTCCGGCAAAATGGTCTGATGCCCAAGTTCGCCGGCAGCACCTACTGGTCCCAGCCGCAGCTTGCCATCAATGACCACGCCGCCACCGATGCCCGTACCCAACGCGAAGAAGATCATCGTGAGTGTGGGATGTTCTCGCCCGTGCCCGAATTTCAATTCCCCAAGTGTTGCCGTGCGGACGTCGTTGAGTAGCCGCACTGGACACCCCAGTCGATCACCGAGGATCTTGGCTGCCGGAACGTCTGGCCAATGCGTCGGCATGTTCGGCAGAAATTTTGTGACGCCGTTATGAACATCCACCAGACCGGGGACTCCCATACCCAAGGCGATCGGCTTCGAGCCCGCTTTCGCCGACATTTTCTCCACGCATTCGGCGATGCGTCGCAGCACGGCGTCTGGTCCATCGTGAGACTGGGTGGGAATGTGGTCTTCCACGGCAATCAAGCCATCAGCCGTTCCCATCACGGCCTTGATACCAGTGCCACCCAAATCAATGCCTGCATAGAGATCAGCCATAGCCACCGTGCTCCTTATCCGTGAACCAGCCGACGCCAGAACAGTGTTGAATGCGGGCACGTTATGTCAGGACCGTCGTATCCGCGAAGGGCAGATCTGAGGGCTCATGGTCTGATTTCAGAAATTGCGTTTCAGGCAATCACCCCGTGAATGATCTCGGATTCGAACGGCCCGGTGATTTTGTGATGCAGACCGCCGTAGAAGTACGTCAGCAGGTTGTGGTCGAGTCCCATCAAGTGCATGACCGTCGCGTGCAGATCGCGGATGTGATGGCGGTTGACGACCGCTTCGTGGCCGTATTCATCGGTCTCGCCGTAGCTGGTGCCTGCCTTCACGCCGCCACCGGCAAGCCAATAGGTAAAACCTTTTGGGTTGTGGTCGCGGCCACCGTTTGAACCTTGTGACACCGGCTGCCGACCGAACTCACCGCCCCACACGATGAGGGTTTCTTCGAGCATCCCGCGCTGTTCGAGATCCTGCAGCAAGCCCGCAATCGGCTTATCGACCTCGGGGCAGTGGATGGACATGTTCTCCTCGACGCCGTTGTGAGCGTCCCAGTTCTGTTGCTGATGTCCGCCGCCGTGATAGATCTGCACGAAGCGGACACCGCGTTCGATCAGTCGCCGGGCTACGAGGCATTGTCGTCCGAACGGAGCCGCACCCACCGAGAGCGGATGGCCGCTCGGACCGTCATTCATGCCGTAGAGTTCGTGTGTCTCGGCGGTTTCTTCGCTGAGGTCCAAGGCCTCTGGTGCTGCTGTTTGCA
Source organism: uncultured Planctomycetaceae bacterium (assembly GCA_964386705.1). Classification (GTDB taxonomy): domain Bacteria; phylum Planctomycetota; class Planctomycetia; order Planctomycetales; family Planctomycetaceae; genus AM-0621. The sequence continues at coordinate 5,226 of CAYLTY010000161.1, forward strand.
GTTGGAAGGCAAGTTCATAACTGGCGATGCGGGCCTGCAATTCTGAGTAACCCGGTCGCGATGCCATGTGCTCGGCGTTGAGCTGATTCGCGGTCGAAATCAGATCGCGCTGCATGGCAGGCGTGACGTCATTGCTGGGTGACAAATTCAGGATCGGCTGGCCGCTCGAACGGAAGACCGTGCCCTGATAGGCGGCTGGCATGAAGCCGCTGGACCAATTGGCCGTCCCGCTGATCGGCCCGCCGCGCTGGTCGAGCATCACCACATAGCCCGGCAGATTGTCGTTGCCGTTGCCGAGCCCGTAGTTCAGCCACGTGCCGACGGACGGGTAACCCTGAATGATACGGCCCGTATTCATCTGGATCATTGCCGAGCCGTGAGCGAACGAATCCGCATACAGCGACTTGATGACAGCCAACTTGTCCATGTGCTTCGAGATCAAGGGCAGGGCATCGGAACACCACTGTCCCGATTGCCCGTGCTGCGCGAACTTCCGTTTGCTGGCCAGCAATTTTTGTTGCTGTACGCTGCGGCGACGGATCTCCATCTGAACCGTCTGGCCGTCACGTTTTTGCAACTCGGGACGGTAATCGAAGAGGTCCATCTGCGACGGACCACCATACATAAACAGGAAGATGCAGTGCTTGGCCTTCGCCATCGCCTGTTGAACTTTCGGAGCCATCAGGTTCGTTGGAGCGGCTTCCGCCCGTGCTGCGAAGAAGCCGTCTTTCGCCAACGTGCTCGCCAGCGCGATACCCGAGAACCCCGCCCCCATCTCCCACAAGAACTCGCGGCGAGTGCGCCCACAGGTCGGATGAAGTGGAACCAATTCATGAGTCATGAGTAACAACTTTGATCAATGCTCCCCTCGCCCCGGTATTCCGGGGAGAGGGGCAGGGGGGTGAGGGGTCAGAGCGACTCGATCAGCTCAATCCACATAGATGACCTCATTCAGATTCAGAATCATCAGGCAGATCGACGCGAGTGCTTGTCGAACCGAGTCATCGACGGCTGCGGTCATCGGCGCAAATATCACTCCGGAACGATGGCTTGCTTGCGCGAAGTCCGCGATGAATGTCTTGCCGTTCGCTGCAACCTGCAGATTGCGAAATTCGCCTTTGGCGGAGTGGCCCCGCAGACCAACACTGCCGGCCGGGAGTGGCTCCGGATCAGAGAACTCCAGGATGGGTGTCGCGGCGTTATCAACAAACACTTTGATCTGAGCACCCGTGATCTCGGCACGCACATGACGCCAGTCGCCGGGGCGAGTCGTCAGCGGAGCCCGCACCAGTTCTTGCCAGTTGTTGCGATGCTTCCCGATGCGAATGATGTCGTGTGTCAGGTTGATGTTGTAGGCGTGCAACGCATCCGTACCTTCAGCGGCCTGAGTTACTCGCAGCAGCAGGCCGACATCCCCGCCTTGCAGCAGTTTGAGATTCGCTTCGACAGCTCCATCTTGCAGGTGCACGTCATCCCAAACGGCTTTGATGCCTCCACCAGGCGAAACGGCATAGCTGCCATCTGTGTTCGCGATCCACTTGCTGCCGAAGTGCCGCCAGCCACTCAGCAGCGATTTTCCGTCGGGCGATGGTGCGACGACCGACTGGCCAACGGCCACTTTCTGACCGCCCGCTTCAAACGTCAGATCATCGAGCGTGACCGCCGCTCCCCAGGTGCGCACGCCGACATGACCCATGCCGGCCAGTGGCTGGTCATCTGTGAAATCTATGACGGGCGCTGGATCGGAGTGCAGCCAGACGCGCACTCGCGGCCCGGCAGTTTCGATGCGAATGGGTAGCGCACGCAGTGTTGGAATCGGAGTTGCCTGTGTTGCAAGCACGTTCCGTTTATCGGTATGACGCACGAGCGAGACTGTCTGATCGCGAGGACTCAAAAGCACTTCGTAGGCTTGAAAGACATCAGGATCCGGGCGAGCCCGCACCAGGATGGCGGCCAGTTCGGAGGCGTTGTGAACCATCAGATTCGCGGCCACGACGCCGTCGTAGAATTGTGCACCGTCCCAGAAAGCCGCGGGGCCGCGCTGGACGTCCAGGTTCATGATGCCTTCGTAGCCGCCGCCCCACCGGCCGCGCGTGAACGACCAACCGGCTTTGGGGCCGGCCAGGTAGTCAGATGGCTGCAGACGGTTCATGTAGCTCGTGTGCAGAGAAATCGGCACATCGGGCTTGAAGGTGATGCGACCACGCAGACGCTGTTGAGAGACTCGCTGCCGCAGTAACAGCTCGTGAGCCACGTCAATTTCGCGTTCTGTCGGATTGCGTTGCAGAGCGAGTTGATAGGCTCGCTTCAGTTGTGCTCGCGGATCGGCTCCGACTTCCGCGACCACTCGATCGGCGAGCGACGCGGCTTGTTGTCCCGCGAATTCATCGTTGAGCAGCAGCAGCGCTTGAGGAGCCACGGTCGTCACGGGCCGTTCACCCAGCGGAGCCGAGACGTTGGCGTAATCAAACGAGTCCAGCCACGGAGACGTCAATGTCCGCTTGATGAACGTGTAGACGCTGCGGCGATTGCGTTGCTGTGGCGTAGAAAGCTCCCAGCCATATCCGGGCTTGGAGCTACCGGCGAGTGCCTCGCCACCGATCTTGGGAAAGAAGCCGCGACCGCCGGCTTCGGGACTCAATTGACCGCTGACTGCCAGCAAGGTGTCACGTACGGATTCTGCATCCAGACGATGCAGGTTCTGCCGCCACAGATAGTCGTTGCCGGGATCAACCATCATCGGCCCCGCGTCGCTCGTTTGCTCGACCTTTGAACTGCGTCGATACGTTTCCGACAGCATGATCTGGCGATGCAGGGCCTTGATGGACCAGCCGCCTTGCAGGAATGAATCGGCGAGCCAGTCCAGCAATTCTGGATGCGTTGGCGGGATACCCGTCTTGCCGAAGTCGGTTGTTGTCTTCGCAATTCCCTGACCGAAGTGATGTTTCCAAACGCGATTGACGAGAACTCGCGCCGTCAACGGATTGGAGGGACTCGCGATCCAACGGGCCAGTGCTAAACGCCGCCCGGTTGTTTTGACGACGCCGTCATGCGGCACGGTCTCCGGCTTCGTTCCTCCGAGCACGCTGAGAAATGCAGGCTCAACGGCCACACCTTGATTGCCCGAGTTACCGCGGATTAGCACGTGAGTTGCGGGTGCTGTCGTGCCACGCTCGCGCACGCCCAGCGTCCAGTCAATGCCCGGCAAGGTTTCATCTCGGATCTGTCGCTCTAACTTTTCTCGCTCGGCTTTGTCGGTCGTCGACGCCAGCTTGGCTTTGAGCTGCTCCTGACGAGCACGCATTTCGGTAAACGCCTTCGAGACTTTCTCACGATCTTCGATCGGCAAAAAGGTTGACGAATTCAAGAACGGCTGCGGATTGGAATAGCGCTGGATGCCTCGAAAGAAGGACAGCATGCGGTAGTAGTCTTCGTGTGAGATCGGGTCGAACTTGTGGTCATGGCACCGGGCGCAGCCCACGGTGAGACCCAGGAACGAAGCACTCGTGGCGACGATCACATCGTCGAGGTCATCGAACTCAGCCTGTCGTGCATCGTCCGCTTCGTCGTCCCAGACTCCTAAACGATAGAAGCCCGTCGCGATGTGCGAGTCCGGCGTTGCATTGGGCAACTCATCACCCGCCAATTGCTCGGTGATGAAGCGGTCATATGGCTTATCTTGATTGAAGGCGCGAATGACGTAATCGCGATACCGCCACGCATGCATCTTTTCATCGTCGCGCTCGTAGCCATTCGTCTGAGCGAAACGGACCACATCGAGCCAATGACGTCCCCAACGCTCGCCGTATTGCGGCTTGGCCAGCAACTCATCAATCAACTTGCGGAATGGTTGCGTGGTCTTGTCAGCCTGACAAGCCGCTTCGTAGGCCGTCACCGCTTCGGGCGTGGGTGGCAGGCCGATGAGGTCGTAATACGCTCGGCGGATGAGCTCACGCGGTGTGGCTGCGCCATTCGGAACCAGACCTTTTTCTTCCAGTTTGGCACTGATGAAGGCGTCAATCTGATGCGGCGGTTGCGGCAGCTTCGTTAGCTTGGGAGTGGCCGGTGCTTTGATGGGTTGAAAGGCCCAGTACGCGCGGTCTTCGTCGGAAAGTTCTTTTGATTTGCGTGGCTTCGAGCCGGATGCGGCCGCTTCCATCGGCCACGGCGCGCCCATTTTTACCCAAGCGGTGATGTCGGCAATCTTGGCTTCCGGCAACCGCCGATCCGGCGGCATCTCGTGGCCTTTATAGTTTATCGCTTCAATCAGCAGGCTGGCATCGGGCTTGCCGGGAACGATCGCCGCTCCGCTCTCGCCGCCCTCCAGCAAAGCCTCACGAGAATCGACACGCAGGTCGCCCTTGAGCTTGTCGCCAGCATGGCACTTGTGGCAGTACTCCACGAACACCGGGCGGACTTTGCTCTCGAAGAACTGCAGTTGCTCAGGGCTCGGCTGGCCATCATTCGCTCGAGTTTCAACGGTGAAGCAGCCCAGCACGATGAACACGGATAGCAATTCAACCAACTTCATATCGAGGCCACCGGAAGGATGGGATGAATGAGATTCCAAGGCGGGAACGACAGGTTACCTCGCCAACTTTTTCACGCCATCCGCGTCCGCGACAACACCCTATCCAAAACCGACATGGTGAGGGCCTAGAACTCGCCGGGATTGTCTGCTGCGTCGACTGTGAGGATCGCTTGCAGCGTCTTGGGATCAATGCCCTCGCTGACGAATCGCACTGAACCATCCGCCATGCCGACGAAAGCTCCACCTGCGTGATAGGACGAGATCAGACTGCAAGACCGACCAGGCGCACCGCCCGGTTGATTGACGCCGATGGTTTCGGGAGTTTGTTCAACATCTTCCGGTTTGAGCCAGGGAATTCGCCGGCCGGCGGCTTCCACAATCGCGACGGTATGCGTTGCTCCATCACGCAGTTCTGAAAACTTGCGTCCCGATGGAGTGCCGAAGGCATCAGGTCCTTTCACCATCGCGTAGCCCGTTGTTCGCCACGCTGTGCCGTTGTGGTCTACTGTCGTGCCAGGATTGGCGGCACACGTGAATTCGTGCGGCATCTCTTGTGACAGGGTCGAGTTCTTGGAGCCATCCCATTGATCGTCGACTGAGTAGCGTTTCCGAAGTGGCGACTGGTCTAAAAACGGCAATAGATCGACTCGCCAACTGCGAGTGGGCAAGCCTTCTGTCTCAACAACGGGCGGCACAAAATGCCGGTGTAACTCTTCGTAGCTGTGCATCGCAAAAAGTATGTACCGCAACTGGTTTCCACAGTCGCTGTGATGCCATGCTCCACGCTGACGTCCAAAGTCCATCGGTATGATGCAGCCCGCGGCGAGTGCCAACTCCAACAGTGTGGCTGGCGGGAACACGCACAGAAGCCCTCGTGCCAGCGCTGCGAGTGTTGAGACTTTCGGGCTCCAGAAACGAAGCACCGTCACCATTGCGGCATAGCAGGTCAGATACCCAACGAGCCTGGTGTAGGTCACCCAGGCCGGGCGCAAGACCTCGTCGTTGTAGCAGATGTTGCACAGCACGACCGCGACGGCGAATACGACCATCCATCCGAGTACGTCGCCCAGGTAAACCGGGCGACGCAGCCGCCAGATGAATGCCACGAATGAGGCTACGATGATGGCAACAAAAGCCGCATGAAGCGGGATGATCGAGGCGGCTGGTAAGCGACTCGGCGGAAACGGGAACTCGTTCATTCTGAGACCCAGTCATGATGCGGAGTTCAGCCGTGAATTCGCGAATGGTCTGGAGTCGCAGCTAACGCTTGTCACTCATGGGATGCAGCAATGGTTGTACGCCTTTGAAGCCCGTGAGGTTGGAGATATCCAGCAGTCGTTGGGCTTTGCGGTCCATCTTCTTGTTGGGGTAATCGACGGCGATGGTGATGGTGGTTTCTGAACCCACCGATTGGCCGGCCGCTTTCGCGACTTCGCTGCGACCTTTGCGATTGCCCAACGCCAGGATGCGGAAGGGGCCGATGATCTCATCTGTCAGGGCTTGTTCTGTAGGATCGGCAGCACCGACGCCAGTGGCAGGGGTCGGGAGCGAGTTGCGGGGGACTCGGAACGAGACCAGATCGCCGGGGTTCACCAGTTGGGGATTGAACGTGCGCGGATCGATGGTCACCGAGATCGCGAGTTCGTCCGAACCGATCAGCTCGTTGATGTTCTGTTGAGCCGGAGTTTTGAGGTCTTCCCGCAACAGCAACTGATCGCGGACCAGATCGCGAGTGGCGACTTGGGAGTACACGGTCACTCGATCGGACCACTTCACGGCAATGGCTTCCAGATTGCCGAGGTTGTTCCGGGGGATCTCCACCTTGGTGAAGTGTTCTTCCTTGAAGCGATCACCCGCGCGGATTTGTTCGGCCTGCACGATCATGAATGCCAGCCGTTCATAGCGATCGGCCTGATTGGCCAGGTACAGCCAATTGCAGATGCCACCGGTCAACGCCAGAACCGCCGCAATCACTAAGCCCGGAATACCCTTCATGAGCGCTCCCAAACAGGACGGACCTCATCGGACATTTTTCTTACGGCTTTTCGGCCGTACGTTCCGCAATCAAATTTAGCACACCCACCGCTCGCCTGGACGGATTGATCGTCAACGTGATCTCCACGGCCTCGCGACGACTCTCAATCGCTCGTTCATAGCGGGCGGACCAGCTTTGAGACGATTGTGTCCACGCGCGCGCTGTCTGCCAACCGCGTTGTGAAAACTCATGACCGAAGAAAGTTCGCCAGGCGGTGAGTTCCGGATCAGGCGGAGCCTGAGTTTGAGCTTCGAAGGACATCAGCCGACCGCTTTGCGGATCAGACACGGACAAGACCGGAGTTGCATCGTCTGGCAGGGAGATATCACTGGTATTCGTTGAACTTTGCGACGTCTTGTCGAACAGGAAGATCGTCCAATGCTCGTTGTCACGCGGCACCACGAAGCCCCAACAGGCGACGACGGGTGATGCGTCCGTCACACGAACTCCGACCAGCAAAGTGCCGACCATCGGCCGGTTTTCGCCATCGAGTCGATAGAGTTTCCACTCGCCGCTCTGCTCCTCAATGGGCTCTAGCTGCTTCAGGCCGGCCAGCAGATCTTGCTCGGCAGCCGCATCGGGAGAATCGCCAACTGCGCGGGATGAATGCTGCAATCGGGCACGGCAGGTGTTCGTCAGCGCGAGATCGGCTTGAGCTTGATCGCCGCGCAATACTTGCCGTTCGACGGTTACGGCTAACTGTCCCAGCCGCATCAGGACGGCTTCACCCTCAGTGCCCCATGCCGTTTGAGTCCCTGCAACTTGTGAGGCCGTACGCGAGACATCGAGCAGATCGTTGACGTCGGTGCCCCACCATTCCGTCAGGCGGCCACTGATGCTCAATATGCCCACTGCCACGATCGCGATCGCGATGATGTCCGTCGCGCGCCGCGCCATGGCACGAGTGACCTTCGTCCAACCCGTGACTGCGGCGGTTTGCGATGGTGGCTCAGGAGGGGGAGTATTCGGCCCGGACTCGGTCACCACTTCACCTCGTCGATGAATGTTTCGGTGTCCAGTCGCCTGAGTAACACGTCCGCACGTTCTTCGATGACGACCAGGTGACGATGCGGCGGGCGGATGAAACCTTCCTGCACTGCGTGATCGACCAGACGCGCCAGTGGATCGAAGAAGCCGTTGACGTTCAGCAAACCCGTGAGCTTGCGGTGCAGCCTCAGTTGCGACCAGGTGACGACTTCAAAGAACTCTTCGAATGTGCCGAACCCGCCGGGCATAGCGATGAAGGCGTCGGAGAGTTCGGCCATCAGAGCCTTGCGGGCGTGCATGGTCGGGACAACGTGCATCGTGGGAACTCGTGGATGCAGGAGCTCGGCAGTGGCCAGTGCTTCCGGAATTACACCGATCACTTCGCCGCCCGCATCCAGCACCGCGTCGGCAATCACGCCCATCAGGCCGACACTTCCGCCGCCGTAAACGAGTCCGCAGTTGGATTGCACCATCAAACGACCCAGCTCAACGGCAGCCGCCCGATAGCTGTCGTCAACTCCCGTTCGAGATCCGCAGAAGACACAGACGCGCCGCAATGTCATGCCTGGACTCCACTATTCGACTACATGAACCAGCATGGAGTCGTGTCCCTCCGCTGACCAGCGCGAACTGGCCATCACGACAACTCGGCTGCCGGAACGCAGGACGCCGACCTCGCGGCCCCACGCAATCGCTTCCAGCACGACGTGCTCGGGAGTGTGCTCGCCGTGCTCATCAAGTTGCGTTTGAATCGGAATGACGCCCCACAGCAGTGTCAGCCGTCTCGCCACTGACGCGCTGCCGCAAATGGCCAGCACCGGCACGCGGCAGCGTTCCTTGGAAATCGCGGTAGCCGCCAGACCGGAAACCGTGGCGACGGCGATCAGGTCGGCGTTGAGTTCCTCTGCGGTTGCGACTGCTCCTACGGCTACGGCTTCCGTGACGGCCAAAGCCTGTCGATGACCGCTGGTTCGAACTTCTGCTGCGCTTCGCAGCTTGAGGAGTTGCTCGGCCTCTTGAGCAATGCGGCTCATCATGGCGACCGCTTGCCGCGGATAGAGTCCCGCTGCGGTTTCGCCGGAGAGCATGACCGCGTCGGTGCCGTCCAGCACGGCGTTGAAGACGTCGCTGGCTTCAGCGCGAGTGGGCAGTTCGTTGCGCTGCATGCTTTCGAGCATCTGCGTGGCGGTAATCACCGGAACTCGTTTTTGATTGCACAGGCGGATGAGCCGCTTTTGAATGCTGGGCACCTGCACGATGTCGACTTCAACGCCGAGGTCTCCGCGAGCGACCATAATCGCGTCCGTCTCATCGACGATGGCCTCAAGTTCTTCGAGCGCCTCCGGCTTCTCGATCTTGGCAACGATTTGCGGCCCTGACGTGACATTGTGAGCCTGAATGGCTTCGCGCAACTCTCGCACGTCGGAAGCTCGCCGCACAAAGCTCAGTCCGACGAAATCAATCTGCTCCTTAACGGCCCAGGCCAGGTCGACTCGATCTTTCTCTGTGAGGCTGGGGGTGCTCAAGGCGACGCCCGGCAGGTTTACACCTTGCTTGCTGCGGATTGTGCCCGCGACTTCCACCACGCAGCGTGCGAAGCCTTTCGCCACGTCTTTCTCGATGACTCGCATGGCCACAATGCCGTCAGCCAGCAACACGCGGTCGCCGACCTTGAGATCGTCAATCAGAGGCGCGTAAGTGCAAGCCAGCTCGCGCGGCCCCGAAGTCTTCATGCCTCGCACGAATATGAATTCGTCTCGTTCGCTGCACAGCACACCTTCCTCGGGCAGGATACCAAGACGAATCTTCGGTCCGGAAAGGTCACCGAGCAGCCCGACCGGGCGACGCAGTTCGCGGGACACATCGCGAATGGTGGCGACCACTTCGCTGAGCCATGTGTGCGAACCGTGGGCGAAGTTCAGCCGGAAGACGTCCACGCCCGCTTGGATCAGGTCTTTCAAGACTTCGCGACTGGCACTGGCCGGTCCGACGGTGGCAACGATCTTGGTCCGGGCAAGGATCTGTTCCTGATAGCGATCGGGAGAACTCATGGGTGCTTTCCGCGTGATGGAGTCCTGAATGTTCCCGCGAGCATCTTGCTCGAGGATCGTGTGCCGCTGGCCGCAGTCTACAACGCCACTGGTTAAGAGAGCAGCACTCGGCCTTACAGATTCGTGGGCAAAGTTGCGCGGTTGGTGCCTGAGCGGTCTGGATCGACTAAATTCACGACGTTCGCCGTCATGGGTTTACTTCTGAATTGCGTTCTTTTGAGTGATCAATGCCCCCGCAAGCTGCGTCAACATCGTCAGGTCGCGTGTACTTAGATGCCAACGCGACCACTCGACCTTTCCCCGAAGTTGTCGAGGTCGTGGCTCAGCATCTGCGGCAGAGCTACGCCAATCCCGGCAGCCGTCATGCCGAAGGACGTCAGGCGCGCCGTGTCCTGGAGACGGCTCGCGAACGCATGGCGGACTTGCTGGATGCTGACCCCGGCGAGGTGATCTTTACCAGTGGCGGCACCGAATCCAGTAACCTCGCGTTGTTTGGGATGACGCAGGGATCGCCCGGCACGATTCTATTAACGGCTGGCGAACACCCCGCGACGATGGAATCTTGCCGATCTCTGGTCCAGCGCGGCTGGCAGTTGAGCATGCTGGATGTGCATTCGTCCGGGCTTTTGCGAGCGGACCAACTGGCGACACTGCCGTGGGAACGCATCAAGCTCGCGACGGTCATTTTGGCTCACAACGAAACTGGAGTCGTTCAGGACACGCGACCGCTGGCTGCTCAGTGCAGGCTGGCCAGCGTGCCGTTGCATATCGACGCGGTTCAAGCCGTCGGCAAGATCCCGGTTCGGTTTCACGAACTGGGCTCGGCATCGTTGTCGTTGGGCGCTCACAAATTTCACGGACCGCGCGGAGTGGGAGCGTTATTGCTTCGCGATGACATTCGTCTAGCACCAAGAATCTTCGGAGGCCATCAGGAATCCGACCGTCGTCCCGGCACTGAGCCTGTCGCTTTGATTGCAGGGATGGTGCGAGCCTTAGAACTGTGCTGCGAAGAGATGACTCAACGCACTCAGAAGCTCGTGCAACTGCGTGACAGTCTGGAGCGTGGCTTGTGTGAGACTTGCGAGCCCGTGGTTATCAATGGTTCGCGTGAGCACCGGTTGCCGCACACCCTCAACATTTCCTTTCCCGGCGTAGACGGCGAGGCCATGCTCGTGGCTCTGGATCTGGAAGGCATCGCGTGTTCGCTCGGCAGTACCTGTGCGAGCGGTTCTGCCGAGCCCGCTCCGGCGCTGGTTGCGATGGGAGCCGCTGAAGATGTCTACAAATCGGCAGTCAGGTTCACCGTCAGCACAGACAACACGCTCGACGAAATGACCGATGCGGTGCAGAGGATTGCACGTGTGGTTTCCCGTCTCCGCAGCTTGCGGGGTACTTGCTGAGTTCCCTCGATATGCTCACGATTGCCGCGCGGCGAAATTACAGCCACCTGCAATTCAGCCAGTCGCTCACGTACTTTGTTTAAGCGTCGCCTCATGCAACTCATCTATCACTGTCCCGCCTGTCAGATTTTGAACATCGCGTCTGCGAGTACTCAACAGCCCGAAATTCACTGTTCCAGTTGTGACTGGAAACGTGTCCTGAATGATGAGTTCATCGAAGGCGACAAGCCTTTGAAGTGTCTGGCTTGTGGCAATCACGATCTGTGGCGCCAGAAAGATTTTCCGCAGGCGCTCGGACTGCTGATGGTTGCGAGCGGAGCGATTATGAGCACGATTTTCTATGCCTACGTGCAGCCAGAGATGGCGATTTTGGTACTGATGGTCTTCTTTGCGATCGATTTCGCCCTGTACGCGTTCATGCCGGATGTGCTGGTCTGCTATCGCTGCAAAGCGCGGCACCGCAAAGCTTCCATGAACGAAGAACATCCGCGATTTAATCTTGAACTGGCCGAGCGATATCGCCAAGAAGCCATCCGGCTGGCCGAAGCCGAGAAGGCCCAACGTTAGCAACAACGCCCCGAAAGGATTTCGCATGAGCGACTCGCAGCCGACGCCTCAGGATGAAGCCCGCCCGATTCCTTCGATCTCGGAGATCACCGAATACGGCAAGACGCACACGCCTGAGGAGATGGAGACGTTTTGGCGCGAGCGGGTTTATCAGGGCGACCGCATGCCGCAGTTCACTCTGCGAGCCGTGCTGACCGGTGGATTGCTGGGCGGGGCGATGTCGATTGCGCACGTCTACACGACGGTGAAACTTGGCTGGAGCTTCGGCGTGGCGATCACCGCCAGCGTGCTGTCGTTCCTCATCTGGAGAGGCATTGGCCTTGCGACCAATACTCGCGAGATGTCGATCCTCGAAACCAACTGCATGCAGTCGACGGCGTCGGCTGCGGGATACTCGACCGGATCAACGCTGGTGACTGCCTTCGGAGCCATGCTGCTCATAACGGGCGAGCATTACCCCTGGCACGTCGCTGCGGTCTGGACATTTCTGACCGCGCTGTTGGGCACTGCGATCGCGATCCCGATGAAACGCCAGATGATCAATCGCGAGCAGTTGCCGTTTCCCAGCGGCATTGCAGCCGCTGAGACGTTAAAGGCACTTTACGGCCGCGGTGCCGACGCGTTTCGCAAGGCGATGGCGCTGGTCTGGTCGCTGGTGATCGGCATGGTGCTGGCATTCTTGCGCACCGCCGAGTGGCAGAAGCTGGTTGACTGGAAAATCAAGATTCCCGAACTCGTGCCGTTTGGTGGGCACGTCCGAGGGATTCCATCGTCGACATTGCCGGTTTTCGGTTTCGAACCGAGTCTCCTGCTGATTGGAGCGGGAATGATTACTGGCTTGCGAGTGTCGCTCTCGATGCTCGCCGGTTCTTGCCTGCTGTATTTCGCCATCGGGCCGATGGTGATCGAAAACGATCGCGTCATCATGGAGCAGTACGCTCAAACGGCTGCCAGTCCGGACAAACCTGTAACCGGCGAGATGGCTTCGGTAACCGACTTGGACACAACCAAAACTGAGGAACAGGCAAAGCCCGCAGATGGAGACAGTGGGCCGCCATTCAAGGTCGTTCAGGAGAGCAAAGCGACCGCTCCCGCCGGGCCGATTCTCTCGATTCCGCCGCGCAAGAATCCCGAGACGGGCGAGGTCGTCGGCTATCCTTTGACGCGGTGGTCGCTGTGGGCTGGTACAAGCTTGATGGTGATGGCCAGCCTGACGTCTGTGGCTTTGCAGTGGCGCACGATGGCTCGGGCATTCAAACGCACCGACAATGCCGGAGCGGCTCAGGATGACGGGATAGAAGTTCCCAGCAGCTGGTTCTGGAAGTTGTTTCTGCCGATCGCGGCACTCACTGTTCTGGCTGAGTGGTACTTCTTCGAAATCTCCCTGTTGAACGGCACGATCGCCATCGTCCTGAGCGTCGCGCTGTCGTTAGTGGCGTGTCGCGCGACGGGTGAGACGGATACGAATCCTGTCGGTGCCATGGGTAAGATTGCGCAACTCCTGTATGCCGTCCTGTCGCCGAAGAATGTGCAGGTCAATCTGATGACCGCCAGCATCGCAGCTAATGCGGCATCAAGTTCTGCCGACCTGTTGACTGACCTGAAGTCCGGTTACCTGCTGGGTGCGAATCCGCGCAAGCAGATCCTCGCTCAATTGGTCGGAGTGTTCTTTGGCACGCTGACGATCATTCCCGCGTGGTATCTGATGATTCCCAACAAGGAAGCTCTGGAGAAGTACAACCCGCCCGCGACGAACATGTGGAAGGCGGTTGCCGAACTGCTCACGAAGGGCGTCGATCAGCTGCCGCAGACGGCCCTCTATGGCATTATCATCGGCGGTGCGATTGGCATCATTCTGCCGATTTTGGATCGCCTGCTGCCGCCCAATGTGAAGCGTTTCATGCCGTCAGCGATGGGGCTGGGGCTTGGCTGGATCGTCCCGTTCGCGAACAGTTTCTCGTTTGCGATCGGCGCCGTGATTGCCTGGGCCTGGGAGAAAGGGCACAAGCGGAGCGCGGAAGACTACAACGTACCGATTGCTTCGGGCTTCGTGGCCGGAGAATCACTGATGTCGGCAGCGATCGCGATGTTTCAAACGATCTCGGACGTGCTGGCTAAGACGCCTGAGTCTTAACGCGTTGTACGGCGGCAGAGCACCATGTAAACCAACGCCAGCAGCAGCGCGGCCACGATCAATGTGAAGCCGTAAACAATCGCCAGATTGACTCCGCCAACGGCCGGTGCGGCCAACTTCTCAGGGCTAAAGACAGCCAGAGAAATGAAGCCTGCATACAGAGCGACATAGACCGCGAACAGTCCCAACCCATAACGAGCGTTCCGAGAGATGTCATCGGGATGCTCGCCTGGTTGCTCGGTGTCGCTCATGTCTTTCTCCGGAAGTTCGAACGGAATGATCGACGAACCCTACGAGCAGCGAGCTGGCTCGGCAAGGAGCGTAGGGCCGTCAGGATGTTACGTCGTTCTGAACTCCCGGTGCGGTGCCCTCGTAATCTTTCGCAACCCGGTCACGTGCAATCGTGAGCAATTCGTCGTATCTCGAGCCGAATGGTTCAGCCAGCACCTTTTCAAGCTGACAAGAAATGCTCATTAATGCGATGTACTCCGCATTGTGTCGAAGTACGAATGCATCGTCGTCGTCAGACCGCGCGAAGAGCTCAAACAAGACGAGTGCTTCATCGTGTGACAGAATGATGGTGATGTTCTCACTCATGGCGCTCGATGAACTCCTCAAGACCTCAGGCCTCTTGTCAGGATGCGTGTCCGTCGATTCTGGCTCAATATCGTCCTGCGGCGTTGAACATCGCCAGGCTCTGCGTCCTAGTGTTGGCCGTTGTGGTCCAATTCGAGACGAGTCGCGACTGCCGGATCGGTCACGCGGTACACGGTCTCCGCGGGCGTCACAAGTTCGTCGAGCTTGCGGACAGCTACGAGCTGGCGCTGGCTTTCGACGAATTCAGAAATGTCCTCGATGTCGAGAATCCATTCGCGAGCGTACTTCTTGATAACCGGGCCGC
>CAYLTY010000162.1:0-19598 GCA_964386705.1 uncultured Planctomycetaceae bacterium
AAAGGATGACATCGCGTGGCGAGCTTCAAGCTGGGAACTGCGTCGTTCAGCTCTGGGCGGCATGTTCTCGAAAGTGCTGCCCGATGAAGAACGGAAGAAGCTCGAGCTTGAGCCATCGCAGATGGCTCTGAGGGTGGAGCACGTCGGGCAGTACAGTCCACACAATGTGGCCAAGCAGGCTGGGTTCGTGAAGGGCGACATTATCGTTGAGTTCGACGGCAAGACCGACCTCGTGCGTGAGACCGATATGCTGGCGTGGTCGCTCTACAATCGAAAGCCGGGCGACAAGGTAGCGGTGGTCATCATCCGCAACGGCAAGCGTCAGACTCTGACGTTGCCGATACCGTCTTAAGCAGCGATGGGACACTCGCCGACGCGAGACAAGCTGCCTCACGCCCTGCATCCTCGACACAATCGCTGCGAGCTGTCAGGGCGGATCTGGCGGTGCGGGAAATCTGGACCGCGTGTTGTTGAGGGCGACCTAGGTTTGAGGCATCGCGCTCTGCGATTCCGCGCCGTCATTGGCGATGGCGGGTTTCGGGAATCGCAGAGCCACTCAATGCCCTCGGGTTTGCCATGTCGACAGAATTGATACCAACGGAGTCTCGCGGTCTTGAGTCTGAGGCTGCGCTGGTTCAACTGCAGGCGCGCGATGCTGCGTCGTCGCCCCGCGTCCGGCGACCTGAGGACGTGCTGGGGATTATTGAGTCACTGCAGGAACTGATCGAAGCCGAGCGTGCTCGTGACCTGGGGTTGGTTCCGCCAGAGCACATTCCGGAGCATCCGCCAATCTGGCCGCTACCCGCGCGCGCGGAACCAGCGGTTGAAACCTCACCGTGCGTTGTGTGTGGGCATATCGCCGCGACGCCGAAGTATCTCATTCAAGGGTTGCAGGAAAGATTCGTCACCTGTGATGGCTGCGGGCTGGGATCGCTGCATCCAATGCCTTCCAGTGCCCGCATCGCCGAGTTCTATCCGGCCGAGTATTACGGAACTCCGGACGCGAAGTTTGAGCCGCTGGTTGAAGCTGGCGTGCGCCTGGGGGCTAAACTTCGCGCTGCCACTCTGTTGAAGGGTATCCCGCAGGGCGGGCGAGTGCTCGATGTCGGTTGCGGACGCGGAGTGATGCTGCGCGGCATTCTGGATTTGGGCTATGAAGCTCATGGTGTTGAGCTGAACGCCGCAGCGGCTGAAGGCGCTGATCGTCGCGCGAAGATTCGGATTGCACCGCAACTAGCGGATGCGCGGTATCCGAGCAGCACGTTTGACGCGGTGATTCTCTGGCATGTGCTGGAGCACCTGCCTCAGCCCGATCAGACGCTGGATGAGATCGCTCGTGTCCTGAAGCCGGGCGGGCGGCTGATCATCGCCGTGCCGAACCTTGGCAGCTGGCAGTCGCGCTGGTCGGGGGCGAACTGGTTCCATCTGGACCTGCCGCGACACGTTTATCATTTCTCGGATCGTACGTTGGCTAAGCTGGTCGATCGGCATGGCTTTCAGGTGTGCTCAACACGCCACTTCGCCTTGCTCCAGAATCCGTTTGGCTGGCTGCAGAGCGCCCTCAATCAATTGACAGATGCACCGCGCAATTCGTTGTATTCGTTGCTGCATCGTTACGACGCTCCGAGTCAAAGTGCGATGACGCGCGGTCAGCGTTGGCTGCAGCGCACAGCTTACTGGTTGGGGTTGCCGATGGCGGGATTGCTTAGCCTGGTTGAAGCTGCAATCGGTCAAGGCGGCACAATCGCGCTGACTGCTCAACTTCCGGCGAAGATCGAAGAGGCCAGTCCGCAAGCCGCAACTGGTTCCGCCTGTGCTTGCCCCTCATTGGCACCCTGCTAACCGTTCTATCCCGTCGTTGCACGCGCATCCGGAACGTGCTTGTTGCTGAACACTTCGTGTTTTGACGGACGCGCTGCCGCTATCGGTCAGAGGCGAATTGAGTAGTGCGCGTGTCGATATGACGAAGACTCACTTCGTTCATACCGTGACCACGATCATGACTTCTGAGACCGGTTTCAATTCCCGCCGCATGCTTCTTCCGCGTAGCCGCGTTCTGGTGTGCGATGTACTGAGGCTGTTTCAAGCGGTGCCTACAACCGCTCAAAGCCGGATCTTCAAGCTTCATGGGGTCGAGGAGACTCGTCAGCAGGTTCCTCAACGCGTGTCGTGGCCGGCGATCTTCCTGAAGAGTTATTCGGCGGTGTGCGCCCGAAACGCACGTCTGTGTCAGTCGTGGGTCAACTGGCCATTCCCTCACGTCGTACAACACGCCGAGCCTGTCGCGACCGTGGCCGTGCATCGCAAGTACGCTGCTGACGACTGGCTGCTGTGGGGCAAGATTCGAGCACCGCATCAGGTGTCACTGCAGGATATTCAACTGGCTCTGGACCGGTTCACTCAAGAACCCGTTGAGGACGTGTTTCGGCAGCAACTCCAACTGAGCGCGCTGCCGTCGCTTCTGAGACGGTTCATCTGGTGGTGGAACCTGAACGTCAGCGGTGCGAAACGATCCAAACGACTTGGCACCTTTCTGCTGACAACCGTTGCCGGACGCGGCGCGGAGATTGAACATCCGCCGGGCTTCCTCACAACGTCACTGACATACGGGCCGCTCAATGCCCGTAATGAATGTCGCGTCACGCTTGCCTACGACCATCGCCTGATGGACGGAGCATTTGTGGCTGAGCGACTTGCGGAGCTGGAAGAACAAATCCTCTCCTTAACGCTGTCTGAACTTGAAGAACTTTGTCGTCACCCTAATCTGTCTGCCGAGGCCGCATGATTCCGCGACCCTACAATATCGTTGGACTAGAGAGTGTCGGCATGGATGCCAACTTCACCGTCGTTGATGGACTGCCTGTTGTGTCGGGCAGCGTTCGCGACTTTGCCGCAGATCCCATCGCGTATATGACGCGGCTGCAGAGTCTTCATGGGGATCTCTTCGCGGTGCGCGAGGGCGACCAGCAGGTCATCTTCGCATTAGGTGCTCAATACAATCGCGAACTGCTGAGCCAGCCGAACCTGTTTCATTCACGGTTCTTCGCCATGCGCGGTTCCAAGAACTCCGCTCAGCGTCGCATGACCAGTGGGCTGCTGAGTATGAATGGCCAGGAGCATTCTCAGCAGCGACGCGTCGTCAAGAGTGCCTTTGGCAAGCAGGCGGTCTCTGCCTACCGCGAAGTTGTGACGCGCCTCACCGACGAAATGCTCAGCGAGTGGCGAGTCGGCCAGGTTCGCGATCTGTCCGCGGACATGACCCACCTGATGCTGCGGGTAGTCAGTTCTATTCTCTTTGGAATGACGAACCAGGAATCCGCGTTTGAACTTGGCAAGATGGTCCATCGCTGGGTTGAGCTGAATCATGAGACCGGTGCGGCGGCTTTTGCCTCGGGAAGCGATGCCTTCGAACGTTACCAGGAACTGCTGAGTTACTCGGAGGAAGTCGAACTCCGAATCAAGGACATGTTGGCCAATCGCCGCGCGGCAGCGGAACGCGGCGGCGACATGCTGTCCCTGCTGATTCAAGCTCAGGAGGCCGGAGACGGCATGACCGAGGCCCAGTTGATCGGGCAAGCGGCGTTGCTGTTTGCGGCCGGGCATATGACAACCGCGCATTCGCTGATGTGGACCTTGTTGTTGCTGGCTCAACATCCTGAGGCGATGCAACGTCTGGATGAGGAATTCGCGCAGCCGGCGGCCTCTGAAGACTCGAGTCTCTTTTCGACGGCTTCGCTGATGGATCGAGTCATCTGCGAAAGCATGCGCATTCTGCCAGCGTCAGCTTATTCTCAGCGCATTGCTCAGGAACAAGTTCAGATTGGCGCTGCGACCATTCCGGCGGGCAGTATTGTGATCTACAGCCAGTTCATGACTCACCGGATGGAGTCGCTGTATTCCGAGCCCCGCCGCTTTTTGCCGGATCGCTGGTTGTCGATTAAGCCGTCCTCATATGAATACCTGCCATTTGGCGGTGGACCGCGTTTGTGTCTCGGCGCGCCACTGGCGCAGTCGATTATTCGTGCGGTGCTGCCGCGCGTGCTGCAGTCGTTCAACTTGGCGGTGGTTCCCAATTCCGAGATTAGTGCCCGTGTGATCTCGACGATGCTCGCGCCGACAACCACAGTTCCTGCGTTGTTGCAACACCCGCGCACGGAGAATAGGACTGCGGCATTAAACGGTAACTTACCGATGCTGGTTGATTTCAACGGGGCAGACGCGACGGCGTCCGGCGCTGCCAAGTACGCCGCATAAGCTCGACTGTGGCTATTTGTGATGGCAATGTTTGCATTTGCGCATTGCCGCATTCGTACAGTAATTGCTGCGGAATGCTGCTGACTGTTACCACGTGTTTTCAAGTTCATTCCCCGCTTCACGTTACGTTCGTGTACATGGTGAGGGTTCATTACCGCATTACTGGTTTTTCAGTGACTAGATCACTTCACAACCGGAGCGCTCGTCCGTATCGTCACGCAATCTTCTTGTAGTAGGAGTCTGGATAACCTCGGGTGGTGGAAAGGACTCTTACACAGACATCGAGGGTTGTGATGGGAAACACGAAATTGGCGACGTTGACGCCAAGACAGAGGGACATCTTTGAGTTCCTCAAGGACAAGATTCTGAACCGCGGCTATGGCCCGACGGTTCGAGAGATCGGAAACGAATTTGGGATCCGCTCTCCCAACGGAGTGATGTGCCATTTGAAAGCGTTGGAAAAGAAGGGGTTGATCCTTCGCGAGTCGCACATGTCGCGAGCCATTCAGTTGGCCGACAAGCCACATCGGGCGACGAGCTTGACGACGCTGGGATCGATTTCCTCCGGCAGTCCTCTGTCGATGGCGAAAGAGGAGTCGATCGACTTCATGGACGTGTTCGGCAGTGGCGATCACGTTTGCGTGAAGGCCAAGGACGATTCGTTCGCTGACGATGGCATTGAATCCGGTGACTATGTCATTGTTCGCAAGCAGGAAGCCTGCCGCGACGGTGATCGAGTGCTGGCTTTGCTGGATGGCCAGAACGCTGTGCTGCGTCGGTACTTCGCCGATGCACGCGGTGCGCGACTTGAGCCGCTTACCACCAGCAAGAAGGCTGTGCACTCCAGTAACGTGACCGTGCTCGGTGTGATTGTTGGTATCGTGCGAAAGTTCTAGTCGCCCGGATCCATCCGCTTTGCGGGCCCACTTGTTTCCTGACCATGATCTTCTCGATATTGCCGCGTCCTTACAGGTTGTTTCTCCTCACGAGAATTGACGGTTGCGGTTCCCTCCTTACTATCGAGTCAAGCGCGCTTATCGTTCCCGCCCCGATTCAGCGAGTCCTGTTACTCGCTGATCGGCATGGTTGGAATTTGCGCTGTCCTCCTCTGATGTGGTGTTAGTTCGCCTGATTCCTGGCAACTGCTGATGTCGCAAAAGACAAACGCTGTGCGACTTCTCGACGTGATTAAGCTCCCGTACGAACTGCGGGAATACGACGTTGATCCAGAAGACCTTTCGGCCGAGACGGTTGCTGCCAAAGTTGGCTTACCACTGGAGCAGGTTTTCAAAACGCTCGTGGTGCGCGGCGACAAGCAGGGTTGTTGCTTTGCCGTGGTGCCGGGCAATTGCCAGTTGGATTTGAAGGCTCTGGCAAAGATCACCGGGGATCGCAAGATTGAGCCCGTAGCGCTGAAGGACGTTCAACCGCTGACTGGCTACATTCGTGGTGGCGTCACCGTTCTGGGCGCCAAGAAGGCCTTTCCCGTCTACATTGATGAGACGCTGGAACTGTTTGACGTCGTTTCGGTGTCCGCCGGCCAGCGAGGATTGCAGGTCTTCATCGCTCCTGGCGATTATGTGAAAGCGACGAGCGGCCAACTCGCGGCGATCAGCACCGAATCGTGACTTGGTGCTGATGGCAGTTGAGCTGCATTGAACTTCAGCGGGTCCTATTCATGCTGCGTGATTTACCGTCGGTGAATGAAGTTGCTGCTAATCCTGCTCTTCAGGAACTGACGGACAGCTATGGACGAATTCAGGTCCTGGCTTGGGTTCGAGCGGCGATCAATAGCGTTCGACAACGCCTGCTGGCAGAAGCAGGGGGCTCTTCGAACGTGAGTCGTGAACACTTGGCCGAAGAGATTGTTGAGGCGGTTGCGACAGCTGCAGCGCTGACCGAACGATCGCACTTTCGGAAGCTTATCAATGCCACCGGGATCGTCCTGCATACATCATTGGGACGAGCGCCTTTATCCGCCGCTGCACGCCAAGCTGTTCATGATGCATCGGCGGCCTGCAACCTGGAAGTTGATCTGGAGTCAGGACTCCGGCGTTATCGTGGCTATCAATTGGAGCCCGTCTGGCAGTTGTTGACGGGGTGTGAGCGCGCGGCGATCGTCAACAACAACGCTGCCGCTACGTTGCTGACGCTGCAGGCGTTGTGTGCCGGTCGTGAAGTCGTGATCTCTCGCGGCGAACTGATCGAGATTGGTGGCTCCTTTCGGTTGCCGGACATCTTTCAACTCAGCGGCGCTGTTTTGCGTGAGGTAGGAACGACCAATCGCACGCGACTGAGCGATTACGAGCGAGCGATCGGTGAGAACACCGCGGCGATCTTGCGTGTGCACCCGTCGAATTATCGCGTGGTCGGATTCGTAGAGCGTCCTGAGCATCACGCTCTGGTGGAGTTAGCGCGTCGACACGGAGTACTCTTGATCGATGACATCGGCAGTGGGGCGCTCTTCGATATGGCTGCTGCTGGATTTGCAGACGAGCCGACATTTCAGCAGAGCGTGGCGGCAGGTTCGGATGTTGTGCTCGGGAGTGGCGATAAACTGCTGGGAGGACCTCAGTGCGGCATCGTGCTGGGAAAATCGCGATTGATTGAGTCGATTCAGCAGCATCCGCTGGCGCGAGCCGTGCGAATCGACAAACTGACTTTGGCGGCGCTGGCGGCGACGCTCGATTCCTACGTGCGCGATGTCGCAGAACAGGAAATTCCGACGCTGATGATGCTGTGCTGCTCGCCTGATGAACTGAGGCGTCGTGCGAACGCCGTGGCTGGCGAGCTTGGTGGAATCAGTGATCTGGAAGTGAGTGTGCGCGAGCAATGTTCGGAAGTTGGGGGCGGTGCGTTGCCTGCAGTGCAACTTCCGGGTTTTGTTGTCGCTCTGCGGCATCGGCTGATGTCCGTGGACCAATTGGCCTGCCGACTTCGCACCGGGAAGATTCGAGTCGTTCCGCGCGTCCAGCAGCAGGAAGTCTGGCTCGACTTGCGCAGCGTCATGCCGGAGGATGATTCCAGGCTGGCTCTGGCCGTGCGGTTGGTCGAGCCCCGCTGAAGTTCTTGCCTCTGAGGCCCGCGATGACCCGATCCAGTGATGAGCAATGGAGCGACCGGCTCCTGCGGTTGGGGCTAGTCGTGCAGGCTGAGATCGTGCAGTTGCAGCGGGAACATGGCGGCTTCGACCGGTTGGCTGAACCGACTCGCGAAGCTGCTGGTGACCGCATCTACGCGATCGATGACTTCGTGGAAGTCGCCATTACCGAGCACATTCGCACGTGGCCTGTCGAGTGCTTTCCACTCGACCTAATCGCCGAAGGGTTTGGAGACGATGGGCATCTGCGCTTTGGTGAGACCGGTGTTGCACCTCGGTTCCGATTGATAGTGGATCCGATCGATGGCACTCGCATGTTGATGTACGACAAACGCTCGGCCTGGTTTCTCGCAGCAGTGACAGACGGGCGGGCGCAGCCAGGATGTTTGAGCGCATGCCTGGCTTCGGTCAGCGTCGAACTGCCTACGTCGAAGCAGCACCTCGCTGATGCCTTTGTCGCGGTAAGTGGGCAGCAGACTCGCGGTCTCCGAGTTGATTTAGCCGCATCACGAATTGGCGAAACAACACCCTCGTTGGTTGAGACCGTTTGCTCGACTGCTACTGAGTTCGCGGTAACACCGAGTTCCAAGACGACGTTGCGAGACGGCTTTGTCTCCGTGGTCAGTTACTTTCCGGGAATCAAACAACTGGCCGCCGAGCTCACGGAAAGAATCGCAGCCGCAGATCCGCAACTCGCGGAAGCTCCAAACATGTTCGATGACCAGTACATCTCGACGGGAGGTCAACTCGTCCAACTGATGACTGGACGCGACCGCTGTTGCGTCGACTTGCGCCCCTTGATGGCTCAGATGAAAGGCGTAAAGGGGCCGGTGATGTCGGCTCACCCTTACGACTTGGCTGGCCTGCTAGCTGCTCAGCAAGCGGGAGTCATCGTGACCAATGGGTTCGGAGAAACCCTCAGGGCTCCGTTGGACGTTACGACTGCGGTGCACTGGTGTGGCTATGCGAACGCCACAATCCAATCTCTGGTTCAGCCCATCATCCAGACATGGTTGGAGGAGAAGGGCTGTTGACCAGCGTGATTGGGAGAGGCTCAGTCTGGGTTATCCGAAAAGACAGGGCGGGTGGCATCCAGAGCGAGAGCACAGGCTCCACTGAAGACAAACGCCAGAGCGCACAGTGCGAAGGTCAGATTCCATTGCTGAATGCTGGGTTTTTCCCCCAATGCCAGGTCGTAGAGGATGGGAGCAATTGCGGCGCCCAGGTTGCCCCACATGTTGCCCCAACCCAGGACCGACGCAGTATGTCGTCCCCCGACGTCTTGCACGAACGCCCAAGTGGGCGCGACTCCGACGTCCGTCGAGAACGCGGCCAGAGCGCACAATGCGGTGATTGTCCACGGGGAATTGAACGGGGAATCTGCAGGCAGCATGGAGACCCCGATGCAACCTGCATAGGCACCTATAGCCGTCAGTCGGGATGTTAGAATGGGCAGCCGGCGACCCCACTTCAGACCAAATTTCTTGCCCCACATGTCCGTGAGTCGTCCGCCCAGCGCAAGGCCAAAAATTCCGACGAGCGAGGGAATCATCGTCATGTAGCCGCGAGTGATGATCGGTACGTCGTAGACATCGGCAAAGAACCGCGGCAGCAGCGTCACGATAAACAGCCATCCAACGTTTGTGCCGAACTGCATCATGGAGTTGCTCCACATGTTGGCACTGGTGAGGAGTCGCCCGATCGGGACTGGCTCCAGCTTCGGTTTCGAGACCGGCGCAACGGCATCACCCGGCCCGCGAATCAGTTCACGCTCGGCTTGATTGGTTCCAGGGTGTGAGTCGGGGGTTTCCCGAAACATGATCCAATAGCAGAATGCTACGGCGATGCCAGCTCCGCCATACACGTACAAGATGGACCGCCAGCCGAGTCCATAGATTCGCTTGATTGACGTCGGCAACATCGCCTCGACAATCAGCCTGTTCATGCGGTCTTTTTCGTCTTCTCTGACACTTTCATGAGCGGCGAACTTATTGACGGTCTGGAGTGCCTCACGGGGCAGATTGAGGTTTGCCATCGTATTTGGATCGTAAAGCGACCCATGTTCGATAAGCCGATTCAGAGCTCGTGCGATCCCGAAACGATCATCTTTGGTGAGCTTCGGATGGTCCTTCAATTTGGCAATCAGTCCTGCATCACCAGCCGCCAGCGGGCGTCTTAGCAGAACGGCGGTTTCAGGTTTGGCCAGCCATTCGACGATCTTCTCCGGCTCAAGGATGTCATCGACATGTAATGAGGCCGGAGTGCTGAGTGGCACAAACATGACCATCAAATAAGCCGTGAGGACGGGTGCGAGCGCAGCTCCAATCCGTCCGCCATTGGCCACGAATGAACTGGCCGTGCCGCGACTCGACAGAGGCATCCAGCGACGTACGACGCTTGCCGCCGCGGGATAAGCGCCAGCCTGACCAAGTCCGCAGCCGACTCGGCCGAGCATGAGGATGAAGAAGCTCTGAGCGGCACCAATCCAGGCCGTGAAGATGGACCAGGATAAGATGTAGAGGGCTAGGACCGTTCTGGCACCGAAACGATCACTGAGCCAGCCGGAGGGAACCTGCGCCAGCGCGTATGACCAGAAGAACGCGCTGATGAAGTAGTTGATCTGCTTTTGGCTGAGTCCCAGATCCTGTCGGATGTAGTCGGCGGCAAAGGATACGCAGAAGCGGTCCAGATAGAGCAGGAACGACATCAAAGTCACGACTGCGACAATCACAAATCGGACTGATGTTGGCCGTTCGGGCTGATCCGTCATGGTCGTTCCTCACCGCTCTGAAAGGCCGCTGCTGGCGTCGGATCAGCGGCAGTTGATTGGAGAGCGAGACTAACGGCCCTGTCGCACAGGGACCAGCCACTAGTTCAAGCTGAACGATGGTGGATAGCTGCGGCTGCTGACCTGCGGATGCTTGCGACACTGCAATTTCAATTGCTCGAGCACCAGATCGCTGCGCTGATCCACGTCCGTTTGCCGGATGAGTTCCTGGGCGTGCTCTGGGGTTAAACGCATGGAATGCGCGATGACATCACAGAGTTCGCCGAGTGGCACTCCGGCTTCCAGCGAGTGCAGCAACTTCGCGTCGAGGTTGGCTTCGCCAAAGACCTCGCGGAAGTATCGGACGAGTTCCTGGCTGCGATGCTTGCGGTCGATCACGGGCTGCTGGGGATAAATGTCGGGAGTCAGCTTTAGCTGGGCGATGCGATAAGGCGACTCGGTCACCTGTTCCTTGATGATGGTCGCGCGGCAGATGCCTTGCATCAGCAGGCAGTAGCGACCGTCTTCCAGCTTCTGGTCTGCGACAATGCTGCCGAGGCAGACAGTCTCATGAATGGGACAGTCGCGATGCAGGTAGCTCGACTGCCAACCGTCTTTCAAACTCGCAATCGCGATGCAGCCATGACTCTGCAACACGTCCTGAACCATCTGCCGATAGCGAGGTTCGAAGATGTGCAGCGGCAGCATGACGTTCGGAAAGAGGGTCACATCGGGCAATGGAAACAGCGGGGCTGTGCCGGTGAATTGCGTCAACGGCAGCGGGGCGTCGGACGGCTGCATGATCATTCCTGGTCCGCGAAATGGATGACCGGAATCCGTTCTTCACGCAACTCGATGCCTGAGGGGTAGACATCACCGGCCTCGAGTAACTCCTGAAAGCACGCATCAAACTCGTTAATGAACCGCAGCAGGTCGATGCCCAGGTACTCGGCCGGAAAGCGTTCCAAACGCTCTCGCGACGAGACATAGAGCTTGCGAGCTCCGCCGAAGTTTTCGTTCCCGAAATGGAACAGCGCCACGGAGGCCTGAATCAATCCCTGCAGAAACGTCTTTTGATCACCAAAACTTTCTGCCCAGATCTCTTCCAGTACATCGTGACATTCGAAGAAATCCTGCTCGTTGAAGAGCTGGATCGCGTGAAGGTATCTCTCGACCATGTCGTCCATGTGCTGCTCCTCTGGTAGCCTCAGCGACAAATCTCTGAGACGCTCCTGCTGCGAGCCATACCTTCAAACTCAGGCGAGACTTAGGATCCCGCGCGGATGACTCCCGATCCGTCCGTCCGGCGAGCCATCGCTGGTAAGTTGCCCTGCTGGCCGACATGCAAATGGAGGTGAATGTCTGACAGCGAGCGTCCGGAGTGTAGTAGGACGCATTTCAGAACTCCGCAGAGAACATCCTTTCTTTGACACAATCGATATGGCAAGTTCCCTTCCGTCCGCACATGCTGACAAACGCAAACGTGCTCGCAAAGTTGCCTCACTGCTCGCACAGACCTACGGCGACGCGCAATGTGCCCTGCATCACACGTCTGCGTACGAATTGGTCGTGGCGACGATTCTTTCTGCCCAGTGTACGGACGAAAGAGTCAACATGGTCACGCCAGCCTTGTTCGCCAGATATCCGACGGTTGAAGCATTGGCAGAATCCAAACAGGAGGACGTTGAGCAGCTCATCAAGTCGACGGGCTTCTTCCGTGCGAAGGCCGAGAACATTCGTGGCATGGCGCGCAAGCTGATCGACGAATTTGGTGGCGAGTTGCCTCGGACTCTTGATGAAATGACGAGCTTGCCGGGAGTCGGCCGCAAGACCGCGAATGTCGTGCTGGGAACATGGTTCGGCCTTCCGACAGGAGTTGTCGTCGACACTCACGTCAAACGGATTTCAAACCTGCTGGGGCTGACCGAGTCATCCAATCCCGAAATCATTGAACGCGAGCTGGCTGTTCTGTTGCCGAAAGAAGAGTGGATCAACTTTTCGCATCGACTCATTCATCACGGACGACGGATCTGCATCGCGCGACGGCCAAAATGTCTGGAATGTCCGCTGTTGAAGGTTTGTCCGCGAGTCGGCCTGAAACCGCTGGAGTAACTCTTTGCAGTTTGCTGGCGGTGCGAGCCTCACGGCGAACGCGCCACGGAAGAGAGCGAGGCTCCTGCCGAGCCGGGCTCGCTGCCACCGTGCGGCTTAAGACCAAATAGGCGCCAACGTCGCGTTGCCGATATGTTCCTTACCGATCGCTCGAAACGTTTTCACACGATTCTTCATCGCTCGATGGGGCGATGTTTTGATCTACTGATCGAGAACTATGACAGCACAACAGAAGTCAGCTCGCGGTTGCGCCGGTTTCCAGAACATAATGACTCGACGTCAGGCCGTGCAGGTTGGCGTCTGCGGTGCGCTGGGTTTGACGATGGGCGACCTCTTCCGGCATCGCGCGCAGGCTGAGTCTCAAGGCAAGCCCGAACCGAAGGCGCTCAGCATTATTCAGGTGCACTTGCCCGGTGGAGTTGCTCAGCAGGAGTCGTTCGATCCCAAGCCTGAAGCCCCGGTCGAGTACCGCGGTGCGTTCAACGTGGTGAAGACGAAAACGGGTGAGATTTTCAGCGAGAACTTCACTCGGACTGCAAAGATCGCCGACAAGGTGACGGTGGTGCGATCGGTTGTCGGCAAGATCCCGGATCATGCTCAGGCGACGTATCACCTCTTTACCGGCTACACGCCGACGACGGTGATTGACTATCCGCAGATGGGTTCTGTCATCTCGCAGGCCTTCGGACCTCGCCGCAACATGCCTCCGTATGTTGCTGTGCCAAGTCTGGCTGGCTACTCAGGCGGGACCGGATACCTCGGCAGCAAGTTTGGAGCGTTTCAGCTCTATGCTGATCCGGGGGCTCGAGGCGAGTTCAAGGTTCGTGACTTCTCCATTCCGGCCGGTGTTTCGCCCGAGCAGTTCGAGCGTCGTCGTGCCGCACGCGACCTCGTTGAGAACCGCTTACGAACTTTGGAATCCGATCCCGATAAGCTCAACACGATGGACGAGTTCTATCGCCGCGCGTATTCGCTGCTGAGTTCTTCTGAGTCGCAGAAGGCGTTCTCACTTGCTGATGAACCGGAATCGATGCGTGATCTCTACGGACACGACTATCTGACGAAAGCCCGGCGTGAGCCTGCTGGTATCGGCCCGCGACTGATGCTCGCTCGTCGCCTGATCGAAGCCGGGGTGCGATTTGTGACGGTCAACTACGGAGCTTGGGACTCACATGTCGGCATTAAAGATGACTGTCTCGACAAGATGCCGGCGCTAGATCATGCCTTGTCTGGCTTGATTGCCGACTTGGAGCAGCGAGGGCTGCTTGATACGACGCTCGTGATGGTGACGACAGAGTTCGGTCGCACACCGATGGTAAATACATCGAATGGTCGAGATCACTGGGCTCGGGTCTATTCGATGTTGCTGGCTGGCGGTGGCATTGCCAAAGGACGCATCTACGGAGCGTCGGACGCAACTGCCGCGGAGCCGGCACGAGACGCCGTTCCACTGGAAGACTTTCTGTTTACCGTCTATCACCAATTGGGCATTGATGCGAACGACGAACTGCTCGCATTCGGAACTCGACCGATCGAGATCATTAAGGACGGCAAGCTCGTCAAAGGTTTGCTGGCATAGTAGTCAGCCCGGCTGGTCTGAACTGGACCGCTTTGGAGAACGCTTTGTTCATGGCGTCTTCGATGATGTCGCCGCGTCCTTTTCTGGCAGTTCCACCCAGAACAGGTCGTAGACATGGCGCCGAGTCCACTCGTACGTGACCTCACCGTGGCGGCCTATGCCGGAGTCCCGAGTAATGAACTTGCCTCCGCCAGCCTGATTGGGATCGTCAACGTATCCGACGAATAGCCGACTGTGATCGGACCCCGCGCACACAGGCCAACCGCGCGCGAGTGTGTGACGAATCTCGTCAAACTGCTGATCGGTCAGTCCAGACTCTTTGGACCAGGGGCGAATCCAGTGGACTCGGAAGCCCAGCTCTTTCGTCTGCTGCGCGTTGGCCTTCGCATCTTCCGACGGGGCTGTGTTCTGAAACTTTGACTCGTAGGGCATCAGCTCATCACGGCACATTCCGTGGCGATCGTAGCCTTTCAGCAGGTCATGGAAGAACTGGCCGCGATCAACGGTCGAGTTGCGAATGACACGATTGCACGCCCAGTTGGCATACTCGACGCTGAGTGGCATGCCTTGGTCATGTCGTTTCGACAACGCGAACTCAAACGCGCCAACAGTCACAAAGACTGAGCACGTGTTACGCCGCCCCTGGGCTTGTGGCGTCAACTTCCAACGCTCGTACAGCGGCCGCAGGTCAACCTGTTTTGGCAGAGGTTTTGGTTCGCTCTGGACCATTCCCAGCACTGCCCATGCAGCGCCCGCACCAGTGATCGGAATCAAGCTGCCGGAACCTTCACCGCCGGGTTTGGTCGGACGCGAGGTCATGGGCCATGAGCCGTTTTCTTTCTGGGTCTTGATCAAGAAACGCCGACCGCGCGCGATCGCTTCGTTGGTCGACTTCATGCCCGCATGAGCCATCGCATAAAGCGCTTGTCCTGTCGCCCAGGCGTCGCTCTCCATCTCATTGGTTTGGCTCCATCCCCCATCGGATCGCTGGCGAGTCAGGATCTTGGCGGCGAGCTGATCGATCTCGGCCTGTGGTCGTTTGACGCGTGACCAGAGCACGAGGCGCATCGCCACCGACTGCGGATCATCGTCCGTCTTTGTTTCCGCCAGCCAGGTCACTCCGCGATCTCGAGCCTGTTTCGTGGCGTCATCTCCGCTCACGCCGGATTGCAGTGTCAGTGTGGCTAGCGCGGTCATGCTGTCATCTGAGTTTCCAAAAGACGGTGGTCGAGTTACCGGCCATGATGCCCAGGACCCGTTTTCCAATTGGTCTTCGCGCACGGTTCCCAACATGAGTTTCAGACCTTTGGTGGTTGTCTCGTCAGGTTGCTGCACGGCAGCCAATCCCAGTCCGAGCCACACGGCCTTGGCGTTCAAGGCCTTCGGAATGCCTTCGGGGCGAGGTACGCCTGTCTTGCCGCTACCAGACTCGGCCACCCAGCGAGTCAGTTCGTTCATCAGCGGCACATCGACGGTCAGTCCACGGTCATGCGATTCGTGCATGGCCCAAATCGCCAGCCCCGCATGATGACACGACACGCACTTGTACTTCGTTCGCCAGGCCACGGCGTCTGATGCGATGAATGCCAGGCCGCGTTCGATGCTGCGACGTGCCTGAGCTTTGTCTTCAGCGTCGTCCGCACTCAGGGCGATTGATGACATCATGGCTACAGCCAGAAACCACCAGGCGCGGCTAGCGATAGCCATCCAGCGTTTGCCGTTGAGCCGTTGCATGTCTCGCCCTTTGAGCTTGGGATGATCGGCGATGTCCTTGGACGCAGTGTAATCGGGTTGCTATCACAGCCCGTGAGCGGGTTCTAAAGCAAGCGATCGTTGTTCGTGGTGGCTGGTTTTGAGCCTGTTTCTCGATCTTCAAGGCCTTGCTCGTCGCTCCGGTTTTTTTGTTCCTTACGATCGTGATGAACTATGAACATCGCCGCTCAGAGCGTTCGCTGGTTGCTGGTCGCATGGGCGTTGACAACTCAGGTACTACCGGCCTGCAGCGCTGACCTCCGCGAATTCATTCATGCCGATGGGCCTTTGGCTGGAACATTGAAGAGTGACGCCTCGTTGCCTTTGTATGATGCAGACGCGCAGCATCTTTGGAATCGTCTGTTTGCGGCGTTCTACATTCGTCCAAGGCACTTTCCGGCGAAGGACGACCAACCGGCCATAACGCATTACGAGGGTGGCGACGTCATCGAGTTTCTGGCGTGGGGCAAAACTCAGTATTGGTCGAGTCCCGAGGTCTTTGAGAAGGTCAATCCGTTGTTGGATGAGTTCTTGAAGAACGGTGGCGAACAGTTGCTGGCGGACCCCTTAAAACGCGTTGTCCTGCAGCATGACTTGTGGGCGGCGTACGATCATCTTGTCGACCAGAACATCAAACGGACGGCTGATCTTCAGACTCGAACGCGGCGCGATGTCCTGTGCCGCAAGCTGGCTCAATGCATCCAGCGGCTGGCAGTTTCAGAGCCGCAGGTGGCAGAACTCCCTGATATTTATGCGGCCGCGATTCGATCGGGAGCGTTTGAGCCGGCTCATGACTTCGTCGCTGAGCGGAACTATTTGCCACCCGGTTTACTGACTCAGCCGGACACTTGGGTTGAAGTGGATTTTCATCAGCCGGATCTGCACGAAGACATCTCTGACCGTTTCGTCACGTTGCATTCTCAGTCGTTGCAGGGGCGGTCGTACTACCGCATCTTCTATCGCTTTCCGCTGGGGCGAGAGCAGGTTGCGGAGTACCTTCGGAAACTCAACGAGAAAGGCATCGACTGGAAGCAAGCTGCCAATCAGGGGTTTGTGGCGCTGCGAAAGGACGCACCTACAATTCCAGTCGGGACTGAAGTGGTGCTGTTGCAATTGATGATGACTGTGAACAATCGCCTGCAGCCCGTCCCAACGAAAGTTGTGGAGTCGTTTCAGTTTCGCGTGTTCCGCAACGTCAACGGCAGCAGTAACCCGCCGACGAATACGGGGGCTGGTATCAATGTCCTGGACTATCGCTTGAAGCGGCACCTGCTCTTCGACGGGTTGCGAAATGGTGGCTTGGAACGCGAACCCGAAGGGATGCCACAATATCGAGTCGCCATTGATGGTCTGAAGGCTACCGCCCCGGATTGGGGCTTTGCGGGTAAGTCGGTGCTGTTTCAGCAGTGTGTTGACTGTCACATGTCGCGCCGACTGGAGAGGCTTGGACCAGCCAGCATTCCGTCAATCATCCATTCGGGTGGCTTTGATGCGGGGGCTCAGATGGGAGTCGTTCATCCGCTCAAGCCGAGCGAGTCTGGCGTCACCGGGCAACGAGTGGCCAAGTACAAGGCTCGGCATGAAAGCTTTCGTCGGCTGCTGGAACATCTCGGGGAATGATCGCGGTTTCGCCATGTAGCACTCATCAATGAGGGCTATCTTGGGCAAGGCGGAGCAACGGGCGCTTTTGAGGCGACAAACATGTCGGTGGAATTACCTCGCGAAATCACAACGGCCCGCCTGAAGTTGCGTCGCTGGCGACCAGAGGACCTGGAGCCATTCATCAGCCTGAGCAACGATCCCGCGGTAATGGAGTTCTTTCCGAACCTGCTGTCTCGTGAGGAGTGTGAAGCGAGTATGGCTCGCGTTCAGCTTCACTTTGAACAGCATGGGTTTGGCTACTGGGCGGTCGAGATTCCCGGCGTGGTTTCGTTCGCAGGTTTGATCGGTCTGGCGATTCCTCGATTCGAGTCGCATTTCACGCCGTGCGTTGAACTCGGCTGGCGGTTGGCCAGGCCGTTCTGGGGGCAGGGGCTGGCCCCGGAAGGAGCTCGAGCTTCGCTCGACTTCGCGTTCAATCACTTGCAGTTAGATGAAGTTGTGGCAATGACCGCGCAGTGCAATCAGCGCTCCCGGCGAGTCATGGAGAAACTCGGCATGACTCACACGCCGGATGACGACTTTCCTCATCCGCTTGTCCCAGCCGGACACTCGCTGGTTCATCACGTTCTTTATCGCATCCAGCGCCCAGAGCGTTGATCGCACTTGCGAGGGGCGACCTGACATCCCTGCTCGCCCTCACTGCTTCTTCTTGTTCTTTGCTCCGGCTTTCTCTTTGTTGCCGGCGCTGGGGTTGTTTTCCTTAGGAAGCCATTTGGCCAACTCTGATTTGGTCTTGGCGTGCTCGGGCTTGGTGGCGAGGTTGGTCCATTCGTACGGGTCGGCTTGTTCGTCGTAGAGTTCTTCGTCGCCGTTGGCATAGCGGATGTAACGCCACTTTTCGGTTCGGATGGCGTGGTTGTCGCGGCCGAAGGTGGTGATTCCGGGGTGCGACCACTCGGCAGAGGGATTCGCCAGCAGTGCTTTGAAACTCTCACCCTGCACATGCTTCGGCTTGGCGATGCCTGCCAGATCGCACAAGGTCGGATAGATACCCATGAAGTCGACCGTTCGCTCGCAGATGCGATTTGCCGGAGTAACTCCCGGAGCAACCCAGATCATCGGAGCGCGAGTTGATTCTTCCCACAACGCGAACTTGCGCCAGTGCTGCTTCTCGCCGAGATGCCAGCCGTGATCACCCCACAGGCAGATGATGGTGTTGTCTCGATGTTCGCTTTTATCGAACGCATCAATGACTCGACCGACCTGCGCGTCGAGATAGCTGATCGCTGCAAGGTACGCCTGAATCGCTTCCTTCCAGCGACCAGACTTCAGGACGGCAGCGTGGTCCCCATCAGGCTTGGCCATTTTGATGCCCGCTGGTGGCACGTCACTCAGGTCATTCTCCTGATGCGGTGGCAGCTCGATTTGATCAAGCGGGTGCATGTCAAAGTACTTCTTCGGCACGTTCCAAGGCATGTGCGGCTTGTGGAAGCCGAGCACCAGGAAGAAGGGTTTGTCGTGCTTGAGCTGCAACTGCTCGATTCCGAAACTGGCTGAGTGATAGTCGCCCGTGTCTGCGTCGTCGCAGTCGAGCGTGCCAAAGGCGATACCGCCGATGCTGCGATCCTCTTTAGGCTTGGGGCCAGATCCCTTCTCCTTCGGGGCGAGATCCCATTGATCGGCGAAGCCCAAGCCGCCGTGCCACAGCTTTCCGATGCCCATCGTCTTGTAGCCGGCTTGCTTGAAGGTTGTGACGAGCGATTGGTCCGACGTCACGGCTGATGCAAACGGCTGATTGTTATCATAGATGCCAGTCGCTCCGGGACGGCGCCCAGAGAGCAGGGCGGCTCGCGACGGATTGCAAACCGGGGCTGCACAGTAGGCGTGCGAGAAGGAGACTCCGCGCGCCGCCAGACGGTCGAGGTTCGGGGTCTTCGTCTGCGGGTTTCGCTTGAGATGTCCAACCCAGTGATTGAGGTCATCAATCGCAATGAACAGGACATTCGGCTTGTCCGCGGCCGACGCAACTTGCACAGCACTCAGCACAACAACCAGCAGCACGCCCCACAAAAGTCGGTTCAGCATGATGCCCCTCAAGCTTGTTGTTAGATGTTTCTGGTGAGCAGCCAGGAAAGTTATGAAACAGCCAGTTTCGATGCGGGATCAAACACGCTCAATAGTCGTTCGCGGAAGGCTCCGCCCATCACAGCGCCGCGTTGTGGTGGATCCCAGGTTCCGGTCAGCGCCAGGGTGTTGCGTTTGAGTTGCGCGCACAAACCGTCGAGGTCCGTTTGCGGCAGGCCATTCGGCCATGCCAGCCACGCGACGTTTCCGCCCACGCTGTAGCGGCGCGGCACAGCCACTTTCTGCTTCGTCGCGAACTCTTCAATCGCCAGGACTTGGCCGGGCGAAATCGGGAGCTTGATCAGACT
>CAYLTY010000163.1:0-19384 GCA_964386705.1 uncultured Planctomycetaceae bacterium
CGGGCCTTGTTGCAGTACTACACCTACTATGGTGATGAATTCAAAGTCGAATGCCCGACCGGCAGCGGCCAAATGATGACTCTGTATCAAGTCGCCGAAGAACTCTCACGCCGACTCACCAGCATGTTCCTCAAAGACGAAAACGGTCATCGGCCCGTTTTTGGCGGAACTCAGAAGTTTCAGGACGATCCCCACTGGCGAGACTGCGTGTTGTTCTACGAATACTTCCACGGCGACAACGGAGCGGGTCTCGGAGCGAGCCACCAAACCGGTTGGACCGGCGTCGTCGCCCGCTTATTCCACTTGTTCGCGACGACAACGGCTGAGCAAGTTCAGCAGCTGGGCAAAGCGGCGGGCATGGTCGAAGTGCAGAAAGCTCCAAAGACACCGTTGGCGGGCACCGTGAAATCCAGTGCCCAATAACCCGAAAGCGAATCGGTTCGATTGAGTCCGAAGGATTGATCGTTTCCTACGACCTCGGTCTTGTTCGTGTCCACCTCTCGCTGAGGTGACCACGTAATCTCGCCCTCACCTCAGGTTGGCACGTCCGACGCTGCCAGTGTCCGACACGGCTGTGTCGCGACCGCACAGACACTGCCCAGCATGTCCAAGAAATGAAAACATGGATTTCGGCGAGTGGATCTCCAAAGTGCCATTGTGGGCCATATTCGTGCTCACGATGGCGATTTGCATAGGCGCGGTGGAGGCCGGAGCTGCCTTGGCGGCAGTTGCGTTGCACCGGAAGTCCGAGAAGGAGCCAGAGGGGCCCGTAGGATCGTTGGTAGGTGCGGTGCTGGGATTGCTCGCATTCATTCTGGCGTTCACGTTCGGGATGGCGGCGTCCCGATTTGACAACCGCAAGCAGTTAGTGCTGGATGAAGCGAACGCCATCGGCACGACCTATCTGCGGGCTGCGCTACTACCGCCTGCAGAAGGATTAGAGATTCGCCGGCTACTGCGTGAATACACCGACGGCCGATTGAAAGTCTCCAAAGAGAACGTGAATGACTCACTGAAGAAATCTGAAGCCATTCATGGCCAGTTGTGGTCTCAGGTGAAACTGGTGGCTCGCGGAGACATGGACCCGGAGATTCGCAGCTTGTTCATCGTTTCGTTGAACGAGCTGATCGACTTACATCAAAGCCGCAGGACGGTCGGACTGCAGTACCACATTCCGGGAACGGTCTGGTTAGCCGTTTATCTGTTATCGGTCCTTTCCATGCTGGCTGTGGGGTATCAAGTGGGAATGTCCGGACTGCGGCGGTTGCGTGGTACTCCCGTGTTGGCGGCGTCATTCTCTCTCGTGATTCTGATGATTGCGGACATCGACCGACCCGCCGAAGGGCTGATGACGGTGAGTCAGCAACCGATCGCCGACGTGCAACAAATGATGCTGGCGGATTCGCCTTGATACACCGGCTTCTACGATGATTGACCGCCAGTGACACCATGAAGAACAACCTTGGGATGCTGTGTGCAGGACTTGCCGCGTTCGCGATTGCGTTCGCCGCGACGAAGGTTTGGGACTCTCCGCGCGCGGAGCGCTCGGTGCATGACGCAACAGCGAGTCAGCCGACAGCCTTGCCGCCTGCCACCACGGTACCGGGAATGGTATGGATTCACGGCGGCGAGTTTACGATGGGAACCGATTCGGAACTCGGTTGGCCGGATGAGAAGCCGGCCCATCGGGTACGCGTCGATGGCTTCTGGATCGACGAGACCGAAGTGACGAATTCGCAGTTTGCCGCGTTCGTTGAAGCAACCAAGTACCTCACAACGGCGGAGCAAACGCCGTCGGTCGAGGAGATCCTCGCGCAGGTTCCACCAGGGACGCCGGCTCCTTCGAAAGACGTGCTGGTGGCGGGATCGCTGGTCTTCACGATGACCGACGGCCCAGTGGACCTGCAGAATTACTCGCAGTGGTGGAAGTGGACGCCGGGTGCGAACTGGAAACATCCCGAAGGTCCGGAGAGCAATCTCGATGGCCGCGAGCAGCATCCGGTGGTACACGTCTCGTGGGATGATGCCGTTGCCTTCGCGAAGTGGGCCGACAAGCGGTTGCCAAGTGAGGCTGAGTGGGAATTCGCGGCGCGTGGCGGGTTGATCGAGAAGCCGTATGTCTGGGGCGATGACCCACCGAGTGACACGCGGGTCTTTGCCAACATCTGGCAAGGGGCGTTTCCGCACACAAACTTGAAGACAGATGGCTTTATCCGCACAGCGCCCGTGCGATCATTCCAGCCAAACGGCTTCGGCTTGTTCGACATGGCTGGCAACGTCTGGGAGTGGTGCGCCGATGCCTACGACCGCGATGCGTATGCCGGAAATAACAGCTTGGAAGCACTTTCCAATCCCCTCGTCGAACGAGGCTTTGATCCGCGCAATCCGCGCTCGGCCAGCCGATCCCAGCGAGGTGGATCGTTTTTATGTAACGACCGGTACTGTTCTCGCTACCGACCGAGTGCTCGGCATGGTTTGTCACCCGACACCGGTATGTCTCATGTGGGATTTCGGTGCGTGAAGTCCCCGTGGCGTGGCGGATACGTCTCGCATCCGACCGACGCGAAACGCGTCGGCCACGAATGAGGGGAAGCTCTTTTGAAAGGCAGCATCTGTGAGATTGTCTAAGCAACTTCAAAGCGTCGCCGTGCTCGCGACAGGAGCCGTACTCGGCTTCATTGCGGCAACTGGCGATACGCCCGCACCGGCGCGAGCCGAAGCGGTTCGACCTGCAAGTGCTGTCGCGGTGGAGGTGATTGCCAATCAGATCGAGGCCAAAGCTCCGTGCTGCGACGCGAAACTCGACCGCACATTGGCTCTCGCCGACGCGGTCGCAGTAGCCAATGCTGAGACGTTGGTCCAAGTGGAGAAGGCAACCAAGGCGGGTAAGAAGCCGAACATCGTCATCATCTGGGGTGACGACGTCGGTCAATCGAACATCAGCGCCTACTCGATGGGGCTGATGGGCTACCGCACGCCAAACATAGATCGAGTCGCCAAGGAAGGAATGATCTTCACCGATTACTACGCCGAGCAGAGTTGCACGGCGGGGCGGGCATCATTCATCACGGGGCAGCATGGTCTGCGCACCGGTATGACGAAAGTCGGATTGCCAGCCGCGACACTCGGCTTGCGGAAGGAAGACCCGACGATCGCAGAATTGCTCAAGCCGCTAGGCTATGCCACGGCACAGATCGGCAAGAACCACCTCGGAGATCGCAACGAGTTTCTACCAACCGTTCACGGCTTCGATGAGTTTTACGGCAATCTGTACCACTTGAACGCCGAGGAAGAGCCGGAGCACTCGGACTACCCGAAGGATCCCGCGTTCCGCGCCAAGTACGGTCCGCGCGGCGTCATGGACTGCAAGGCCAGCGACAAGGATGACGAAACCGTCGATCCGCGGTTCGGCAAGGTCGGCAAGCAGATCATCAAAGATACTGGCCCACTGACCAGGA
This sequence comes from uncultured Planctomycetaceae bacterium, assembly GCA_964386705.1. GTDB lineage: Bacteria > Planctomycetota > Planctomycetia > Planctomycetales > Planctomycetaceae > AM-0621. The sequence goes on from CAYLTY010000163.1 coordinate 3,459, forward strand.
AGCGGATGGAGACCATCGACGACGACATTGCGGATCGCTCGGCCGACTTCATCAAGCGGCAAGCTAAGGCGGACAAGCCGTTCTTTGCGTGGGTCAATTTCACTCACATGCACTTGCGCACTCACGCTAAGCCGGAGAGTAAGGGGCAATCTGGCCGGTGGCAGAGTGAGTATCACGACGTGATGGTGGATCACGACAAGAACGTCGGCACGGTGCTCAAGGCTATCGACGACGCGGGCATTGCCGATAACACATTCGTCATGTACTCGACCGATAACGGCCCGCACATGAATTCGTGGCCGGACGGAGCGATGACACCGTTCCGCAGCGAGAAGAACACGAACTGGGAAGGCGCGTATCGCGTGCCTTGCATGGTTCGATGGCCGGGCAAAATCAAGCCAGGCAGCGTGTCGAACCAGATGATCGGTCACCACGACTGGCTGCCGACCCTTCTGGCCATCGCTGGCGAGAGCGACACGAAGGAGAAGCTGCTCAAGGGCTACAAGATTGGCCAGGCGACCTACAAGGTGCATCTCGATGGGTACAACCTCGTGCCGTACCTGACCGGACAAGTTGAGAAGAGCCCACGCGAATCGTTCCTGTATTGCAATGACGATCAGCAACTCACCGCCCTGCGCTACGACAACTGGAAGATCGTGTTCATGGAACAGCGCGTTCAGGTAACGATGCGGATTTGGGCCGAGCCATTCGTGACTCTGCGAGTCCCGAAGATCTTCAACCTTCGCACCGATCCATATGAACGGGCTGACGTGACGTCGAACACTTACTACGACTGGTTAATGGATCACGTCTTCCTGCTCGTTCCAGCGCAGGACTATGTGGGCCAGTTCCTCATGACGTTCAAGGACTATCCGCAGCGTCAGAAGGCGGCAAGTTTTAACCTCAACGAAGTCCTACAGAATCTGAAGGAACCGCAGTCGAAGTAAGCGTTGCCTATTATTTCGAGCGACCGGATGCTGTGTCCGGTCGCTCCTTTCGCCTGCACGTTGGTGGAATTTACTCGATGAGGTCTTCTTACCATTTGCCTCGCGCGGTTGCGTTCGTTTGCATATTGATATTTGCAGCGACCACCACCCGCGCCGCCGACCCGTTGCCATCGTGGAAAGATGGTCCGGCGAAGAAATCTCTTGTGGCTTTCATTGAGAAGGTGACGAAAGACGGCTCACCGGACTTCGTGCCCGTCGCTGAGCGCATCGCGACGTTTGATAATGACGGCACGCTCTGGTGCGAGAAGCCGCTACCCGTGCAACTCTACTTCGCTCTCGACCGCGTGAAGGCCCTCGCGCCGCAGCATCCAGAGTGGCAGGACAAGGAACCGTTCGCCTCGCTGCTTAAGGGCGATCTGAAGACTGCGGCGGCTGGTGGCGAACGTGCGCTCTTGGAAATTTTCATGGCCACGCACGCGGGCATGACCACGGTGGAGTTCGAGAAGATTGCGAAGGACTGGATCGCCACGGCGAAGCATCCGACGACCGGCAAGCGTTTCCTCGACATGACCTATCAGCCGATGCTCGAAGTGCTCGCCTACCTGCGAGCGAACGGCTTCAAGAACTTCATAGTCTCTGGCGGCGGCATTGAGTTCATACGCCCATGGGCAGAAGTGGCCTATGGCATTCCACCGGAGCAGGTGATCGGCAGCAGCGTGAAGACGAAGTTCGAACTGCGCGATGGCCAGCCGATGATCGTGCGGTTGCCAGAGTTGAACTTCAACGACGACAAGGGTGGCAAGCCGGTTGGCATCAATCAGCACATCGGCCGCCGGCCGATCGCGGCGTTTGGTAATTCGGACGGCGATCTGCAAATGCTCCAATATACCGCTGCGGGTGGAGGCGCACGTTTTTGTCTCTACGTCCATCACGATGACGCCGGACGCGAGTATGCCTACGACCGCACGGACCACCTCGCCAAACTCGATAAGGGTCTCGACGAAGCCCTCGCAAAAGGCTGGACCGTCGTCAGCATGAAGGAAGACTGGAAGACTGTCTTCGCTGCGGCGCGGTCCGAGATCATTGCGATCGACATCCTGTTGCAACCGGACGTGACCATGCTCAAGCACGCCACCGCCAACAACGCCCGCCTGCTAAAAGTCTTCCCGAAAGGATTTGCGCTGGACGCGACTCACACTCCGCACATCACAATGCTGCAGTGTTTTGTCCGAACGCCGGACCTGGAAAACTTTTATACCGCCGAAGAGAAGGTGCTTGCCGCAGCCAATGTTCATGCAATGAAGCTGAAGGCGTTCAAGTTTTATTACGCACCCACCGGCCCAACAGGCGTCGCTGGTATCTGCGCTCAACCGACGCCGGAGATACTCAAGCTGCAAGCCGACATCATTGCCGCCGCGAGGCCGTTCATGGTGAAGATCGGCACGATCGGTGCGTTCACGGCTCCGCACGACGATCCCACCACTGATGCGGCCATCATCGAATACGTCTCAACCTTCGTACCGAAGATGTCAGGCGAGAACTTTAGTCCGCACGTCAGCACGGGCGTCGCTCCGCGCGACTATCTTGATGCGATGCTCACCGAACCGTTTAAAGACTTCACGTTCTCACCAGCAGGTGCGGCCGTTTACCAGCTTGGCCCGTTCGGTACAGCAGCAAAGCAACTCAAAGCGTGGGATTTGAAGCCTTGAGCAACATTTCCATTGACCAGGTCACCCTTCCCTTCAGAAGCCTCGCGACATCAATCAGCACGTCAGTGAGTTCAACCGGAGTTCGACGAAGCTTCAAATTGCGGCCAGATTGATCATGAACACGAAGCAAAACTGGAAAGTTGTCCTTTCGCCCCGGTAGTGCGTCCAGACAGCCCAAGAACCTGAGTATTACCCCTGCGGAATAACCTAAATAGCTGCGCTCGGAAAACAACAATGACCAACCCCCGATACCCATCACTGTACCAAATCAATACTCGTGTTTGGCTGACCGAGTTATCTCGAGCCATCGGTCGCCGCGCGACCTTGGATGATATTCCCGATGCCGCTCTCGACGAGTTCGCTCGCCAAGGCTTCGACTGGATCTGGTTCCTGAGCGTCTGGCAAACCGGCGAGTTCGCGCAGAAGATTTCTCGGTCGAATGCAGAATGGCGTCACGAATTTGAACAAACGCTATCCGACCTGACTGACGACGACATCGCTGGCTCCGGCTTCGCTATCACGGGTTACACAGTCCATCGCGATCTCGGTGGTGACGCGGCGCTGGCTCGCTTACGAGCGCGACTGAAGAAACGCGGTCTCAAGCTGATGCTCGATTTCGTTCCGAATCACATGGCTCCCGATCACCCTTGGGTCGAGCAGAATCCCGACTATTTCGTCGGCGGTAGCGAGATCGATTTGGCTCGCGCTCCGAAGAACTATTTCTGGGTCCCGACGAAGACCGGCTCTCGGTTGTTCGCACACGGCCGCGACCCATACTTCGACGGCTGGCCGGATACGATACAGCTCAACTATGGCAACCCGGCGCTGCAGGAAGCGATGACCCGCGAACTGATTCGCATAGCGGGCCAGTGCGACGGAGTCCGCTGCGATATGGCGATGCTCGTCTTGCCGGACGTGTTCGCACGCACTTGGGGTATTGATTCCAAACCGTTCTGGCCGACCGCAATTCCGCGTGTCCATGAGAAAGCCCCCGGCTTTGTTTTTATGGCCGAGGTCTATTGGGATCTCGAATGGACGTTGCAACAACAAGGCTTCAACTACGCCTACGACAAGTGTCTTTACGACCGCCTACGTGGCGGGCATGCTCGTCCTATTCGCGAACACTTTCATGCGGGCCTCGACTACCAGGACCACCTGGCTCGGTTCCTCGAGAACCACGATGAGCCCCGCGCCGCTGCCACCTTTGATACAGCCAAGCATCGTGCCGCTGCCATCGTCACGTTTTTGTCACCGGGCCTGCGTTTCTTCCATCAAGGTCAGTTTGAAGGTCGTCACAAACGCATCTCTCCCCACCTCGTTAGGGCTCCGATCGAGCCGAGGGACGGAGCATTGTTCGAATTTTACAACCAGCTCCTGGGCGCCCTGCGACAGCCAGCGGTGCGCGATGGAAACTGGCAACTGGTCGAAGCTCGCCCCGCCTGGGACGGTAATCCGACCAACGATTGCTTCATCGCGTTTGCCTGGGAGAAATCGCCGACCGAGCGTCTCATTACGGCAGTGAACTATTCCGATCATCAGAGCCAAGCCAAGCTCCGTTTGCCGTTCAATATCGAGCATAACAAGGCGTACCGTTTCCACGACCTGATCAGCAATGCCACCTATGACTGGTCGGGCGGGGAACTCGCAGCCATTGGTCTTTTCGTGGACTTACCCGCTTGGGGCGGGCACGTCTTTTCTGTCAACGAAGTGTCCTGAAAATTGGACGGTGTCCGTTCTGATGAGTAACGCTGAACTATCAAGGGATGTCGAGCCTTTCGATTCAGGCGACATCCCTCACGCCTTGGCGCAGATCGCGCGTCTTCACGAGGGAGTTAAGTCCGAGTTCGATCTCATTGCGGGTCGAATGAGCTGGCTGGTGATTTCCGAGTCATTCATCGTCTCCGCATTTGTGACCGCAATTTCGAACTACCGTCTGGACCACACGTCCGCCATTGGACTGCTCTATTTGATCAGAGTCACGCCCTTGGTTGGTATGCTTCTCGCTTCATTTGTCTACGTCGCAATTCTTGCCGCTCACCGTGCTATTGCCACACTGAAACGGCAGCGAGAGCAGATGATTGCGAACTTGCCCAGTCGTTTGCGCATTGACCTGATCTCAACAGGGAGTTCAGAACAGTGGTGGGGCAATCTGCCCACATACGTCATTCCCCCGATTCTCTTCCTTGTGTGGGCAGGTGCTTACGCATCTCTGCTCTGGGAGCATGGAGTCGGGCATTAGTCTCAGTACGCGTTGTAATCAAAGTCAGGGGTCCAGGGTCAGGGCTAGATCGCACTAAATCGTTGCACCGAACACGACTTCGGTGAGATAGTTTTCATTCCACTCCGCTTGGCGGCGTTTCATGGCGACGCTCATCTTTTGGTTGGCGTGTTGTTTGAGCAGGCTCAGTGCGAAGCGACGGAGCCAGGCTTCGTTCTCGGCGGTCGGGCCGTGGCGGGTTCGCTTCTCGTCTTCTCGGAAGGTCATGTCCAAGGTCCAGTGGTTGCTATTCTCGATGCCCCAGTGGCCTCGGGTCGCCTTCGCAAATCGTCCCACGTCACGCTTTAGGCTGCTAAATAATACTGCACTTCGCCCGTCTCGACTCCCTTGATCTCGCGCCGGCGAATCACCATCCCCAGCGTCTTCAGGCCACTCCATTCACCCAATTGGGGAAATGTACGGGGCACATTGGTTTGCATGTAGGTCCGCTGCTCCAAACGACCATGCTGAGTCTCTGCCGTCTCCAGCACACTCAACCGAGGAGAGGGACTCTCGGACTCCATGAGTTGATCGAACACCGCCTGCACATCGGCTGACAGCGTCGGTTGGTTGCCTTTCACAGGTAATACATACTCACCTTTGCCATTGATAATTTTGGTCGCAATTTCGCGCTGAGTCCCCATGGCATCGATCGTCACAACGGTGCCCTGCAGTTCGATCAAGTCCAGCAGCAGCGGGATCGCAGTGATTTCGTAGGACTTGGCGTCGGTCGCGACTTGAGCCAGTGTAAGCTGCTCCTCGTGAGCCCACGCACTGACCAGATGCAGTGGCGGCGATCCCTGCCCCTGAACATGCGAACGTCGTAGCGTCTTGCCATCGACACTCACAAATCGCGCACCATCCGGACCCGCCAGAGCTTGTAGCCAAGCCTGAAAACAGGCCTGAAAACCGGCGGGATTGAGGCCGCGCAGAACGCGTCGCAGGCAGTCTTTCGAAGGCAGGCCATGTGGCAGTTCGAGATACTGGGCCAACCAATCTCGACGACTCTTGGCCCAGACGGCGATGGCATCAGGCCCAACCGCACCAGCGACCGTTCCGCAAATCGCGATGACGACCACATCGACCAACAGATGCTTGCGATTGATCGTTGAACGAGGATCTTTCAACTCGCCGAAATGACTTTCAGACCAATTTTGATCGCTTCGACTTGAGCAGACATCGAACACCTCCTTGTGGCCTCCGCCAGGCGAAACCACCCCGCCCGAGCAAAGGTGTTCTATACCATTCCGAAACCCATCGCGCCAGCAATCCATTGCCCGCATCCTACCCATAGTGCGCGCTGGCCCCGTGCGAGAGAGCCATTTGTGTTTGAGACCCTGACGACATCGGCAGCGAGGCGGGCAGTCTCCACGAGCATCTTCAGTTGGCCATTCTGGCAAATTGGCCTCAGCGCCCCGTCGAAGCAAGAACAAATACGACATGACGTCATCGCAGTTGGCGATGACATAGAAGCCCACCGGACATGTGAGCTTTCGGATTTCAGGTTCGAGTCCGTTCAAAGACTCTGAGTGAAACACACACGTGTGCTGCCGTGTTGGCTACGCGGATTCATTTCGTAGATGAGCCGAGTGAAGTCTGCGTGTGTGACTCAACGGGGTTAGAATCGCAGGCCCAGGCCAACGTTGGAGAAGAAGTGGGCCGAGTCGTCGGAGAGCCCCCAGCCGGTGCGGATGCCGATTTCGCAATTGGGATTGATGAGGTAATGCACTCCGGGGCTGACGTATTGAGCGTTCTGGTTGTCTGACTTGTTCTGTGTGAAGATTCCGAAGTACTCAGCATGCACGTTCCAGCGTTCATGCACCGGTACGCGAAGCACAACCGACGGAGCCCATTGATTGAAACTGTCGCCTTCTGCCTTTTCCGTAGCGTATCGCAAGGCGGTATCGAGCTTCCAATCGTCCGGCAGGGTCCAGCCGACGACGTAAGCGACCATCATATCCGTATTATCTTCAGGCCCTGCTGTCGGTGTATATCCCTGGATGATTACAGCACTTTCGGGGAGCCAGTCACGTTGCTCAGTCACTATGGTCTTGAAACCAAAAAGCACTTGCGCTTCGCTCGTAGCCGATGCTCGACTTTCATCACCACCACTGTCGGCGCCCGAGACATCACCACCACCACCGACCTCGTAATTCCAGCCAATGCGGAACTCGGTGCGTTCGGTCAAACCCACACGAGTAAGCAATTCTGGAAAGCTGTGAGTGTCAGCGCTCGTGCGATTGTCAATAAAAGAATATGACATTTCGATGATTGATCGATGACGCCCGACAACTGTTGTTGCGGGTGTAAATGAATCGCGGTCAGTTTCAATGTGCTCTGCAAACGGATCGGATTCTTCGTAGCCTTCCGAGCGCACCCAGGGAGAGTCTTCTTCAAAGACCTCAGTGCCGGCTAGATTCGTAACAAGTCGGTCGGTGGCTTGCTCAACCGGTAGAGCGAAATCGTCTGCCAACGCCAAACCAGAGATGAGCGGCAACGAAACCAGAGCTGACCAGGCTGCGATGGAGATGCGACGGCTCATATCAAGTTTCTACTCTCACGTAACCGCGGCTCTCATGCTCGGCTTAGAAGTCTGTAGACTGGTAACACGGTCATTCAAGGCGGGCTGAAAACGTGCCCCACGTCATTCAACACCTGTCAGAAGTCGATCCGAGCACGCAGTCCAGCAACCAGAGATGTTTCAGACGCGACTCGGGAAGGCTCGATGATCTGGAGGTCCGGAGTAATATGCATCCACGGAGTGACCGCGATATTGTAGTAAAGTTCAACACCCTGCTCGTCTCGCAGGTTGGCGGCAGGGAACGGTGCTAATGTTGTCTGCAAGGTGTCGCTGACACCCAGGTAGAAGTAGCCGACTCCCCAGGTATCCTGGCAGCGGTTGGGCAGTAGACTGGTGCCGCTTATGCCGATTGATGTGAACCAGCTCAATGGGCTGGTTTGTCGATCCGCGATTCCCGTCTGAGCAAATACCCCAATCTGCTGCTTGGGGTTGTCTGGTGAGGCCCACAGAGCCTGATCAAAATTGTAAAACAGCCCCCACGATCCAGAACTGCGATTGACCGGTACACCAACCGGCGGTGGTAGAAGGACGAATGGTGATTGGTCCAGTTCAACATAACTCCGGCTGCTCCACGCACCGCCAATCGCGTGGTGACCGCGCAGGCCATTCAGTTCAACTGGCAGGATGGCGGAGGCCAGCAGCACAGAGCCTTTGGAGAACAGAGTATCAAATCCGCTGGTAGTGGGAGTATTGAGCGCGTCCATCACCATGAACGTGAAAATCGGCTCCTGTTCTTGCATTACGGCAAGCCCAGCGCCCAGGGTGCTGTAAGGAACCTGTCGGGCGACGATGGGATTGAACGTCAACCCCATATTCATGAAGCCGGTCTGCCCCTTGCCGGCCCCAAAGTTGATCGCGTACTCGTCAATGAAATTGATCTTGCCACCGAAGACGACGAGATGCTCATCCACGATGTGGGTGACCTTCACAGCGGTGAGAGCCGTTATGTCTTGTCCGGGAAGCGGGAACAGGCCGCCGGTGTTACTCGACATGAGGGCGCCGGTCAGGCCGTCGACGCTTTCTCCGTAGAGCGTCTCACCGTGCAACGTCAGGAACGTGCGATCCACGACTCCGAGCTTCTCGCCGTCAATGTTGACGTAGTAGTCATTGCGGCCGCCGTAACGGAATTCCTGACCGAGTCCGCCGTCAGCCACACCTTGATAGTACTGCGTCGTATTGAGGTCGACGCCGATGCCGTGCGCGGCCAGTTCGTCGCGCCAGCCACCCCAGTTGCCGAGCAGTTTGGGCCGCTCCCACAGAGGTCCGTCGAACGGTGAAGCGGGCGCCACCGAGCCACACTGCAGGGATTCTTCCCACACACTCGCGCTCGCGGTGATTGCTGGAGGAGTCGCAGGTGTGTCAAGGGGATGCACCCGTTGCGGATCATCCTGGGCCGCTGCGGTGAGCGCAACACCAAGGCTCAGCACAAAACCTGACATGCGCACGATGATCGCCTCCGAGCGTGAACGTATCCCCAAATCGTTAAAGATCAGCTTGTGATTGATCGGCGAACTCGATTAGCTCGAATGACAAACGAGCGTTTGAGGGAAGGTTTCCGGAGTGAAGCATTGTCGGCGGTTCTGACTGCGGAATCTGAGCGGGAGTTTTCCAGATACGAGTTCTTTGAGGCCTAAGGGAATGGCCGCTGTCCAACCCAGGTGAATGCTTCGCGGAGTCTTCACTCGCCCTGAATAGACGTATGGCAAGCGGGCGGTTAAAATCTGACCAGTTGAGCACACGGAGGTATGCACGCTTACCGGTTTACCGGTGGAGCCACGTCGGGCTGCTAGCTTGGTCACGACGATCGAGGCGACAGCATAGAACCTGGGTTCTCAGCGAGCACCATTGTGACCAATACGGTTCGAATGGTTGGTTTGGCGTGCGTGGCCTTCGTGACGACGTTTCTGGTCGCCCGCGCACCGCAGTCGCCGAATCCGTCGACCAGAGATTCTACGGTCGTGCCCGTGCAGGCGGCGGCTGGACCTCAAGCAGCCCCCCAAGGCATGGTGTGGATCCACGGCGGTGAGTTCCTGATGGGAACCGATACCGAGCTGGGCTGGCCGGATGAGAAACCCGCTCACCGGGTACAGGTGACTGGCTTCTGGATGGATGAGACCGAGGTCACCAACGCTCAATTCCGCGCCTTCGCGGAAGCAACCGGATACGTGACGACCGCCGAGGAAGCGCCGTCGCTCGAAGAGATCGTCAAACAGTTGCCACCTGGAACGCCGCCGCCATCGCAGGGACAACTCGTGGCCGGCGCCTTGGTCTTCACCCCGCCAAGCCAGGCAGTTGAGTTGCAGGACTTCCGCCAATGGTGGCAGTGGAAGCCGGGGGCCTGCTGGCATCATCCTGAAGGACCAGACAGCAACTTGGACGGCAGAGACCAGCACCCGGTCGTGCAGGTTTCTTGGGATGACGCGGTCGCGTACGCCACGTGGGCCAGGAAGCGTCTGCCCACCGAGGCCGAGTGGGAGTTTGCAGCTCGCGGTGGGCTGCAGGGCAAGCCGTACGTCTGGGGCGACCAGCCTCCGAGCGAAGCCGACATCTTCGCTAACTTGTGGCAAGGCGAGTTCCCGCACCGCAACAGTCAGGCGGACGGCTTCGCTCGCACGGCTCCGGCGAAGTCGTTCAAGGCCAATGGTTACGGCCTGTTCGATATGGCGGGCAACGTCTGGGAATGGTGCAGCGACTGGTACGACCGCGACCTGTATCGCCAGCGTGCGAAGTCCGGCGTCACTGGTAGCCCGTCCGGTCCGGCCCAAAGCAACGATCCGCATCGTCCGTTCCAGACGCTGCGTGCCCAACGCGGCGGGTCGTTCTTGTGTAACGACAGCTATTGCTCGCGCTATCGCCCCAGTGCCCGACATGGTCTCGCGCCGGACACGGGGATGTCGCACGTTGGTTTTCGCTGTGTGCAGTCCTCAACTTCGGGCAAGCCACGAACTGCTGAAGCGAAGTCTGAAAGTCCTTAGGCCAAACGAGCCGCCGTGTGCTCGTTGCATCCCCATTCGGAAAAGGAGCATCATGAAGAATTTTAAAACGATGGCGGCCCTTGCCATCGGAGCGGCGTTAGGATTCGTCGCCGCCCAGGAAAGGCTGCCTTGGCAGCCTCAAGCGAAGGCCGCGCCGACGCCGGACGTTGTGGTGCTGCCTGTCACGAAAACCGAAGAGCAGTCACCTGCGGCTGCGAGTCCGACCGCTCGCGGCTCTTGTTGTGCGGAAGCGTCTCGGGGAGAGCAACTCCTGGCGCTGGCGGATGCGGTGGCTGAGGCCAATGCAGTTGCGCTGGCTCAAGCTGACAAGGCTGCCAAGTCGGGCAAGAAGCCCAACATTGTCATCATCTGGGGCGACGACATCGGGCAATCGAACGTCAGTGCGTACTCGCGCGGCATGATGGGCTACCAGACACCGAACATCGACCGCATCGCTAGAGAAGGGATGCTGTTCACGGACTACTACGCCGAGCAAAGCTGCACCGCCGGTCGGGCCTCGTTCATCACCGGCCAGCACGGCATGCGGACCGGCCTCACCAAGGTTGGTATGCCCGGTGCGAAAGCCGGCATGCAGAAGGAAGACCCAACCATCGCCAACCTGCTCAAGGAGCAGGGTTACGCGACAGCCCAGATCGGCAAGAATCACCTCGGCGACCGCAACGAGTACCTGCCCACCGTTCACGGCTTCGACGAGTTCTACGGGAACCTGTACCACCTCAACGCCGAAGAGGAGCCGGAACACGTCGACTACCCGAAGGATCCGGAGTTCAAGAAGAAGTTCGGCCCGCGCGGCGTCCTCGATTGCAAAGCCAGCGACAAGGACGACGAAACGGTGGACCCCCGCTTCGGCAAGATCGGCAAGCAGACCATCAAGGATACCGGGGCACTGACCCGCAAGCGGATGGAAACGATCGACGACGACATCGCCAATCGGTCTTCCGCTTATATCAAGAAGCAGGCGGGCGACGGCAAGCCGTTCTTCATCTGGGTGAACTTCACGCACATGCACGCCTTCACGCACCCCAAGCCGGGGACCGAGGGCCAGGCCGGTCAGTGGCAATCCATCTATCACGACACGATGGTCGAGCACGACAAGAACGTGGGTACCGTCCTCAAGGCGATCGACGATGCGGGCATCGGCGACAACACCTTCGTGATGTACTCCACCGACAACGGCCCGCACATGAACACCTGGCCGGACGGCGGTATGACGCCGTTCCGCAACGAAAAGAATACCGCCTGGGAAGGTGCGTACCGCATCCCATGCCTGGTCCGTTGGCCGGGCAAGATCAAACCTGGCAGCGTTTCCAACGAGATCGTGTCGCACCTCGACTGGCTTCCGACGATCCTGGCGATGGCGGGCGACACCGAGATCACGCAGAAGCTGCTCAAGGGCCACAAGGTCGGAGACGCGAACTACAAGATCCACCTCGACGGGTTCAATCTAGTCCCGTATCTGACAGGGCAGGTCGATAAGAGCCCGCGCGAGTCCTTCATCTATTGCACGGACGAGCAGCAAGTCGCCGCGCTACGTTTCAATCACTGGAAGCTGCTGTTCATGGAGCAGCGTGCGCCAGGCACCCTGCAGGTGTGGGCCGAGCCATTCACATCTCTCCGCGTGCCGAGGCTTTACAACCTCCGGATGGACCCGTATGAGCGGGCGGACATCACGTCGAACACGTACTTCCAATGGCTCTTCGAACGGATCTACCTGATGGTCCCGGCCCAGGCTTATGTGGGTAAGTTCCTGGAGACGTTCAAGGAGTACCCGCCGCGACAGAAGGCCGACACCTTCAACCTCGACGAGGTGATGAAGAAACTGACGGAGAGTGGCGCGGGCAAGTAGTTTGACGCGGACTTGGGCGGCCGAGGGTTACCTCGGCCGCCTTTCAGACAACGTGGAGATTCACCGCTATGGGCACATCCCGCCGCGTCTTTATCGCCACTGCTGGCGCACTGTCGCTCGCACCCGTCTTCCGGTCCGCCGCCGTCGGTGACGAGTCGAAAGGCGACTCGTTGCCGTCATGGAACGACGGGCTCGCGAAGCAGGCAATCCTCGATTTTGTCGCCAGGACGACCAAAGAGGGCTCGCCAGATTTCGTTCGACCGGAAGATCGCATCGCAACCTTCGACAACGACGGCACGCTCTGGGCCGAGCAACCGATGTATTTTCAACTGGCCTTCGCGCTCGACCGAGTGAAGGCACTTGCCTCGCAGCATCCCGAATGGAAAGAGAAACAACCTTTCAAAGCAGTGCTGGAGGGCGATCTCAAAACAGTGCTGGCTGGCGGCGAACGAGCGCTGGCCGAAATCCTGATGGCCTCGCACGCCGGTATGACGACTGACGAATTTGAAACCATCGTCAAGGAGTGGCTGGCGACAGCGAAGCATCCGCGCTTTCAACGCCCATACAACGAACTGGTCTATCAGCCGATGCTGGAGTTGCTCGCCTATCTGCGGGCGAATGGTTTCAAAACCTACATTGTCTCCGGCGGCGGCATCGAGTTCATGCGAGCGTGGGCGGAAAAGGTCTATGGCATCCCGCCCGAGCAGGTCGTCGGTAGCAGTATCAAGCTGAAGCACGAACTCCGCGCCGGCAAGCCGGTGCTCGTGCGGCTGCAGGAAATCGACTTCATCGACGACAAGGCGGGCAAACCCGTCGGCATTCAGAAGTTTATCGGCCGTCGTCCTATCGCTTCGTTTGGCAACTCGGATGGCGACTTCGAAATGCTGGAGTGGACAACGTCCGCAAAAGGCCCCCGGTTCGGCCTGATCGTCCACCACACGGACGCCGACCGTGAGTGGGCCTATGACCGCCAATCGCACATCGGCCAACTGGCTCGTGGCCTCGACGAAGCCCCGAAACGCGGCTGGGTCATCGTGGACATGAAACGCGACTGGAAGCGCGTTTTCGCGTCCGAGAAACGATAGTCCTCCTGTTCAAGATTGGCTCGTGCCGCGTCGACACTTATTTCATGTTGACGCGGCTCCGGCCACCCTATTCATTTCATTCCATGCTGCGACAAAGCACTCATTCAGGAATGAGACACGGTCCCTCGGCCTGGTGCAGAGCTGGTGATCAACCCTTCTTGAAGTTCAGGCCGGGATCACCCGCGTTGTCACCCAACATCTTGAACTTGAACTGCGACGGGTTGGCGAACGTGCTGTTGGTGATGCTCATCATCGAGCCGACATCGTTACCCAGGTCCTCGTGACCACCGCCAAAAGAAGCCCAGAAATTTCCACAGCTTCATTTTGCCACATGTTGCAGACGAATTGAAATGCCATCCGTCAGCACCACTTCACCAGCTCTGTGGTATCTCTGCGCCAAGAACTCCTTATCAGCATGATTGCCGAGATCTGCAACTCAGCACATAAAAGGGCTCCTGAATGCCGCTCTGAATACTGTCCTGCGAAAGGATACCGTCCGATGAGGTACTCGATTCCGATAGTTCAAACCGTGGTGAGCTTGGTATTGCTCTACAGACCTGCCTGCGGGTTTGAAGACGACGTATTCCAGTTTCGAATTGAATCTAACCTGCGCGCGGGTGTCGCGAAGGTCGACATCACCCCGCCGGCGGACACGCCAGTCGTTGGGCACGTGCGGCCCACCAATGGTGTTCGCGATCCGATTCGTGCTGGTGTGCTCCTCCTAGCGAATGAACAGACGCGGGCCGCGATTGTCACCTTAGATTTGATCAATTCTCCGACGGTCATGGTCGAATCACTGAGGGAGGCGATTGCTCAAGCCACCGAGACGCCGCGCGAAAACATCATGGTGGCGACGTCGCATAATCATTCTGGCCCAGGCTGGTCACGTGAGGCTGCCTGGAGTCGTGAAGCGGTCTCCAAGATTGGCGCTGCATCGCGTGCGGCGGCAAAAGAAATGAGGCCGGTCACGGTTGGTTACGCCGAAGATCGCATCGACTTCAACATCAACCGACGCAAGATCATCAACCGCCGCGCGGTCGTGCGGCTCAATCCCGATGGTCCGTGCGATCATCGTGTGAAGGTGCTGCGTTTCGATGATGGGCGATCCTTGGAACCAATGAGCGTCCTGATGCACGCAGTCTGTCATCCGTGTGTTTTCACTTGGGGCGACAAGCTGACTCCGCCATTCCCGAGCGGCTTCCCCAAGATCAGCGCCGACTTTCCTGGCGAGGCGCAGACTTTTGTGGAAACGGTTTACGGAGACAAAACGAAGGCCATGTTTCTGCAAGGTTGTGCCGGTGACATCCGACCGAACTTACCGGGCGTGCCTTATCGCTGTGGTGACGAAGCCGACATCAAATGGACTGGTCGCAGTCTCGGCTGCGCGGTCGTGCGCGCTGCGGATCACAGTGTCGTGCGAGAAGAACTCGCCAAACGGAAGACCATCTATCCGCTGAAATGTGCGACCAGCGTCATCCAACTACCGGGTAAAAAGGAGAAGCTCGAATGTGAGATGCAGGCTCTGCGCGTTGGTGAGTTCTTGTTCTTGACGATCCCCGGCGAGCCGATGGTGGAGTACGGCTTTCAGATCGAGAAGGCCATCGCTGACCGCGCGATCCCGATTGTCGTTGGGTACGCGAACGGCAGCCTGGGCTACATCTGCACGGCAGAGTCCTACGAGTCCGGTGGCTATGAGCCGAACTCGTCGCCGCTATTGCCTGAGGCCGAACCGTTGATTCTTGAAGAACTGAACCGTCTGGCCGACAAAGTACTCGCCGACGTGTTTGAGTCGTTCAAGCCAACGGCGAAGTAACCGCGTGGTGATTTGGCCAACAGCCACTCAGGCTCAGTGTGCGGGAGATGTGAATGCCTCGAATTGTGATTGCGGAATGCAAGCAGGAAGTCTCGACGTTCAATCCGACGACCAGTTGCTTCGAAGACTTCCGAGTGGTGCGTGGTGAGGCATTGTTGGCTCATCATCGCAAGGTCCGAGAAGAAGTTGGAGGAGCACTCAGTGTCTTCGATGCGGACAGTCGAATAATGCTGGCGCCGGCATTCGGTGCGAGTGCGATTACATCCGGCGGTATCCTCACTGCGGAGAGCTTCCGGCGGCTACGTGACGACTTCGTAAAATGTCTGACCGATGCGACCAAGACGGGGACAGTCGACGGGGCGTACTTCTCATTGCATGGAGCAATGCAGGCCGAGATTGACGATGATCCCGAAGGAGCGCTCCTGGAGGCGGCTCGGAGCGTGCTCGGCGAGCAGATTCCTTTCGTGGTTTCGCTCGATTTGCATGGCATCCTCACCGACAAGATGTTGCGACTCAGTGACGCAGTCGTGCCTTACCACACCTACCCTCACGTCGACTTTTTCGAGACGGGAATCCGTGCTGCCAAGCTATTGATGAAGATCTTGCTTGAAGGTGCTCGGCCCGTAACCGCGCGAGTCAAGATCCCCGCACTGGTGCGGGGTGATGAACTCATCACCGAAACAGGTTCCATC
>CAYLTY010000164.1:0-19210 GCA_964386705.1 uncultured Planctomycetaceae bacterium
ACGGGCTGTGGAAACTCTCATACCGCCTGGCTCAGGAAATGGGGAGCAGGTCACGCTGACTTCCAAGGTTTGCAACACCGTCGCCAGATCCTTGTCGGCACTCAGCATCGCGTCCGCATCCCGCAGCTTCCGCACGATCTCCTCCGGACCGTGACGCTTTCGTCTCTTCGCTGACATCGAGATTCTCCTCGCCCTCTACGGGCTGTGGAAACTCTCATACCGCCTGGCTCAGGAAATGGGGAGCAGGTCAGTCCCAGTTCTGGTTTTCTTTCTTTGAGCCATGCGGAGCTGTGAGCGCCAAAT
The DNA here is from genome assembly GCA_964386705.1 of uncultured Planctomycetaceae bacterium. Classification (GTDB taxonomy): domain Bacteria; phylum Planctomycetota; class Planctomycetia; order Planctomycetales; family Planctomycetaceae; genus AM-0621. The sequence goes on from CAYLTY010000164.1 coordinate 304, forward strand.
GCGCAAAGCATAATTTGTCGCTTAACGAGTGATGTGCTCGTAGAGTACATCGCCGTGATTTCGTTAACGTGGTTAAGCTCTGGGTGTCGTGAAAAGATGTCTAAAATAATGGATTGAAGGTATTCGCTTGATCGCACGAACTCCGACTTGAGCGTTCGTATTAGGTTGGCGCCATCCTTGGAGAGATCACCTTCAAAGTTAGGCGCCGCTCGCATCAAGTAACGAGCGGCGTCTCCAATCGCGGGGATCATCTCGCGCAATCGCTCCATAACGGAATTGATTGCCTCTGGAACTCCGCCTTGTCCTAATCTTCGAAGAAGCCATCGAATGCGCGTCCAGTCAGGGTTGTCCTCTTTCAAGTACAATTCAAATAATGCACGCAGCTGATCCTCGTCAAAGATGTCTGCGTCGTCGGGCGAGATGTCCTCGTAGTCAAAGGAATCGTAGGGGCCGTCTTCGGCATACTCATCTATGATCTCTAGTATTTCTTTCTCGTAATCATTCAACGGCCGATCTTCCATCATGTGGTCAGCTTCGTTTATGTACTCTTCGGATTCTACGATCCGAGTTTTGTGTCGAGCGATTGTAAAGTGGTGTTGGCTGTCCGCAGCTGCGGCTACAAGTTGAATAGCTGTAGCCGCACTTTCGTAAGATGTGCAGAATATGTGGATGTCGTCGATGTATCTGCAAAAACTCAGTCCGCTTGCGCTAAGGCTCTCATCCAGCGGGTGCAAAGCAATTTCGGCCAGTATGTGCGTAAACGCAGGGCCGACCATTACTCCTTTTGAGACTGTGTCCGTTTGTGTGGACAAGAGTCTGTAGATGGCCTTAACGACAAGTCGGTCAAGCCCCGTCTCCGCAAGTTGGTTCTCGAGGGGGTGATGGTATATCTGATTGTAGCAGTCGGCTATGTCAACAATTGCTACGTGTGAATGTGTTGATGCTCGATCTCTGCATTGTTCCCAGAATTGCGTCCACCCGATCTGGGGGTCGTACATGCTGCCATCGGGATCCGGATTGAATCGGTGCGAGAATACCGTGTCGGCTGGCAGGCGACGTGATTCGATTTTGCGACCGTGAGAATAAATAAGTGCTGTTGCAAGCAGGGTGTCAAACGGTTCAAGTTGTGTTGCTGCTCTGAAAGAGAGTGCGTCTTTGGGTACGAGAAGCCTTCTCCCTGGCGACCAGTTCCAATCCTTAAGGTCGCGGTCGGCTAAATACTGGCGAATTTGCTTCCAATTATTCTTGATTAGACCAAATTCGAAGGGCAGCGGTAGGAGATCCGTGTCTCCATCTTTTTCGACATGCTTTTTTGCCCAGTCCAAAGATTTCAATGAGAGCTTAAGTGAACTCGATGATTTGGCCGAACTGACGCGAGTTGCCTTGGAGAGCGGCTTTGGCATGAAGAGCCCATCGTGTGAGGTTACCGAGGTCAAAAGCTGTTCTTGATGGTTGGCTTGGAAACAACTCGTTTGAGGTACGCATAAATAGTTTGTAGCCAGATATGGTTAAATGGCAACTATCCTCCGGCGATCGCACCGACGACGAAGAACGGCTCCGCTCCTGTGGCGACGGCTTCGGGCAGTAGCGTGTCGGGGTCGTCGTAGGAGTGGTCGGTTTCGCAGGCGAAGAAGCGGAGCAGGGGGCGGCGCTTTTGAGTGACGTGGTCGCGGATGGTGCCGCTCAGCACGGGGTAGCAGGCTTCGAGTTCATTCAGGATCGAACGCTGAGTCACCGGGCCGGTGACTTCGAGCGTCACTTCGGAACCGACTTTGGCCAAGTTTCGCAGGTGGTAAGGTAAGACGACTCGGATCATGGATGCAGTTGCGAGTTGAGGAATCTTTGATGGAGGCTGGCGACAACTCTCGAAGTGTAGCAGCGACTGGGGCTGCGGCATCTTCTGTTTGACAGCTGTGAGTTTCTCGAAAAGCTGAAGATTTCCCGCAGAGGCGCGGAGCACGCAGAGGTTGGGAGAAGCCAGAGTGAGTAGCAGTACCGCGACCGTGAGGGAGCGGCCACCGCGTGACCAATCGAGCCGCTCCTTCACGGTCGCGGTACTGCCTCAAGGGGATCTCAAACAGTAGCTCGCGAAGGACGCAAAGCAGGCAGCGGATCGTCTGAGCTGGACTGACCTGTAGGGCGGACAATCTTGTCCGCCGCGATTCAACCTCAGCATCGGCGGACAGGATTGTCCGCCCTACAACGAAAAGAACTGGTATCGCTACCTGATGAATCAGTCGCCTTCAACACGGGTGAATCTTCTTCGCGTCCTTAGCGAGCTTCTGTTCGATTTGCCTGATGGTTCATGACGCTCGCGGCTACGGTTTGATCGGCCATGTCTGAGTGGTGGGTCTCTCGGCGCTGAGTTCATGGCCTTTGGCGGTGAGCTTGCCTGCTGAACCCAGCGAAAGCGTGACCTGGTTGGCCGTCACGCGAACGACTCCCGAGGTGCCTTCAAAGGAAAAATCTTCCAAGGTGAACGAGAACTTTGAGGGGCTGAGAAAGACGTAGTCCGACGCATCGCCGGACTGAACTTTGAGAACCCGACCTTCCGCGAGCGATGTGACCAGCGGCGGCTTCTGTGTTTTGAGGCGCGGATAGAGCACCGTCACAAATGAGCCGGTGGATGACGAAGCGATGACGCCAGTCTGCGTCGATGGCCAGGGAGTACGCGTCTCGCCGTTCGGTGTCAGGCCGGTGCTGGATCTCGTTTTGGTCTCAGTCGTTAATTGAACCGGCGCGGGTGAAGCGAAGACGATCTCGAGGTTGACGTCTTCTTTCCCCTCGACGAGTGCAGCGCGGTCTCCGAGAGTGACTTGATCCGCCGTGAGCCACAACTGCCACTTGGCGGGATCTGGCTTGTCGAGAGTGTCCGAGATGACGAAATAGTTGGGACCGAGCGGGTCGCGATCTTTGGCAAACGCGATTTGACGCGTCCAACCGCCGCGCTGACCTTTCACATAATCCAGACTGTCGGTCGTGGCGAACTCTTTGATCTGCATCACGCTCATCGGAGCGATTGATGGAGACACAACGAGATTTTGATCTTCAGCCGACGCGATGCCGGTATAGCCGAAATCATCAGCCAGAATCTGGCCCTTGCCCCACAACGTGAAGCTGCCCGAATCATCGTCGTAGTGGGCATGATTGTTGCCCGCGATCAGCAGCAACTGCGTCTCGCTGGTGGTTGGGAAGCCATGACGCAGGACGACGCCCGTTTGCGGAAACAGTTCGCTGGTATAGGCCGGAGCTTTGGCCGGAATGCGTTCATCAAGCAGGAACGTCCGATAGCCAGCCAGCGACGGAAAGAACCCGCCAATGCCCGGCGACGCGAACTCACCTTGCTCGCGATACATCCACTGCATGCGCGCCGCGAAGTCCGGATCTTTGTCACGCCAGAGATAAGCCAGCAAACCGAACTCACTGGTGGGTTCGCCGGTGGGCGTGTTGCCGATGGGCGGCAAGTGACGCCGTCCGGAAACTCGCCAATCGCGCGGCGTCGAAATCTTCGCCAGCCAATCGCCGACCTGCTTCATGCGCGGATCGTATAAGTCGTCACCCAGGCCTGCATGATGCGCCGCCAGAAAGCACGCGATGAGATAGTCCCAACCCACCACGGCATAGTGCGGAGCTTCCAGCCAACCGCCGTTCTCGTCGGACCAGGCATGCAGCTCGCGCTTGAGTTCCGCCAGCCCGCCATTGATCCAGGCAGGCGCCATCGGATGTGAGGGAATCGCACCGGCGCTCAGCACTTGAAACGCTGATACGGTCGATGTCATGTTCGGGTTTGCGGCATAACCTCGCGCCTGCGAATAGAAGTCCGGCCGACTGACTGTGTACGCGAGGAACGCCATCTGCCCTTGCAGGCGACGTCGCTGTTCGGGCTGCAGATGCTCGCTGGCCAGCACCAGCGCGGCCAGATTGATCGCCGGAAGCAGTTCATTCGCGCGGCGATGCGGTTCGGCTCCGAGTGTTGGATTGTGTTCTTGCAACAGAAAGCGATCGACCTCGGCTTGAATCAGCGTTGTCGCTTGCTGGGCAAGATGCCGCCCCAAAGCAGCGTCGTTCGTGCCGAGGTAGTACAGCACCACGTCGTCCATGGCGTACGAAGCGATCGGTGCCTGGCGGTAACGATCGAGCAGCACCGGATCGGGCTTGAACCTGCGGCGCAGGGCTTCGACTTCAGCCTTGCTGAAGAACATCCGCGCTGTGGACGCCTTGTCGTTCGGCCAATCGAGCACGTAGTTGTTCACGCGTTCGAGCGGGAAGTCACCGTGCTTGATGAGATACTTTTGAGGCAGCGTGGCCCGCAGCACGGTGATGGGCCCGCGCGCTCCAATGGTCTCGGTCTCTTTCATGATCGACAGGCTGGCGGCTTTGTCGAACGATCCGATCATCCATTTGCGAGTTCCCCCGCGCAGCGGAAATCGCGCCGCGAGTTCGCCCTTGTCAGCCGTGATGAAAACCTGCGGCGGCGATTGAGTGTCGTGCGGCTGTTGCGGATCGACCCACACACCGGGCTCGCGAGCACCGAGCATCAGCAGGTCCGAACTCTTCTCGTTGTAGAGCCCGCACCAGTTGCCCTGACGCTGTCTCTCCCACCAGTGCAGCCACGGTTCGAGCACAAACGCAGGCGGCACCGTTCCCGCGCGGGTGCCGGGATTGGTGGCCGCGTCAACGGCATCGAGCCGCTCATTCGCATTCTTGCCGACATGACCGGCACCATGCCGATAGAGAATGCCGGTGGGTTCAAAGTCGCGCGAGAGATCCAGCACGAAGTTCGTATCGGTGCCCAGCGAAAACGATTCGTCGATGAGCACCACCGGCTCGCCCGCTTGAACGCGGACCTTCAGTTCCCAAAGTCCGTTCTGTTCGAACTTCACTCGGCAAACGGCTTCGGCGAAGACCGGTCCGCGCGCGATGATCTCCGTCGTCACGGATTCGACGTTGCGCACCTGTCGTCCGGTTTCCAGACGTGATCCACCGATCCATTGATCGGACTTCAGCAGTACGCCCGTGATCGGACCCTCGCCTGGCTTCAGCGACTTTCGTAGTGAAATGCCGACCTGATTGTTGATCAATGCGACGCGTTCATCTGTCTCGATGATTCGCAGATCAGAGGCGTCCGACGCTTTGTTCTGGAAGCGGTACTCGCGCGATTCGAATGGGTTCAGATCGACAGCAAAGACAACTTGCGTGGTCTTCTCGCCCGGAGCGATCTGATAGGCGACAGCCTTGCCATCCGGGCCGACGATTGTCTTACTCGCTTGAGCCGCCTTGAGCTGCGCATCGGTCAGCGGGAACCGCACCAGCTCATTGCGCCAAGTGCGGCCGAGATAGTCCGCGATGCGAAAACTATCGTCAGCCGCAGCAGGTTCGAGGATGGTTGCAATGCTGCTGAAGACCAGCAGCAACGCCGCGATTCGTGCCGTGATACGCCGTGGCATGCAGAAGTCTCCTCGGACCATTTTCCGGTTCTCCCGCACGCCGCACGGCTGAATCGTCAGGCCAGAGTCTGGACTTCAACCGAAACGACAGGCGGAAGGTCTCGCACGATCGCCGTCCAGTGGTCGCCCGAATCGGGTGACATGTAAACCTGACCGCCGCTCGTGCCAAAGTAGATACCGCATTCGTCCAGCGAATCTACACTCATGCCGTCCCGCAAAATGTTCACATAGCAATCTTTTTGGGGCAGCCCGTTTGTGAGCGGCTCCCAATCAGTCCCGCCCGTGCGGCTGCGGTAGACGCGCAGCTTGCCCTCGTCGACATAGTGCTCGGAGTCGCTCTTGATCGGCACGACGTAAATCGTCTCCGGTTCGTGAGCGTGCACTTCGATCGGAAAACCGAAGTCCGTCGGCAGGTTGCCGCTGATGTTGGTCCAAGATTCGGCCGCGTCGTCGGTCCGCATTACGTTCCAGTGCAACTGCATGAAGAGCGTGTTGGGACGTGCCTTATGCATAGCGATGCGATGCACGCAGTAGCCGATTTCAGCATTCGGATCGGGAATATACTTGGACTTCAGCCCGCGATTGGCCGCCTTCCAGGTGAGGCCGCCATCGTCCGTGCGGAAGACACCCGCCGCCGAGATCGCAACGAAGATGCGCTGTGGATTGGTGGGGTCGATCACAATCGTATGCAAGCCCATGCCACCCGCACCGGGCATCCATTGTGAACCCGATCCTTGGGTGCGCAGACCTGACAGCTCCTGCCAGTTCTGACCGGCATCGTCGGAGCGGAAGATGGCTGCGTCTTCGGCTCCGGCATAGACGACATCAGAATTGGTGAGCGACGGTTCCAGATGCCAAATACGCTTGAACTCCCAAGGGTGAGGCGTGCCGTCATACCACTGGTGAGTGCCTGGAGTTCCTTCATACAGAAACTTGTTGCCGACCGTTTCCCAGGTCTTGCCGCCGTCGTTGGAACGCTGCATCACTTGCCCAAACCAGCCGCTGGACTGCGACGCGTAGATGCGGTTCGGGTCAACGGGGGAACCCTTCATGTGGTAGACTTCCCAGCCACCGAAGTGCGGACCGCTGACGTCCCACTTCTCGCGCTTGCCGTCCGATGTGAGGATGAAAGCACCCTTACGCGTTCCGACGAGAACTCGAACTCCGCTCATGCCTGACCTTTTCGTGTGGTGATGTTGAGTTGTTTCCAAGCCGTGTGGATGGCAGCCTAGACTGAACCTGCCATCGTGATGAACACGAACTTTGAGAGGACTCGCATCGTAAAAAAGTCACTCAAATCATGGTCGAATGTTTGCTCGAAACGTAGCGCCGTTGCTCGATTCGTAGCGCTCGGAATGGTGTCTCGAAAGATGATACGGCCGCTGTAGGGCGGACAATCCTGTCCGCCTTTGCCTTTGCTTCGACGATGAATCGACGGACAGAATGTCCGTCGTACTTCTTTGAGCAGTGCGCGGTCGCAGGTTCTCAGCGCACGAGCACGAAGTCGCGGCTGTTGAGCAGGCTCCACATCAGATCCTGAACTGCTTCCGTCTTCTGCTGCGGGCCATAGGTTTGCAGGTGCTGCTGAGCGACAGTTAACTCACGCGAGGTCGGGCGGCGAGACAACGACCAGAGATAGAGCTCTTCGATGAGTGCCTCATCCGCGAGATTCTGACGCAGCAACTGGGCAACTCGACCGTTGCCGTCAGTAACGCGGCGCAAGATGGAATTACCATTGATGAGATGCAGCGCCTGCAGCATGTTGGACTCGCCGTCGCGTTCGCATTCACAGGCTTCCGAGCGTTGTGGTTTGCCGAACAGCGACAGGAAGTCACTGGTCACTTCCGCGTCGGGCAATTGAGCGGCCGTGAAACCTGCCGGTGCACCGCCGAAGTTTTCACGAACTGCCGTGGCCTGCACGAGCGAGTCCAGCAACGCTTCGGCCGGGATACGGCGCGGAATGGCGCGCGAGAAGTTCAGCACATCATGCTTGTTGGTGTCGTTCGGAGCACTGCTCCGCTGATAGGTTTGTGATGTCACAATACGCCGCATGAGATGCCGCGCATCGAACTTGCTGTCGATGAAGTCCTTGGTCAGCGCGTCCAACAACTCGGGGTTGATCGGTGGATTCGTCGTTCGCAGGTCGTCAACGGGATCAATAATCCCGCGATGGAAGAAGTAGCTCCAATAGCGATTCGCGAGACTACGAGCGAACAGTGGGTTGTCCGGGGTCGTCAGCCATTTGGCGAAGTCCGCTCGACGATCCTTATTCGGTTCCAGTTTGGGCTCGGAGCCACCGAGATATCGCGGCGGCTGAGCTTGTCCGCTGCGCGGATTCGTAGAAAAACCTGCTGCGACGTTCAGAGTAACCGCGCGAGCGTTCGGCACGTTGACGAAGCGCGGGTCGTTCTTGGCGCTAACCTGATTGAAGAAGGTGTGCAGGCCGTAGTAGTCCTCTTGAGTCCAGTTTTCGAGCGGATGCGTATGGCAGCGAGCACACAACATGCGGACTCCGCAGAAGACTTGAGCGACTCGTTCAATCGTTTCGTTCGTGTCTTTGCTAATGAGGTAGTACGCGCTGGCCGGGTTGTCTGCCTGCCCGCCGCGGCTGACGAGCAGTTCGCGAGCCATCTCATCAATCGGCTGGTTCGATGCGACCGAACTGCGAATCCATTCTCGGAACGAATACAGAGCTGGTTCGCTGACTCGCACGCGCGAGTTCTGCAACAGGTCGCCCCACTTGAGCGACCAGTGATCGACGAACTCGGGACGTGTGAAAAGTTCTTCGATCTTCTTGGTGCGTTTGGTCGCGTCTGCATCGGCGACGAACTTGCGAACGTCTTCCGGAGTTGGTTGCAGGCCGATCAGATCGAGCGAGACTCGTCGCAAGAAGTCCTCATCGTTCGCCAACTCGGAAGGCGTGATTTTCAAATCGTTCAGCTTGGTGATGACATGCTGATCGATGAAGTTGTCGGCGGGTACAGGCGTCGGTTGAATGCTGGGACGCGGCTTCAGCACGATCAAGCGCGAGGCCGCGAACTTGCGTTCGAACCGCGCGACGATGGCCGATTCTCCCATTTCTTTGGCGACCACATGGCCGACGTCATTCACATCCGCAACGCCTTCCGTGTTGACCGTGAAGATCGCCAGACGAGTCACGTCGCGCGTGGTGCCGTCGGTGTAATGAGCAATCAACTGCAGGCGGTGCGGCGAGCCCGGTTCGAGCACGAAACGCTCCGGGTGGATGCGGACGAACTCAACGTCGTTCTTGTCGTCCATGTCGCCCTTGGCACCTTGAGTCACCCAGCGTTCGAGCGTCTGATGTAGTTCGCTGTTGCGGGCGAAACGCACGCCGCCGCGATGCGGGACATCGCCCAACGGCTTGGTGAGCAGCAGGCTCTCGGTCGGTTTCAGCAGGTTGACACGCCGTCCGAAGTTGTCGGCGTTGATCGCGACAATGTCCTGCTTCGCGTCCCCTCCGCGCAGGGACAGCTTGAAACCGTTCTTGCCCAGCGAATAGCCGTGGCAGGCTCCCATGTTGCATCCGCCTTTGGAAAGCACGGGCATGACTTCGTGCCGAAAACTGTAAGGTTTCTCTGCGTCGGGCAGGACACTTTCGACGGGGACCTCCACTGCCTGGCCTGCGACTTCGATGATGATTTTGGTGGTGCCAGACTTCAGCGGCTTGACCCAGCCATCGACGATCTTCGCAATGGTCTCGTCGGCGCTGCGCAGCTTCGCATGAGCCGTCAGGTCCACGGCGCTGCCATCGGCAGTGCGGCCGGTGATCAGCAGCGAATGGTCATACCGGTGATGAACGAGTCGCAGAGTTTCGGGATGAACCTGCACCTTGCCATTGACGGGTGGATGGTCCGCGGCGCTCGCGGTTGCGACGGTGAGCTGCAGCACGAACGCGAAGAGCAACCCGGCGATGGTTCTCGTGATTCGTGAAGTGAATTGTCTGGCGAGTTGGCGAGTATCGAACATGGTTGGCTCAAGGCGACGTGGCGTGGGTGGGCATCTATTTCGGCGGGTAGGTCAGCTTCACGGTCAGGTCGAGTTCATTCTTGACCTGCAGGTTTCCTGACATTGGATCTGGTGGCCCGACAGCATTGAGCTTCAGGCCAGTGACGTCCGTTTGCGTGAAGTTGGCAGGGAAACGTATTTCCAGAACGAAGTCTTTCTGGTCCGGTTTCACGTTGGCTGTTGTAGCACTCACCCCTGCGGGCAGCCCGGCGACGGAGAAGTTCACATCACCTGCAGGTCCGCCGAGGCGCTCTAGCTGTCCGGCGACTTTGATGATGGCTCCCGTCTTCGGATCGAACATGGCTTCGAATGCCGGAGGCGTAGCGAGCTTCAGAGCGAGCGGATTGACCTTCGGCAGGCGACGCACCGTGGAATACGCGGTTCGCAGCACGGTGTTGCGTTCCGGGTTGAGCAGTTCTGCTCGCACCACGATGTCGCTCGAGGAGTCGGGCAGTTGAGCGGGCACGATCACGGCCAGTTCGCTCTTAGCGTTTGCCTTGGCCTCAGCTTCTTTCGCCGCGGCTTCGGCAGCGGTCTTCTTGGCCGTGAGGTCTTGGACTTTCGCCTCTGCGGCGGGCTTGGCATCCGCTTGAGCGGCGGCAGCCTGCTTGGTGGCTTCAACAAGCTGCTTGTCCAGCGCGGCGACGTTGTCCCAGGCGGCTTTGACGGGTGGATCAATCGGAACTTCGACGACGCGTTCACCACGCAAGGTCACGGCGAGGTTCGGCTGGTTGTTGACGCGCGGGCTGTCGTGGGAACTCACGAGCGTCAGTCGCAACGGCCCCAGCATTCCACTGGGGCGTACGAACGTGACCGGCAGGGCGGTCTTGGTACCCTGCATCAGTTGTGCGAGCGGTGCTGCATCCGCCCACGTTACTGAGAAGGCGGTCGATGGCTTGGTGACAGAGGCGACCGCGAGTTGCTCGCGCAGCCAGGCAGGGGATGGATCGTCTGGAGTTAATGCCGTCCGAACAGGAGCGGTTATCGTTCCATCGGGCGACTTCACGGACACGGACGTGAGCAACTGCGCTGCAGCGTCGCTGGCGTTCGTGAGCGTCAACAGTGTGCCGCTGGCTCTGGCGGGAATCTCGGTTCCGGTGGCGGTGACTCCGGCCGGAAGTTGAGCGAGTGCCACCTGCAATGGGCCGTCGTATCCGCGACGTGTGACGAACACTTCGACAACTTGCGACTCACCAGCAGCGACGTTGAGAGCGTCCGCTTTGGCAATCGCTTCAATGGGTTGAGCGACAACATCCGCCGGTGAGATCGCCAGTCGGTAGATGGCCTGCGAAGTGCCGATGTCGAGGGTGTCCCGGACGACCACTTCGACGGCATCAAGGCCGGCCGGAACGGTGAACTCCAGACGCGGGTCGATGGTGTTCGTTGAATCGTCATTGCTGGCGAGAACTCCACCTTGCTTGTTGCGTAACTCCAGGACCGCATCAATTTGGGATCCGAGACGTTCGCCAAACACTTCGAAGACCAGCTTGGTTCCGGCAGTGACTGGTAACTGGAACCGATCGAGTTGTCCGGGCTGGTCTAGCCGACCGCTGACCGCCACCGGCAGAGCGGCTAGCGGCATGGGCTCGGCACCGTTGGCGGCTTCCAGAACTTCAGGCCAGGCACTGATCAGAACGCTCGGCGGCACCCCACTGGCTTGAGGGGCCGAAGATAGGGCTACCGGCTGGATCTGGCTGCCCATCGGTGCTTTGAAGGGCAGCTTGGTTGTCCCGGAGTTGCCAAGCAGCTCCAGAGCAACCTCTTGTCCTTGAGTGACGGCGGGCGGAAATGCCAGATCTGCGAACTGCCACTGACCGATTTTCAGGCGAAAGAAACTCACTCCCGGCGGGGCATACTGAGCATCATGCACCTCGACCGAATATTTCCCATCTGCTGGCAGTTTGGCCGTGAGACGAGCATCGCCCTGCAGCGTACGTGACGGCGCGGCCCAGGCGATCTGCTTGCGTTGTTCGTTGAAGAGATGAATCACCGGGCGGACCTTGCTACCCAGGCGTCGTGCTTCAACCTCGATGAGGATTTCTTCGTTGGCTTTGCCCGAGAAATGCGTTTTGGACGTCCCGCTGCCGGGTACGGAACCGTGCAGCGCGACCGGAAGAGCGAGTGCCAAGTCCGCGATTGCCTGCTGGGGCAGACGATCCAGTCCCACCAGCACACCATTGGAAACGCCGTCGGCCGTGGCCAACCGCAGCACTGCGACTCCCGGAGTTGTTTCATTCGGCACAGTGGCCGTTAATACGGCTCGCGCCGCGTTGCTTTGCGGGTCGACGACAACGTCCAGACTGCGGTCATTCAGGAAGACTTTGGGGGCGGGCTGAAGATCGACGCCGTCCAAAGTAATCGTGGTGGCCTGCCCGATCTGCAGACCTCGAATGTTGACGTTACGAATCTCCGGCGGTCGTGCATCGCTGGAGGGCGCGGCCAGCAGCACGCCGGCAAACACTGAGACAAATGACGTGAGCCGCATTAATTCAAGACCTCAAAGTTGGTCAGCGATCGCGATCTGAGAGCTTGAGCTGGCGGTCTTGTAGGTCGGACAATCCTGTCCGACAGCCGGGCAGGATGTCCGGCATATGTTCACTGGGCCGCAGCTCGCGGGTTTACGAGAACAGTTGGGAAATCGGTTCGGCCTCAATCAACCGGATCGGTCGATTGCCGGGGCCGGGCATCATGGTGGTCTCGAGGTCGATGCCCATTGCGTGATAGATCGACGCCAGAATCTGTGGTGGTTCGATGGGGTTGTTTTGAGGGCGGGAGCCGGTCTTGTCTGTCGAGCCAATAACCTGGCCGCCGCGAATCGGGCCGCCGGCCATGAAGTTCGTCCAGGCACCGGGATGATGGTCGCGGCCACCGCGTCCGTTGATACCCGGCGTGCGTCCCATCTCGCTCAACACGCAGACCACTGTGTCATCCAGCATGCCGCGTTGAGTGAGATCCTCAATCAACGCCGTGAATGCCCAGTCGAACTGCGGGCATAGCAAGTTTTCGTAGTCGGCGTAGGTGTTGTTGAGCCCTCCGCCGTCCGCGTGCATGTCCCAGCACGAAATACCAAACACGGTGTCGAAGTGGTTGATGGTCACATAACGGCAACCGCGTTCCACGAGGCGGCGAGCCATCAGGCAGCTTTGGCCAAGCGTGTTGCGACCGTAACGATCCTGAATATCACCCGTTTCCTGAGTGAGATCGAAGGCCTGCTTGGCCTCCGGCGATGTGAGCAGGTTGAACGCTCGGTTGTAGGCGGTATCTCGACCGACTTCTGAATTGGTATCAGCCTTGCGCTGCACGTCGTCAATCTGAGTCAGCAACTGGCGGCGGGAGTTGAGTCGAAACTCAGACTGCCCGGCGGGCGGAGCAAGATCCACCACCTTGAAGTCTGACTTGGCGGGGTCGGCACCGAGGAAGAACGGCTCGTGGGCACTGCCCAGATATGCCGCCGACTGGCCATGCAGAGGGCCAGCTCCGGTATTACCAATTTTATACGGCAGCACGATGGATGCAGGCAGCGTGCCCTTGTTGCCGAAGACTCGCGATATGACCGAACCGCTGTGCGGCTTCATACTGTCCGCGTTGAATTCATGGCCGGTCATCATCCAGCGCTGACCGTTCTCATGCGTCGCGCCGGTTTTGTGATGCAGGCTGCGGATCAAGGCGACCTTGTCCATCATCCGCGCCATCAGTGGGAAATGTTCGCAGATTTCGATACCAGGGACGTTGGTCTCAATCGGCTTGAACTTGCCGCGAATCTGAGCCGGCGCCTCCGGCTTCATATCCCACGTGTCGAGATGTCCAGGCGAACCAACCAAAAATATAGTAATACAATTACGTATTTGCTGTTTCGACTTGTCGACAGCGCCGCTGGCTTCCAGCGACATCCACGCTGGCAACGACAGCCCCATCAATCCTGCCGACCCCGCCTGCAAAAAACTGCGTCGCGTCGGTCCGTGACCAGAGCACATCGGAACTTTTTCGTGGCCGATATGAAGCATTGTGATCTCCAAGAGTGGGCGAGGCGGTTGGCGAGATTATTAGTAGGTGGTTCTGATGAACGAGTGGAATTGTCGAATTTAAACTAACTCGGCAATTGCCTTGCGTTCTTCCAAAACATGGCGTGGTCGACCGGAGTAATCGTTGAACGTGGTGGCGGGATCTATGCCTAAGTGGCGATAGACCATCGCCAACACGTTTTGCGGTCGGTATGGAGCTTGGGTGACCTGCGCGGCGATGCGATCTGTCGCTCCGATCACTTGGCCCATGCGGTAGTTGCCGCCGGATAACACGATGCTGTTGACGGCTGGAAAATGGTCTCGGCCGGCTTTGGCGTTGATACGTGGGGTTCGACCGAACTCACCCATGCCGATGACCAGAACGTCGCGTTCCAGGCCGCGGCTGCGCAGGTCGTCGATCAAGGCGCTCATGCCGGTGTCGAACATCGGACCACGCTGCTTCATGCGGTTAGCGAGGTCATCATGGTCGTCCCAGTCGCCCATGCGGACGGTGACGAATGGGACATCGGCTTCGATCAGGCGTCGGGCGAGGAGTAGCCTCTGGCCGAAAGTGTTGCGGCCATAGCGATCGCGGATGCGGGGATCTTCGGTTTGAATGTCGAATGCCCGCCGCGCTCGGTCTCCAGTGATCAGATCGAACGCCTGCTGGGAGAACTGGTCGATGGCGGCTGCGGCGCCTGAGCGATCCACCACCTGCTGAGTTTGATTAAGGGAGGATTGCAGGTCTCGGCGGTCCTTCAGGCGGTCTACGTTCAGTTTGTCGGACAGCGCCAGGTTGTTGATGGTGAATGGCTCCTGGTTCGGGTCTGAGTCCACTGCGAAGAACTGATGCTGAGCTCCCAGCCAATGCGGACTGGAGTAGCCGTGGTGTCGCGGAATTGACACGTAACCCGGAATTCCCGAAGCGCCGACTCCCCGCATGCGCGAGATCACTGAGCCCATGCTGGGCATATCACCGATGCGAGAATTCGCCACGTTGATCAGGTCGTAGCCGGTTTCGACGATGTGCTCGGCGATGTGGCTGGCCTGCTCGTGATGAATCGAACGCACGACGGCGAGTCGATCCGCCATCGCGGCCAGTTTTGGTAGTAGTTCGCAAAACTGCACGCCGGGCAAGGCGGTGTTGATCGCTCGGAATTCACCTCGATACTCGACTGGTGCATCGGGTTTCGGATCGAATGTTTCGAACTGTGACGCACCTCCGCCCATCGTCACGAAAATCGCGGAGGTGGCTCGGGATCGGTCAGGGCTGGCGGTGGCTCGCGCACGCAGCAAGTTGGCGACGGACAGGCCGCCGACCGTCAGACTCATCGATTTCAGCAGGATCCGTCGGGTGAGTTGCGGCATTTAATCCCACTCCCGTTCAGACGGTGAAACTGAGTTTATTGGAGACCTCAACCAGTTTGCTGGCTGTGAAATTGCCAGCCGCGTCTTTGGCGTAGCCTTCGTACTTAAACATCTTCAGAACAGCTTCGTACTGTCCGGGAGTGTTGTCTTCGTGTGTGTATTCGTTGTTGGCGCGAGCCGGGACGGTGGCGACAACCTGGCCGTTGCGGGTGATCTCCCACACAAGCTGCGAGCCCCAGTCGTTGGTGACTTTGCTGCGGCTCAAACGCCGACCCTCGACGCGAATCTCGGCCTTGGGCGTACCTTCAAAACGCTGGTCCATAATGAGAGCCCTCTCATTCCACGGATCGTCAATGCGAGACGAAAACTCATCAAAGATCGTCTATCTGAGCACGGCGCGGCGCGCAATCCAAGTGCAATTCTTGAGAACGGCGGTCGTGGCTACTTGAAGAGCAGGTCTTCCGCTTGAGGCAGTTCATCCAGATTGCCGAGGCCGAAGACGGAGAGGAAGCGGCGCGTAGTCCGGTAACGGACTAGCTTGCGGTCGGTGGGGTCGCGTTCGAGCGAGATCAGTTCCCGTCGCAGCAGTTGGCGGAGCACGGGGGCGGCGTTCGATTTGCCGAGTTCTTCAATCTGGGCGGGCGTGATGGGCTGCCGATACGCGACCAGTGCCAGCACTTCCAGCACGTCCTGAGACAAGCGGACTTCGCGCGGGCCGATGCCGTAAACGCGGTTTCGCAGACGCTGAAATTCTTCATGCAGGACCAGTCGGTAACCGCCTTCGCCGAGCCGAATTTCATATGGGCGGCATTCGTCGAGGTATTGATGATTGAGTTCGTCGATCATCTGTTCGACGTAGTCCAGGTCGGCGTCGCCCTTCAGGACGTAGCACAGCTTCTTGGCCGTCAGCGGCTGACCACCGACGAAGATCGCGGCCTCGATCACTTGCCGGGGCGTCACGCGAGCGGGCAGAGGATCGTCTTCGGGCTCTTCCGTAGCTTCAGTTTCGGGTGCGGCGTCTTCCTGAGATGCCACTTCTGTGTTCGAGTCATCCTCAGTCTCGACATCTTCTGCGGTAGCGTCGCTGCTCTCTTCCGAAGCGACTTCCGCTGGTTGACCGATTTCCCATTCGACGGCGTCATTGGCTTCGAGCGCACGCAGATAGGCCTGCTCGATATCCAGTCCGGACCAGTCGCCGTCCGAGCTTTCTTCGCTGCTCGGCGAGTTCACGGCATCAGGTAGTTCGTCGTCGTTCGCGGGACTCATCCTGAGTCACTCCTCTACGCCTGCAGCTCGCCTTCGACAGGCATTTCATCCGTGTAAGTCGTTCGACCGCGGACCATTGTGAGTAGGGCGGGTAGTACCACCAGTGCGATATACAGCGTGCCGGCCAAGCCGATCGAGAGCACGAAGCCCAGGCTGTAAAGCCCGCGATGGGCGGACACCATCATGCTGCCGAAGCCGACGATTGAAGTGGTGGTTGTGAGCACGGTGCCGTTGAATGTGCTGCCGGACATCTCGTAACGACCTCGATGGTGCGTGAAGTCATGCACCACATGCACTCCGACGTCCACGCCGATACCAAGGATCAGCGGCAAGACAATCAGGTTGGCGGCGTTCAGGTCGACGTGCCACAGAGCCATCAGGCCATACATCATGACGGCGCCCAGAATCGGCGGGCTCATCGCCAGCAGGGTCATCTGCAGGCAGCGCCAATCGAGGATTGCCACCAGCGGGAGCCACAGGGCTCCGAATGACAGCCACAGGATGGGCCAGTTGACCGCACCTTGCATCCAGTTTTGAGCGATGCCAATGCAGCCCACGATGATCAACGTGGGAATCAAGGCTTGCAGCGCCAGTCGATGACCCAGGAAGTCCATGATGAGCACCATCGCCACGGCCACGAAGGCGTAGACGGCGGCCTTCAGGAAGCTATTCGCGAACTGCTCGGAGGCCTCCAGGTTTTGCAATGGCGTGCCGGTGGCTTCCGGGTCGACTGTGCGCACATCGTCCACGAATTCTTTGAGTGGCCCCGGTTCCCAGATCGAGTTTTTGGGATAGATCTGCACCAGCCATTTGCCATCCTGGCTGACGAAGCGCGAGGTCAACTCCTGCGGGAAGTCGTCCAGCGTGATGGGGTCAGGATTGGCGGCGGACTTCAAAGCGTTCAACTGAGCCAGCAGTGACGCGACCATGCCGTGCTGATAGCCGGTCAGCAATTCGGACTGTTGCTGCAGTTCCAGTTGATCGAGCACGTCCAGAACTCGGTCGAATCCTACCGCAGCTTCTTTGGCCAGCGGATGATCCACGGCAGACAGTGTCTTGTGGAGCTGCTCCAGAGTTTCGCCCACAAGCTGCGGATTGACTGGAGCGGTTGGCGGGGGTTGTTCGGGCAAGTGAGCCAGCAGCGACTGGTAGGCCTGCACGAGCAACACCAGCTTGTCTGGCGCACTGGCTGGCAGCCGCGAACCCAGTTCCTCGACGTGATGCACGGTGGGCAGCGCGAGGAACTTTTTCTTCAGCTCACGAGCATGCTCGGCGGAATCCGCGAGTGATACAGCGAAGAGCAACGAACCTTGGCCGACACCTTGATGTTTCTCGGCTTCGCGGAAGATGCGTTTCTGGACCTCGACCGATTCCAAGCCGTCGGCCTGTAGGTTCAGCAGGTTGTAGTCGTACTTCACTCGAAACTTGAGTTTGCCGTTGTCGTTTTCAAACGCACAGGCGCCGATGGCGACTACGACGGCTGTCGACAGGACGGCGATAATCAGCGGGTAGCGGCTGACGAACTTGCGCCAGGCCGTGCCCTCAAACTGCTCGGGCAGCTTGGTGACTTCGGTATTGCGGTCGGCGACGGCGATCAGTGCCGGCAAGACGATGAAGTTGGCGATGAGGCACAGCAGAACACCGCCACCGCCGATGATTCCGAGTTCAGCAACGCCCAGAAAATCGGTGAAGCAGGCGCAGAAGAATGCCAGTGAAGTCGTGATCGCCACGGTCACAATGCCGAGACCGACGTTCGCCGCGCTGTCGCCCACGGCTTCCAGCAGGCTCATGCCATGATGGCGGCCTTCGAGGTAATGCGCGAGGAACACGATCGCGTAGTCGATGCCCAGGCCGAACAGAATCGCGGCGAAAGAGACCGACAAGATGTTGAGATGTCCCACCACAGCAGTGGTGAAACCGAATGACCAACAAGTCCCGACAACCAGCATCAGCATGGCGAGGAAGGGATGCTTGTAGCCGCGGAAGCCGATCACCAGCAGCAGCCAGCAGCCGAAGAACGACAGCACCGAGGCAATCGTCATGTCGTACTGCGTGTCCCGCATTTCGTCGCTTTCCAGCACCGGAATGCCGGTCAGGCCGATCTCGGTACCAGGGAACTTCGTGCGGACCTCGGAAATGATCGTCCGGGCCTTTTCAATCGACAGGTTGGCTCCCGTGAAGCCTTGATCCTTTTCCAGCGGCCGGGCTTTGATGAAGCCCATCGTGCCGGCATCGTTCATCAGGTAGACGGTGCCTTCCGCAGCTCGGCGGAACTCGGGATCGACCTGCAGCACTTCAGGCCACGGATTGGTGAATTCCTGAGTGGTGACGAATTTCTCAAGGCTCTTTGATAGCAGATTGAGCTGCAGCAGACTGCCGCCAAACTGCTGCTGACCGATTGGGTTGGCGGGATCGTCCTTCATCAGACGCGTGCCATCGCCCAGTTGATCCATCAGCCCTTGCGACAGGTTGCCGAGCCGCAACAACTTCCAGCCATTGTTCAGGATGGGCTGAAACGCCTGTAGATGCTGCAAGCCCTTTTCGAGCTGGTCCGGAGTCAGGTACTGCAGACCCTTCTTGCGCAGCGGGCCGGGGTCGATCTTGTAGAGCACTTGATCGAAGAGTTTGGGTTCCGCCTTCAGTCGCGTGCCTAACTCTTCGACGACTTCTTTAATGCGGTCCGGCTGATCGGCTTCGACGACCACTACCATGTCCGAGCTGTCGCCGAAGCTGTCGATGTACGCCAGCCAGCGGCGGTGGAACTCGGCGGATGGATCAATCAGATCGGCGCGGTCGGTT
>CAYLTY010000165.1:0-19171 GCA_964386705.1 uncultured Planctomycetaceae bacterium
GTGCCCAACGTGATCACTCTGGATGATGCGCAGTTGGCTCAGCGGGAACTGGCGATGATGATGTGCGACCGGATCGAGTTCATTCTCGAAAAAGGCATCGGTGATGAGTTCAACGTCTCACAGTTCGTCAAATGGTGTCGCAACGAAGGCACTGCCTGGTTTGAGCATGCGTGCGCGGCACTGTGGGAAGCATGCGTCACACGAGAACAACGCCTGGACGACCGAAATCCGCGCCGTGCTTTCGCCTGGCTGGAGGCAGTTTGCCACGAACACGGTCTTGAGGTGGATTTAGACCTCAAGAAACCGTCCGAAGAGGAATCGAGCAATCAGACCAAATACAACGAAAAAAGCTTCGAGCGATTTGCGACGCAACTGATCAGCAAAACGATTCAGCGGAAAGATGGACGTGCTCTGTCACAGGAAGAGTTGGGCAACTTGATGCTGGCAATCCTGCCTGCCTTGACCGACAAGGGTGATGAGAAGCTGCTCGATACGAGCCCAGTCTATCGCCGACTCAAGGCTGCAGCGGATGAGTTCATCGACAAGTACCCCGGTGGTTCGGAAGCCTATCGAAGTCGCCTGAAGGATCTGATCGAGCGGATCTGGGGACTGGAGGGCGGCGTCTTCGGCATTCATCTGGGGGCGACCAAGCAGTTTGCTTTCAAAATGTCGCTCCCGGAAAGCTGGTCGAGACGAACGGTGAACTGATCTCTGAAAGCGCCACACGCTGGGAGTTCAACGCGTCAGCGATGTTTCCCGTCGGTGTGACCATGCGAGCGCGATCGATTGAACGCGTCGAGTTCGCAGTTCCGGGAGTCAACCCGCAGCTTAAGAAGGAAACCTCGCGGCTCAACAAACTGGTTACTTTGGTCGAGGAGAACGAGCCGCTCATGCAGATTCTGCAGCGCTGTCGAGATGCAAAGAACTGGGAGCCGCTCGATCAGCACATCCAGAAAACGGATACTCAGGACATCGAGGATGAGGTTGCTCATCAGCGTGCGGTGAAGGTGAAAAACTGGTTGACCGGTGGCGGGAAATTTTCTCCGACACCCGCCGAAAAATGAGCTATGCACCGGCACGGCGAGTGCGAATACCTCAGGAACACGTTGCTAAACCGCCTGTTTGAGGCGTTGAGGCAACAAAACATGTTGCTCTGTTGCTGAAAGGCAACAGCCACTGTTCCTGAGGGTTTCATGAGCCGTTCATTCGCCATGCTGTTGGGAGTTGCTCTGGCTGCTCTGCCTTCGATCGCATCGGCAGATTCGAGCTGGATGTTTCGTCGCTCCTATTCCAGCCACGTGGCGGTGAACGATCCTTCGGACCCGGGCTTTGAAGAGCCGCTGACACGAGCCGCCTATCGCCCCGCGATTCCTCAACGCGGCCCCGGCTTCTCGGTGCGGGCGAAGAACCGCATCAACATCTATCGGTTGAACATCGGCCAGAGCTGGGACACCACGATCTATCGCGAGTTCTCTGTCGAAGAGTCAGCACAGTAAGCTGTGTCCCTTAAAAACAAGCTCTTTCAGCCGATCCCGTGCCCGCTGTTGATGATGCCGTTTGCTCTGTAGAATTTAGGAATCTGGCGCCGAAGCCCTGTTCAACTGTGTTGAACTCGTGCTGGTCCAACGCCAATCCAGCTACAGAGCATCAACAGGAGTGCATTCGCATGGTCACGGTCGGCATGAACTATCACGTCATTGAGGGCAAGCAGCAGGATTTCGAAAGCAAGTTCGCCGCAGTGCTTACGGCCTTACGCGCGGCTGCGGGACATACGCACTCGACGCTGTGGAAGGACGTCAGCGACGGAGCGTCGTACCTGATCACCAGCGAATGGTCGGACGAGCAAGCCTTCACGGCTTTCATTCACAGTCAGGCCTTCCGCGACGTCACGACGTGGGGCAAAGAACAGATTCTCTCGGGACGTCCGCAGCACAAGATCTACAAGCACTAATCCTGCGGGGCGTTCAACGGACGGATAGAACCGCGGAGATCACAGAGGGAGCAGAGTTCGCGGAGAGCTGAATCTGATCTCCGCGCTCTCTTGTGAACCTCAGCGTTCTCTGTAGTTCAATGCTTTTCAGAGGCGGCTAGGTCGAACGCTGCGCTGGAAAACCCCTCACCCCCGGCCCTTCTCCCCGGAGGGGCGAGGGGAGCGATTTTTTAAAGTTGGGTTTGGATTTTCAGATGGTTTATTCGCTTCCTGAACTTCGATCTCCGATGCGGCTGGCGGTGTTGATTTCCGGCGGTGGTACGACGCTGGTCAACTTCCTGCGCCAGATCGAAGCGGGGACTCTCAAGGCAGAAGTTCCACTCGTGATTTCCAGCAGCGCAAAGGTGCGGGGAGTCGAACGAGCACGCGAAGCGGGGTTGCGGTGCGAAGTTGTCACTCGCAAAGCCTGCGGGTCGACGGAAGCGTTCAGCGAACGCATCTTCGAACTCTGCCGGGAAGCCGATGTGGATCTCGTCACCCTGGCCGGGTTCCTGTGCCTCATACGGGTGCCGGACGATTTCCGGAATCGAGTCGTCAACATTCACCCGTCGTTGATCCCGGCCTTCTGCGGCGCGGGATTCTACGGGCATCATGTTCACGAAGCAGTGCTGGCGCGAGGAGCGCGGGTCAGCGGCTGTACGGTGCATCTCGTCGACAATGAATATGACCACGGGCCGATCATCGTGCAGCGAACGGTGCCCGTGCTGGACTCGGACGACCCGGACACGCTGGCCGCGCGGGTTTTTGAAACGGAATGCGAGGCCTACCCCGAGGCACTCCGATTGCTGGCCAGCGGACAGCTACAGGTGGATGGCAACCGTGTTCGCCAAAGTAAATTCCCCACGTAATCGATCGAGTTTGGCTCTCCGTGGCGCAGACGCGTCACTCGGCTTGCCTCTAAAATACCTTTGTGGGAACTGTTGTGTTCGGTGGCAGTCTCTCCGAGTGGACACGATGTTCCGGTGTGAGAGATAAGGGCAATGCCAGATGACGGAAGGATTTACGCTCACGGCACGCGATGCGACCGGTGCCCGTTCAGTCTCAGTAGACTTGCAGCCGGGTGTCCGTCTGAAGATCGGTCGTCTGGCGGATAGCGGTCTGGCGATCGTGTGGGACCGTGAAGTCTCGCGCGAGCACGCCTGGGCGGAATTGGATGGCTCATTCCTGCGAGTGGCGTGTCTGGAATCCGGTCGAAATCCGATTGTTCACGCCGGCCAGCCAACTCGTGAATGCCGCATCGCCAACGGTGAACAGTTTCAGATCGGTCAAACCCAATTCCGATACGAAGGACCCGACGAGCACATCTCTGTCCCGCCCCCGGAAGAAACGAGTGACGTCGAGGAGCACTCTTACGCCGCTCTGAGCGCCGCGAAGTTTAACTTCGAGAACATGGCGAAACAGATGGTGCTGCTGTGCGATTTGCCGGACATGATCTCGAAAGCCCAATCTGACGTGGCTTTGGGAGAAATGCTGTGCGGCCTGCTGCTGCAAGCCATCCCCCAGGCCGTTGCAGTCGCGGTTGCTCAATACAACGACCAGGACGTTGAATACCTCAAAGGCCAGCAGTTTCAGATCACGCAGGTCGTCAAGCCGCAGATGATGCGCGTCCAGACGCGCGACTCGTACGAAGGCCGCTTCAGCCCCAGTCGACGACTGGTCGGGCGAGCGTTCGCTGGCAACGCGGCGACGGTTCATATCTGGTCGGGCAGCGGCGGCTCGGGCCACTTCACGATGGCCGAAAGCCTCGACTGGGCTTTCTGTGTGCCGATCGTGGGCGAATCCACTTACGGCTGGTGCCTGTACGTGTCAGGCGAAGGTGGCAAGAACGGTTCACCGGTGATCTCGAAAGAGGAGCTGGAACCGGAAATCCGCTTTACGCAGTTGCTGTCGCAGTTCATCGGTTCGGTTCGGTCAGTCCGGCTGCTGCAGGAACAGAAGACTCAACTGAGTTCGTTCTTCTCGCCGAAAGTCATTGAGACGCTGACGGGCGGCGGCGATGTGCTCTCTCCGTCGGAACGCGACATCACGGTGCTGTTCTGCGATGTGCGTGGCTTCTCGCGCAAGGCTGAGCGTTACAAAGACGACCTGCTGCACCTGCTGAACTGCGTCCGCGAAGCGCTCAACTGCATGACCGGCGGCATCCTCAAGTTTGACGGCGCGATCGCGGACTTTCAGGGCGATGCCGCGTTGGGCTTCTGGGGTTGGCCAGTTCCTCTGGCTGAAGGTGCGATGCCAGCGTGTCTCGCCGCATTGGCTGTGCAGGATGAGTTCCTGCATCCCGAACGGCACGACGGCAAGCTGGACGGTTTCACGGTCGGTATTGGAGTCGCTCACGGCCGCGCGATCGCCGGTCAGATTGGAACGGCGCAGCAGGCCAAGATCGGCGTGTTTGGCCCGGTAGTGAATCAAGGCTCGCGACTGGAAGGCATGACCAAACAATTCGGCGTTTCGATTTGTATGGATGAGCAGGCCGCCGAGTTCTGTCGCAAGTTCATGAAGAAGGAACAGGGCCGAGTCCGTCGACTGGCTCGCGTGCGGCCGAAGGGCATGGACACCGCGATGACGGTCAGCCAATTGCTGCCACCCAGCAGCGATGGCAGCAAGGAAGGGCCTTCATCTGCTGCCGGTGTCGCCACTGTGGCGTCCATCATTCGCCAGTCGATGGCTGAGAACCTGAATGCCGTTGATGCCAACAGCGTGTCCGACGATCACATTGAGGATTACGAAACCATTCTCGATCTGGTGATCGCCGGAACGTGGGACCAGGCGCTGACGCTTTTGCGCACATTCCCGGATGAAGGTCCGAAGGACTTCCTGGTGGCTCAAATGGCCAAGCACAACAACAAGCCGCCAGCGAACTGGGACGGCGCGTTCTCGCTCAGCGAGAAGTAACTTTCGTCTTGTTTAACCGCCACGCCAACGGCGTGCGCGAAGCCCGCGGCGACATGGGCTGCCAAGACGCGCTCACGCCGTTGGCGTTGAGGTTAAACAGCAGTTCTGCGGAAACTGATCACTGACCAGCTCGTACCGCCGATCGAGTGTGACGAACGATCTTGTCCGTCTACGATGGTGGTGCCCCCATCATGACGTCAGTCGCAATGACGATTTCGCGTGGCTAGGACGAGGAACGCTTCATGGCTCAACTTCGAACGCTGTCGGGTGAAGAACTGGCTCGGTTGTATGAACGCGGTCGCAACGTGCTGCCCGGCGGGGTTTGCTCCAGCACTCGCTGGAACAACGCCTGGAAGAAGCCGGTCTACGCTCAGCGTTCCAAGGGGTCGAGGTTCTGGGACATCGAAGGCCGCGAGTTCATCGATATGTCGATGAGTCACGGCGCCGCGCTGCTGGGACACGCTCCTGACTGTCTGAAGCAGGCGTTCGATCAGACCTGGGAACTGGGAGTGCTCGGCAGCCTCGATACGCCGTTCCATATTGAACTGGCTGAAGAACTGTGCCGCATCGTGCCGAGCGCGGAACGAGTCCGGTTCACGAACTCCGGATCGGAAGCGACGCTGCACGCCTTGCGGCTGTGCCGGGCGGTGACGGGTCGAGACAAGATCATCCGCTTCCGCGGCCACTTTCACGGCTATCACGAATTCACCTTCATCGGGGGGCACCCTCCGGCTGATCAGATCGATGCCGTGCCTCCGTACCGTGAAAGCGTCGGCATCCCGAAGTCACTGGCCGAACTGATCATTGCGGCCGACTACAACGACTTCGAACAACTCGAAGCGACCGTGAAGCGGCACGCTCATGAGGCTGGCACGCTGCTGATCGAGCCGATTGACTACAATTGCGGCTGCATCCTGCCGGAACCGGGTTACTTGCAGGCGGCCCGGCGCCTAGCCGATGAGCACGGCCTGCTGTTGTTCTTTGACGAGATTCAATCGTTCGCCAAGCAAAGCCCCGGCGGGGCTCAGCAGGACTTCGGCGTGACTCCCGACATTTGCACGATCGGCAAGTCACTGGGAGCCAGTCTGCCGCTATCGGCCATCTGCGGCAAAGCGGAAATCATGGACCGCTTCAAACCCGTCGGCGACGTCGCGCACTCCGGCACCTTCAACGCACCGCTGGTCAGCATGCTGGCCGGCCTGGGCTTCGTGCGAGAAATCCAGAGGCCCGAATTCTGGGCGAAGATCAACGGGTTGGGAGAGATTCTGTACTCCGGCCTGGATGCGATCGCGAAACGGTCCTCTGTCCCCGTCCGAATTCAGCATCACGGCAGCCGCTTCGGCATCACTTTCGGCACTCGCGAAAAGGTGACGAACTACCGCGACACCTTGTGTCACACGAAGGAACGCATGCTGAAGTTCTGCCTGGAAACCACCAACCGCGGCGTCTACTTCCACGACTACGGTGGCGGTGCCTGTCATCATGGCTATTCGTCCGCTCACTCGCCCGAGGACATCGCTAAGGTCCTGCAGGTGGTTGAGGACTCACTTAAATGCGTGAGCTGACGCGATAGGGGTTAAGGGTTTGGGAATAGGCGTTAGAGGCTGGGTTGCTGACTGTCTCAGAATTCGAGAAATACCCGAAAAACGTAGCGACTTCCGATGATGCTGCAGCGTCCAATCAACGTTCCCTAACCCGCAAATCCTGATCCCTAACCCCTCTTTCTTCCTCGCCTGCACTAAAACGCGGGAATAGTTCGTCCGGCGTCATCATCCAGAGTCGTGCCAGCAAGGGAGTCAGTTCCTGTGCAGATCGCGGAGCTCGTCACACAGCACTACACAGCAGTGTACCGAGTCGCCTATCGACTGACGGGATCGACGCAGGACGCGGAGGATCTGACTCAGCAGGCGTTTCTGGACGCTCAACGACATTTACCGTCGTTGCGTGAACCCAGTCGAGCGAAAGCGTGGGTCTGCATGATCGTTCGCAATCTGTTCCGGCAGAGAGTGCGAAAGCCAGAACCGACAACGGTGGCCCTAGATGCCGTTGTCGAAGTGGCGGACGCAGTGCCGCCAGAAGGCGTCGATCGTGACGAACTGCAACAGGCGCTCAACGCCCTGCCCGAAGAATTTCGGACCGTACTGGTCTTGTATTACTTCGAAGATCTCAACTATCCGCAGATTGCCGCCGAGTTAGGCGTTCCGATTGGCACGGTGATGAGTCGCCTGTCACGCGGAAAACAGCATCTGCGGCAGCGTCTCAACCCCGAACGGCTGTAGCGTGCGACCAATGGATTGTT
Source organism: uncultured Planctomycetaceae bacterium (assembly GCA_964386705.1). Classification (GTDB taxonomy): domain Bacteria; phylum Planctomycetota; class Planctomycetia; order Planctomycetales; family Planctomycetaceae; genus AM-0621. The sequence goes on from CAYLTY010000165.1 coordinate 7,182, forward strand.
CATCCGCATTAGAACTCCTCGACTGTGTGCGACCCAATTCGGACGACCTCGCGTTGCCCGAACTGGTGGAGGCTCGCGCGCACCTTGAGTCCTGCCCGGCCTGCCAGCAGGAGTTCGCTCACCGCCAGCAGCTCGATCAGGCGATCGCCAATGCCATGCACGCGGTGCCTGTACCGGTCGGATTGGAAGGCCGGCTGCAGTCCGCGTTGCAGGCTCGGTCAGTTTCATCGGTTGATGCGCCCGCTGACGCGGCGGCCTCGCAGAAACCCCGACGCCGCTGGTTCAAGTGGGCAGCAGCCGCAGTTGTGGTGGCATTGGCTGCCTCGCTTTGGCCGGGTGCAGGTTCGACATTTTCCGTCGACCATGTGTTGAACGTCGTGCAGACAGACTTGGCCACTGCGACTCCGTTCGATGATTCATTCGCCGCCCGGATTCCTTCAGACTGGACGCATCCCGGACTGCGTTGGATGACGGACTGGCGCGGCCAGGATCTCGATCAGCAACCGGGCGCTGAAGTTGCTCTGCGAGTCTTCCGCTTCACCAGCCGCAAAGGTGTAGTGGTTGATGGCCTGCTGGCCGTACTACCAGCGAAGCGTGTTAGTCCGCCGCCTGCGGATGTCTCGTTCTCAACCGCAGCGCCGCACTATCCAGCGCGCACCGACCACAAGTTCGTCGCCGCCGCCTGGCGCGACGATGACATGGTCTTCTTCTGCCTGGTGCCCGACACCGCCGCCGACCTGGAACTGTTGAAACGCGAACTGCGTGGGCGGCCGGTCTGATTTGAGAAGTTGCCGCCCTACGCACTAGACACCGAACGGCAGGGTGCCACGCAATGCCGTTCAGAGTTTGGGTCAGCTTTGTACCCAGAATCGTTTGGCGCGGGCACGTTCAGCGCGGGTAGCGGGGCGTTGTTTTGGGGGTGAGGGTGGTGATTCGGTCTTCTGGCGCGGGCAGTGCGTGCGGTGTTTCGGGCCGGAAGACTTGTTGTTGCGGAACGCAGCCAGTGCAGGGCGGACGCTCAGATGGAGACACAACATCGACCTCAGCGCCCGCGACCAATCGGCCGATAGCCCCTGGCAAATGGACGAGTCGGGAGACTCGACCTACAAGACATCCTGACGACGGACGGCGACGTTCTGATTGCGGAGCAATCAGCGACTTTGACGACGTGCGGATGGCAATGGTCCTCAGGGAGAGCGTGCATGAATCGGCTTCTGGTGGCTCTGGCTTCTCTGATTCTGCTGGCATGTGGTGCCACAACTGTCTTGGCGGCCGTTGATGGAGTGACAGCGACGACTTCGCAGCGCGTGCATCCGGTGTTGATCAAGAAGCCGCAGAATGCCTTCTTGAAAGTTGCTGTGGAGGTGACTCGCGCGGAGGCGGTGCAACTGACCGGGCTTGAGTTCTCGCTGGCGGGAGTGGATGACCTTGAAGACATCGAGTCGCTCCAAGTCTTCGCTTCTGGTGAGAAGGGGGAGTTCTCAGCAACGGCGCCGCTGGGTGAAGTGCTTGCTCCTGCGGATCGAGTGACTGCGAAGCTCAATCAACCGCTCAAAAGTGGAGTGAATGTCTTCTGGCTGGCGTGCCGGTTGAAGGCGACGGCGGACTTGGCGCATCGAGTCGATGCGGCCTGCGTCGCTGTTGAGACCTCAGCGGGCAAGGTGGTGCCGGAGGACAAGACTCCGGGAATCAGTCATCGCATCGGTATTGCGCTGCGGCAGCACAATGATGATGGCGTGCATACCTATCGCATTCCGGCACTGACGACGTCGGCCAAGGGCACGCTGATGTGCGTGTATGACATGCGCCGCAGAGCCGCTCGCGACCTGCAGGAAGACATTGATATCGGCCTCGTGCGCAGTCTGGACGGCGGCAAGACCTGGGAGACTCAGCAGGTCATCATGGACATGGGCAAGGTCAATGGACTGGGTGAAGAGCAGAACGGCTGCAGTGATCCGGGCATCATCGTGGATCATCAGACGGGCGAGATCTTCGTGTTCGCCGTGTGGATGTGGGGCAAGCCCGGCAAGCATCAGTGGCAGGGCGATGGTTCGGAACCGGGCTATGAGATCGGCAAGACGGCTCAGTTGCTGGTGGTGAAATCGAAGGATGATGGGCTCACGTGGTCCAAGCCGGAGAACCTGACGCGGATCCTCAAGCCCGAGCCGTGGTGGTTGCTGGCTCCGGCTCCGCAGCAAGGGTTTCAGTTGGCCGATGGCACGCTGGTGATGCCGGTGCAGGGACGTCACGACAAGGGCGAAAAGTTTTCGACGATCATGTCGAGTCGCGATCACGGAGCGACCTGGACCGTGGGTGCTCCGGCGTACTTCGGCAGCAGCGAGTGTCAGGCGGCGCCGCTCAGCGATGGCAGCATCATGCTCAACATGCGCAACGATCGTGAGAAGTTCCGCGCGGTCTCCGTGACGAAAGATTTCGGCAAGACCTGGGAAGCTCATGCGACGAATCGCAATACGCTCATCGAGCCGACCTGCAACGGCAGCCTGCTGCGTGCCAACGTGCAGCTCGACGACCAGCCATCGTCGGTGCTGTTGTTCGCGAATCCGCATTCGCAGAAGGCCCGCGATCATCAATCGATTCAGGTTAGCTTCGATGACGGCAAGACGTGGCCGGCGGCTCAGCGAGTACTACTCGATGAAGGCAAGGGACGCGGCTATCCGAGTCTGACTCAGATTGATGAGCAGCACATTGGCATCGTCTACGAAGGCGGCGAATGCGATGTCATGTTCGAGCGACTGTCGATACCGGGCGATCTGATTCAGCCCGAGCAGCAGGCACTTGGCGACAAGGTGCGCATCGCGTTGATTGGTGACTCCACTGTGTCCAGCTACCCGAAGCCACCTGCGGACAGGCCGAGTCTCGCTGGCTGGGGGCAGGTCTTCGGTGAGTTCTTCAAGGACACGGTGACGGTCAAGAATCACGCCGCGTCAGGTCGCAGCTCGAAGAGCTTTCGCACTGAGAAACGCTGGGCTCCCGTGCTGAAAGAGAAGCCCGACTTCGTCTTCATTCAGTTCGGACACAACGATCAACCGGGCAAAGGGCCTGAGCGTGAGACCGATCCGCAGGGCAGTTATCAACGCGGACTGCGGCGCTATATTCGGGAAGCTCGCGAGGCCGGCATTCGTCCGGTGCTGGTCACTCCCGTTGCCCGCCGCATCTTCAGCGAAGGCAAACCGGTCTCGACATTGACTCCCTACGCCGAGGCCATGCAGGAAGTCGGCAAGCAGACCAACACCCCGGTGATCGATCTGCATGGTGCGAGTTTTGCGCTCTATGGGCGGCTCGGAGACGAAGGCAGTTCTGACTTCAGCCCCTCGGAGAGTGACCGCACCCACTTCTCGCGGAAAGGTGCAATTGAGATCGCGCGGCTGGTGGCAGACGCTGTTCAACGTCAAATCAGCGTGTTACAAGTTCATTCAAAGTAATATTTGAATATCAGCAGGAGACGCCGCCGCACGTCCTTCCCTTTGAGCGAATCAAGCTCGCCGGAGCGTGATTCCGGGAAAGGTCTACCGGGCCAGTTCGCATCTTGAAACCGCGTTGGCGCTCATGGAATTCAGGGAGGTCAGACCGTTGTCAGGCAACGGGCACTGACCAGCACGCAGCGCAGATCACGGAAGGAAGTGGCTCACCGGAGCCACCGTTCGCGAGACTTTCACTCCGACTTCAGCAGAGGTCGCAAAATATTCTCACGCTGGCTGACTTTGATTCGTACTGCACGGGCCTACGATTCGCTCGTGACAAAATTGGCTGTGACTCAAGCCATTTCTTATTCCCTCAAGGAGACTCGCATGAAGAAGCTCGTGGCACTGACCGTTGCGTTCGCCGCTGCAGCGATGGCCGCTGTTGGCATCGCGGAAGAAGTGAAGTCCGGTTTGGAACTGGGCGCCAGCCCAGCAGCATTCAATGTGAAAGACTGCTCCGGCCCAGCGAAAGGCACCTCGCTGTGCTATCGCTGCAAGTACGGCGCCCGCCCAGTGGTCTCCATCTTCACTCGCGAAGTGAAAGATTAAGTGATCAAGCTGGTGAAGGAACTCGACACCGTCGTCGGCAAGAACTCCGAAAAGAAGATGGCTGCCTTCGTGGTCCTGCTGACCGACAAGCCAGATTCACAAGAGAAGCAGCTGACCGAACTGGCTGCGAAGCATGACATCAAGAACATTCCGCTGACCGTCTTCGATGGACCAGCCGGACCCCCAGAGTACAAGATCGCCAAGGACGCTGAAGTCACCGTCATGATGTGGAACAAGAGCTCCGTGAAGGCCAACACCGCTCTGGCCAAGGGCAAGCTCGACAAGAAGACGACCGAAGGCCTGATCAAGGACACGGACAAGATTCTGAACTAGTTCGCTCTGCGGGTTTGAGTCACAAAAGTGAAGAGGCTTGCTGGATGTTTCCAGCAAGCCTCTTTCGCTTTTCAGAATTGTCTTAAAGGCTGACAAAGAACTGAAACAGCCTGCAAACTCGATGGTGCAGCTCGGGAGGGCTCGGCTCCTGCCGAGCCGTTTCGAGTGGCTGGTGCGGCTCGGCAGGAGTCTCGCCCTCCCGTATCTTTGCGACACCTGTTTCAGTTGATCGTCAGGCTAAGCCCGAACTCAAGACGACCAGGCGGACTTGATGCCGATCTGAGCGATCTGATCGCGAGCAGCGAAGTAGGCCGCAATCACGTCCGGGTCCCACTGAGTTCCAGCACCCTCGCGGAAGATGTTTTCCACTTTGGCGAGGGGCATGCCCTTACGGTAAGGACGGTCGCTCCGCATCGCGTCGTAGGCATCAGCCACCGCCAGAATGCGAGCCAGCAGCGGAATGTCACGGCCGCGCAGCCGATCCGGGTAACCGTTGCCTGAGTACTCTTCATGGTGGTTACGAACACCCGGCAGCAGCTTATGGAACAGCTTCAGGCCCCGCAGGATGCGATAGCCGATCAGCGGGTGCTGTTTGACTTCGTCGAATTCAGCCGGGTCCAGTGCCGACGGCTTCTGCAGGATGGCATCGTTGATACCGATCTTGCCGATGTCGTGCAGCAGGCCTGCCGTATGAATGTCCTTGATATCCTGAGCACTCAACTGCAGCTCTTCGCCGAGTTCGCGAGCGATCGCGGCGACGCGTTCGCTGTGACCGCGGGTATAGCGATCCTTGGCATCGAGCGTTGAAACCAGCGAGCCAACAAACTGCAGCACGAACTCTTCCTGCTCTTCGTACAACTGACGATTGCAGTAATGAGTCGCCAGCAGCGCCGCGACGGTGCTCGTCATGCGGGCTTCGCCGCTACCGAATTCACGTCCCTCCGGCAGGTTACCGAGGAACACCCAGCCGATATGCCGATTACCGTCCGTGATCGGATGCAGCAGGAAATTGCGCAGCGCGGGGAACTCGTCCGAGATCAGTCCGCCGGCAACATGATTGCGTATAATCGAATCGAACGCTGTCGTGCCTTCGAAGTAGTCCAGCAGCAGTTCGAATTTCTTAGTGCCAAACGGTAGACGGCCGAAACTGTATTCCTGCCACTGGCCGTGCCAGTCGTTGACTGCCAGGACGCACGCTTCCGCACCGACCTGTTGCTGCAGGCTTTCGACGCAACTACGAGCCAGCTCCGTCGGGTTCTTCGACAGCACCAGTCCCGAAGCGAGACCATCCACAAAGCGCATCTGTGATTGAACTCGTTCCACTCGGGCGCCGAGTTCATCTGATTCTCCGCGCAATCGGGATTCACGCTGGTCGGCTTCATACACGTTGCACAGCAACCGCTCGAGCAGTTCCGGCGAGCAGCATTTCTGTTGAGTGCACCAGTCGCTCAAGTGATGTGGCGGCCAATGCAATTCGTCGGCCAGCCGCTGCAGTTCTTCCGAGATCCGACCGCGATGATTGAGCACATAACCGCAACCGACCGTCTGGAGATCGTCCATGTCGGGCAGCGGAACGGCGTAGAAGACCAGTCCGGATGCCAGTTCCCAGACGCGCGGTTCTGTTACGAATGTTAATTGCGAGACGACAAGGCTCGGCAGGATCTCGACAAAGTCGGGATCGGTTTTGGCAAGCACCGTGCCCGACGCCGCATCGAGGCACACGAACGCCAGTCCGGTTGCCTGCGTGTAGTGTCGGAGCAGACGAATGGCGGGCTCGTCGCTGTCGAGGGTATAGCTATAACGCTCCCCCAGCGACCAGCGCGGTGCGCACAATTCAGTGCTCAAAAATGTCGTGGTCATCAAAACTCCCCCAACTCATGGCCTGCGGATGAAACTTAGGTCATGAACGGGAGGTGACGATGAGGTTCGGCGAGGTGGCGAGAAGCCGCCTGTCAATACAAGCGAAACCCTGCGCCGCTTGGAGTATTTACCTCAAACAGGGCGTTTGCCGGGAGGTTCTGATACCGAAAAATGACGTACCTGCGACAAGCATGTACCGCTGAGATAAGACTTCGGACAAGGCAGTCTGATTTCGACGTTCTGGCGGTCAATCTCTTACCCTGATGCAGATCGTCGACGTAGTATGCGTTTTACACGGGTTATTCCAGTTGATACCCCTGCCCGCGACGCGTAGTTATAAAGTCTTTACCGATTTTGCGGCGGATATTCGATATATGCACGTCCAGCAAATTGGAAAGACTGTCGTCATCTTCGTCGAACAGGTGATCGTAGAGGGTCGACCGCGAAACGACCTTGCCGAGGTGCAAGGCCAGGAATTCCACAATGGAGTACTCACGGGCCGTGAGGTCGATAGTGACTCCGTCGCGCGTGACGGTTTTGCCGGCGGTATCAACGGTGACGTCACCGATCTCGATCACGCTGCTGGCCTGACCCGCGCTGCGGCGAATCAGAGCCCGGATGCGGGCTTTCAGCTCTTTCAGCTCAAACGGTTTGACGAGGTAGTCGTCCGCACCGCCGTCAAGCCCCTTGACGCGATCTTCCACCGCGTCGCGGGCCGTCAGCATCAATACCGGCGTCGGCTTCAGCCTGCGAACTTCTGTCAGCACGCTCCAGCCGCTGCGTTTGGGCAACATCACGTCCAGCACGATGACGTCATAGTCCCAGCTCTTGGCCTTGTAGAGACCTTCCTCACCATCCTCGGCGACATCGACCGCGTAACCTTCTTCGCGCAACGACGTCGACACAATGCGGGACAGGTCCAGCTCATCTTCAACAACAAGTATGCGCATGAGATGCTTAGTCAGTAAGGCAGTGTGCACAACGCCGAGGCGCCGTGCTGATCTGAATACGGGAGAACTCAATCCGTGAAGCTTCCACTGCTTCAACGGTTTGTTTGAGGCGGGCTCAACAACCTTGGAAACAGTGTCGACACTTGGGACTTCGATCGGGAACTCTTCTGCCAGACCTGCGCGTCCGGCGGAGGTTTTCCCTGACTTGTGTCCGCGGACATAATAGGCGTCGCCGTGACCCTCAAACCAGTTCCGAGTTGCTCGAACAGGGCTTCATCTGACTAACTGGCGGTCGGCGAAGGATTCTTGAGAGATCGAACTACGAGGGCGACCACAACAATCAGGTAACTCGGCGCAGTCAGTAGAAGTACCATGAACTGAAATAGCAGTTCCTCGGCAAGACCCTCGGCGACCTCCGAGAACTTCAACTCCGCACCTGTTTCCGCGAGCACGCTGAAGCCTGAGACAAGGCCCTTTAGCAAACCCATGAGAGACAGCAAAAAGGGAATCGGCAGCAACGCGAGTAAGGTCGCCCCAACGTTTGGACCGCGTCCTCGAATGAGGACAAAGACCGTTGCCACGAACACCGCGATGGCCGCGAGGATAACGACGATTCCTTGAAAGGTGGCCATTACTTCAACAATGAACTCAAGCTGCGTCTTGGGCATATTGCATCAGGCCTTTTCCGAAATCACTTCATCTCGTTGAATCGTCCAGGTGAGGCAGAAATGCATCTGGTGGGTTGTCAGCGGCCGGTTGACTGCGACGTGCTGGTTGCGCGTTTCTTCACTTCAGCGATGAACTTCAAATTGCCGCGACCGAGGATATTACTCAATTCCTGCTGCAGCTCGTCGCCGCACGACACTTTCAACTCGGAAGGTGGCATCAGCGTATAACGCAACTTGCCCTTCGGGTTCTCATTGTCGATGGACTCCACCAGGAAGTAGACGTTGGTCTTGCCGGGGAAGCGATTCAGCACATCGCGAGTGCGTGAGACATCGGCTTCGGTATGCACGCCACGCTGGAACTTGATCGCCACATGGCTGGTGAAGGCCTTCTCGGCTTCGTCCAGTGTCATCAACTGATTGACGATCACATTCGGTTCGCGGCCGCGCCGATCGACTCGACCTTTGATGATGGCGATCGTGTCCTTCTTGACCTTCTCGCCTTCGCGCGCGAAGTCTTCCGGCCAGATGATGCAACGCACGATGGCGCTGGAATCTTCAAAGTCGAAGTTCGCGTATTTGGTGTGACCGTTGCGGCTAGGCTTCTTGGTTGACGCCGGTTTGATCGACGAAATCATGCCGCCGATCATGACTTCAGTACCGTCGTCCAGGGTACCGAGTTCGCTGTTCTTGGTGTTGATCAAGCGATCAAGCCGATCGGCGACTTGAGTCAGCGGATGTGAGGTCAGGTAGAAGCCAAAAACTTCCTTTTCGGAGGCCAGCTTCTGCGCGTACGACCAGTCGTCGGCGGGAGGAAATACGATCTCAGCATTGTCCTGCGACTTCTCCGCGGTTGTTTCCCCGAAGCCGCCAAACAGACTCTTCTGACCACGGGCTTTGTCCTTGGCCTTCTGAGTTGCCGACTGCACCGCACGGTCAATCGCGGCAACATGCTGAGCGCGATTGGGCCCTAATTTGTCGAGGCAACCGGCCTTGATGAGCGTTTCCAGATTCGCCTTGGTCATCCACTTGGGATCGACTCGCTCGGCGATGTCAAAGATGGATTTGAACTCGCCGTTTTGACGACGAGCCTCCACCAGAGCGCCCATCGCTTCTACGCCCAGTCCCTTGATGGCACCCAGGCCGAAGCGAACTCGGTCACCTTCGACAGTGAATTCGACGTCCGACTTGTTGACGTCCGGCGGTTCGACAGGCACGCCCAGACGCCGTGCATCGTCCGTATGTTCTGTGATGCGATCCGAGTCTTCCATCCCGCACGACAGCAGCGCAGCCATGAACTCGACTTTGTAGTGCGCCTTCAGATAAGCCGTCTGGTACGAGACCAATCCGTAAGCCGTCGAGTGCGACTTGTTGAAGCCGTAGCCTGCGAATTTTTCGATGAGTTCAAACAGCTTGGTGGCGAGTTCCACATCGATGCCGCGAGATTGCGCGCCAGCGATGTACTCGTCCTTGAACTTGGCGATCGTTTCGAGCTTCTTCTTCGAGATCGCCTTAATGCACTTGTACGCGTCGGCCAATCCGATGCCGCCCACGCGATTCAAGATCCGCATCACCTGCTCTTGGTAAACCATGACGCCGTGCGTCTCGGTCAACACCGCATCGACGGTGGGGTGCACCTTCGTCGGTTCGCGGCGGCCGTTCTTGACGTCGACATATTCCATGACCATGCCGCCTTCGAGCGGGCCGGGTCGATAGAGGGCACTCGTCGCGATGATGTCGGCAAAGCAGTCGGGCTTCATCTTCGTCAGCAGGTCGCGGATGCCGCCGCCTTCAAACTGGAAGATGCCTTTCGTTTCGCCACGTTGCAGCAGTGCAAATGTCTGCTTGTCGTCGAGCGGAAAATCGAGCGGGTCAATGTCGATGCCACGGTGCTTGCGGACGTTCTGCACGGCCTTGTGTAAAATCGTGAGGTTACGCAGGCCGAGAAAGTCCATCTTCAGCAGGCCGGCCTTCTCGACGTGCGGACCGTCCCACTGAGTAATGACGTCGCTCTTGCCGGAGATCGTTTGGAGCGGCAGATATCGAATCAGCGGACCATCACCGACCACCACACCGGCCGCATGAGTACCCGCTGAACGACACAAGCCCTCCAGCGACATCGCCAGATCGCAGAGTTCTTTGATCTTCGGATCGCCGTCGTACTTCTGCTGCAACTCGGGGTTCTGAGTGATCGCGTCCTTGATCTTGATGCCCAGGTCGTCCGAGATGAGCTTCGCGATCTCATTGGTTTCGGTCGGCGTGTAGCCCAGAGCGCGAGCAACGTCGCGTATCGCGGCCTTGGCCTTCAAAGTGCCGAACGTGCCGATCTGCGACACGCTGTCCGTGCCGTATTTCTGCTTCGTGTAATCAATCACCTTCTGCCGGCCATCGCGACAGAAGTCGATGTCGATATCGGGCGGCTCGGTACGGCTCTCGTCGAGGAAGCGTTCAAAGAGCAAGTCGTACTTGAGCGGGCAGACGTTACTCATGCCCAGCAGGAACGCGACCATCGCACCACAGGCGGAACCGCGAGCACCGCAAGGAATATCGTTCTCCTTGGCGAACCGCACGAAGTCCCACACGATCAGGAAGTAGGACGAGTAGCCCATCTTCTCGATGACTTTGAGCTCCAGGTCGAGCCGCGCCTTGATGTCATCTGTGACGACGTCATACCGCTCGGGCAGCGCGTCTTCGCACAGTTTGCGGAGGTACTGCGTATCGGTGAGCTTGTCCGGCGGCGCGAAGACCGGGTAGTGCTTCGGGTTCTTCTCCAACTGAATGTCGCAACGATCCGCGATGACTTGCGACATCGCGACGGCTTCTTCGAAACCGGGGAACGCCTCGTACATTTCGTCCGGCGTGCGGACATAGAACTGATCGGAACTCATCCGCATGCGGTTCTGATCGGACCGCTGCGAAAGCGTGCTCACGCACAACAGAACGTCATGCGCGTTGGCATCTTCTCGATTGAGGTAGTGCGCATCGTTCGTCGCAACGAGGGGCAGGCCCTTCTTGTTGGCCAGGTTGACCGTCATCTCCAGGCACTGCCGCTGAATCTCCAGGCCCGCGTTCTGAATCTCCATATAGAAGCGATCGCCGAAGACTCGCGAGTACCACTCGACCAGCTTCTCGGCTTCGTCATGCCGATCCTGCAGCATGAGTTGCGACAGCTCACCCGCCACGCAACCGGATAGGCACACGAGCCCTTCGTTGCACTCTTCGAGGATCTGCTTGTCGATACGCGGCTTGTAGTAGAAGCCTTCGAGGTAGGCCTTCGAGGTCAGCTTGATGAGGTTGAAGTACCCCGTGCGATTGATGGCCATCAGCGTCAGGTGGTACGCCGCTTCCTTCTGCCGCGACGCGCCCGTGCGATCCAGTCGGCTGCCCGGAGCGATGTAAGCTTCATAGCCCACGATCGGATTGATGCCCGCGCCACGACAGGAGTTGTAGAACTCGAAAGCGCCATACAGATTGCCGTGATCAGTGATCGCGACGGCATTCATGTCGTTGGCTTTGACCTTCTTGATGAGGTCCCCCAACCGGGTCGCGCCATCAAGCATGCTGAACGTGGTATGACAATGCAGGTGAGCAAACGGTCGAGCCATCCGCGCATCCTTTCGGAAAGAGTGTCCATCGTTGCGACTCGGAAACGAGTTCTTTCGCTCGCCAGAGAGTCAGACTGCTCAGTTTAGCCGCCCGGACTCGATTTCCAGAGCACCGCGACAAGGCATTCCAGACATCTGCAATCCCTATCTGATGTGAGCAGATGGACTACATCTGAGCCATTCACTGCGGCACGGTGTGACTGGCGATCGCCTGAGGGTTTACAATCGTAAGTCATTTCAAATAAGCAGTTTGCAAAACACAATAAGGCAGAATCCGCACTTGAAGTTGACAATCAAAAACGCAAAAGTTGTCAATAGCAATCGTTCGATTTGACAGTTCTCGAACTCCCATCTTGCTCAAGCATCAGCCATGACAACTCAGCGGACCGCCGACATTCACTTCTTCATTGTCGAGCATGTGGAGCAGCATCCGACCGACATCGTTGACCTAACATCCAGTCAATTTGGTTTGATCCGGCAGGCCATCAACAAGCATGTTCGTGAACTGTGGGAGAAAGGACTCTTGCAGGCTTCGGGACAGACACG
>CAYLTY010000166.1:0-19016 GCA_964386705.1 uncultured Planctomycetaceae bacterium
AGGGTTGCCCGCAATCCACTCGTTCAAGTCGTCCCGGCACTGACGGCGCCGCGTTCAGAGCACGTTGAATCTGCTCAGGCGTAACTCCGTAGTGCATCGCTGCCAATGCCGCGGCGACAGCATTAGATACGTTGTGTCGAGCAGGCAGCGGCAGTTGAATTTCAAGGCTTTTTCCGTTCAGCGAAAGTTCAAAACGGGTGCCGTCGAGCGACTCGTCCAGCAGCGAAATGCACGCATCCGCAGTCAGGTTGAGCCCATAGGTGATGCAGCGCAAACCATTGCCCTGCGCTTTCGTGAGAAACTTCGCATGGCTCGGATCGTCCGCGTTGAGGATCACCACTCCCTCAGGGATGACGTAATCAATCATCCGCAATTTCGCGGCCACGTAGTTCTCGAACGTGCCGTGATAATCAAAATGATCCTGAGTGATATTGGTCAGCACGGCGACACTCATGCGCGTGCCCGCAATGCGTCCCTGATGCAAAGCGTGGCTCGAAACTTCGATCGCCGCATGTGAGCAGTTGTGGTCCACCATACGACGGAACCAGTGAGCGAAGCGCCGCGAGTCCGGTGTCGTCAGCGATGCTTCTTCCGAATCGACTCCGTCAGAGTATTCGACTGTTCCCAGCAGGCCGCAGCGGCGTCCTACCGACTGCAGAATGGCTCGAATCAGCCACGCAGTCGTTGTTTTGCCGTTGGTGCCGGTCACTCCGGCGATGCGCAATTGTCGCGCGGGATAGCCGACGACCGCGTCGCACAGCTTGGCATACGCCACACGCACATCCGGGACGATGCACTGCGGAACTGACACTGAAGCCAGCGGTTTTTCCGTGAGAATGGCATGGCAACCGCGCTGCAAAGCATCCGCAATGAAATGTGTGCCGTCGCAGCGTGTGCCGGGAATCGCAGCAAAAACAGACCGGGGAGCACCCAGGCGGCTGTCTTCAGTCGCATCAGTGGCGACAATATCTCCGCAGCCCACGAAACTGGCGCGCGGAAACAGCCGATGCAAGCTGACCTGATGCGGCAATGGTGGCAATCGCGACGCCATACGAATGAACCTCCCTGTTCATGTCGCTGCACGATGCAGTGATCTCAGGCCGATCCCTGGCCTGTGGAGCGTCGGCATTCTCGGGATTCGGTCCAGAGGGTCAAGATGAGTTCCCGACTGGCCTCCCCGCCTGCCGGGTGGGATTTCTCGCGCCAGTCCGGTCGTCGCGACGCACATGCCAATCCTCGACGAGCTTTAGCCAGCCGCTTTCTCTGCAAGATTTCAGAGTGGAGAGACCTCGCCCCGGGCGCAAGAGTGAGGCATCCCGCTTTTTCGGGCGAATCCACTTCTGGCGAATGAGTACGATGCGGCACACTTTCCTTCAGAACAGTTGTTTTCAATCACGCCCCGGTCGTCCATCCGCGGCGCGTCTGGCTGGGGTGGAGCCCTTGGAAAACCGGATCGTTCCGGCCATTACCTTCAACGCCGCGACAGGTCTCCTGGAGATCACCCTAGAGGTTCCGGCCCACCTAAAATTTCAAGACCTGGACACCAAGCTCCAGATTCTGATCAACGATCAGGAACAACCGATCGGAGACACGATTCATCCGCAAACGCTGCGTCATCTGATTGTGAACGGCAGCGCGGGGAACGACTTCATCGACCTGATCAATCTCACTCAGTACCACTTTCACCAGTTCCTGGCGGATAGCTGCTACGGCAACGGCGGCGACGACACCATCTTCAGCGCCGAAGGCACCGACTACCTGGATGGTGGCGACGGCAATGACTCGCTGTTCGGCTTCGACGGCAATGACATCCTGTCCGGCGGCATGGGGAACGACCGGCTGTTCGGCGGCAGCGACAGCGACACGCTGATGGGTGGAGCTGGAGCAGACTTCCTGAACGGCAACGACGGGAACGATTTCGTGCAGGGCCAGGGCGGCAGCGGCGACACTGTGTCAGGTGATGTCGGCGATGATGTGCTCAACGGCGGCGCTGGTGTGGACGTCGTCCAGGAAGTGGATGGCGAGACCAACCTGACCATCACCGATACGCGGCTGCTCGGCTTGGGAACTGACGTGTTGAAAGAGATCGAAACCGCCAAGCTGCAGAGTTCCGGCACCAACATCATCCTGAACGCCACTGCGTTCTCCGGCAACGCGACTCTGCTGGGCGGCCCGGCGGATGACACTCTGCTGGGAGGTCCCGCGGCGGATTCATTGCTGGGACTGGACGGCAACGATTTGCTGCAGGGATACGGTGGCAACGATGTCCTCGAAGGCAATGACGGAGACGACATCCTTCGCGGCGGCACCGGGAACGACTTTCTGTCTGGCAGCAACGGCAACGACACACTCAACGGTGGCGACGGCAACGACTCGCTGAACGGGGGACTGGGTAACGACGCATTGTCCGGCTACACGGGCAATGATCGCCTGCTGGGTGGTTCGGGCGACGACTCGCTGATCGGCGGCGATGGCGATGATCAACTCTACGGCGGCGAGCAAAACGATCTCGTCGTCGGCGGTCTGGGCAGCGACACCGTCTACGGACAGGATGGAGCCGACTCAGTCACCGGCGGCAACGGCAACGGCTTCGAAGCGGGCAACACCGTCGTGACTCCCGCTGCCGAAATCATGAACGTCCTGACGCTGAACTTCGACTGGATCAACTCCATCTGAGGTCGATGCGGCGATTCAAGGACTTACGCCCCGCGAGTCCATTCCAGCAGTTGGCGAAAGAACTGGGCATAGAGGTTACCGACTTCGACGCCTTCAGATTGGGGAGCTCGCGCGGCGATGCGACTGGTTCCCCAATCAACCATCGGACCGATCCAGTGCGGGGCCACGTCGCTCATGAAGGCCGCCACGCGTCCAGCACCGTGCTCAGCAACGACCAGGAGTGGATCGGTTCCGGTCACCTCCAACTCGTAACTCGATCCTCGTTGCCGCGCTGCTGCGTGAACTCCTTCGAGCACGACTTGAGCGTCTGGCTTGGAAGTCACGCGATTGAATCCGCCGATCAGAGGAGGCCGATCCGCCCACGGTAAACCGGAAACAATCGAATGCTCGGTCTTCGGTCGCAGGAACACTGCATGATCGCAGTTCGCCCGATCATCGCCGGATGAGATTTTCACCGGCACCAGTTCGCCGATGATTGTGCCGTCCCAGTTACCACCCATCCCGTGAAACGATTCCCAACCGCCCAGCATGAGCAAGCCCGCTCCCGCGACCACTCGTTCGCGAACGATGGCTTGAGCCTCGCTCGACGCCTGCTGAGCGGGAAAGTCGCTAAAAATAAACAGGTCGTGACCGACGTTGAGTACATTCCGCGACAGCAACTGATTACTGGCGACGTAGTCAAACTCCCAACCCCACGACGCCATCATGCCGGCCAGATAGGACGCTGCCGTAGTCAGTGAAGTATCGCCGCAATAGAGAACTCGCCGCGCCATGATTCAGCTTAATACTCCTGCCCGCGTTAGCTGACTGAATTGCTCCGCGAACTCTGCGCCTCTGCGGGAAACCTTCCGGAACTGCCGCTCGTGATGCTCAGACTTCGGCGCCGGTGAAGAGGGGTTCAATCACATCGCCGCGATTGAGCTGCACGGGGCGACCGAGTCGATCACGCACAATGGCTTCGGGATCAACGCCCAGCATGTGATAGACCGTCGCACCAACGTCGTTCGGCGAGAATGCTCGCGTCGCGGGATAGGCACCGGTGTCGTCCGAGCGGCCAATGACTTGCCCGCCACGCACGCCAGCTCCCGCGAAGACGCCGAAGAAGCACGGTCCCCAGTGATCGCGGCCGCCTTCCTTGTTGATCTTCGGCGTGCGACCGAATTCGCCCATCATCATGACCAGTGTCGAGTCCATCATCCCGCGCGCTTCGAGGTCATCCAGCAAAGCGGAGACACCCAGATCGAGCGGCGGCAGCAGACGGTCTTTCAATGTCGGGAAGATGGCGCCGTGATTGTCGAATGTCTGCACGCGGCCCATGTTGACCTGGACGATGGGCACTCCGGCCTCCACCAGTCGGCGGGCGATCAGCAGCGACTGACCGTTCGTGTTGCGTCCGTAGCGATCGCGCACCGTGTCCGGTTCACGCTGCACGTCGAAGGCCTGTGCGAGGCGACTCGACGTCAGCATGGAAATGGCCAGCGCCTGATCTTTCTGCAGTCGCAGCGTCTGAGCGACTTCGCCCATGCGCGTCTGCTGCTGGTTGATCTCGGTGAGCAGCGTCTGACGCTTGGCAAGCTGAGTCACATCCAGCCCGGGCGCGAGCGACAAGGCATCGACCTTGAAGTCCGATTTGTTGGGGTCGCCCACAATCTGCCACGGATCGAAATTCGGTCCGACGAATCCGGCGTGCTGACCGGGCCATGTTAACGGTCCTTCACGCAGGAATGTTGGCAGGTTGACTCCCGTCGGCAGGCCATCGCTGCGCGGCTTCAGAAACGCCAGACCAGACGAGTAGCACGGCCAGTCATCGCGCGACGCCACTTTGTCAAAAAAACCGCCCGGCTGCTTCTCGCCGGTGAGGACGTGATGCGTCGACATCAGGTGATTGTTGTCGTTGTGTGAGAGCGAACGCACCACCGCGTATTTGTGAGCCCGCGCGGCCAGATGCGGCAGGTGCTCGCAAATCTGGTAGCCGGGAATGGATGTCGCGATCGGCTTGAATTGGCCACGAATTTCGTCCGGCGCGTCCAGTTTCATGTCGTAAGTGTCATGATGGCTGGCGGCGCCGGTCAGAAACACAATCACCATCGACTTGGCTTTGCCTGCGGAACCGCCTGAGGTCGGCGCAGCCTGACTCCGACCAGCCAGAACGGACTGCAAGCCGAGTCCCATGAAGCCGGAATACCCAGCCTGCAGCACTTGTCGACGCGAGAAGCCAGCGAGATGTTGAGGAGGTCTCACGGGGCTATGTTCCTTGCCAAAACCAGACGTCAGCCGACACGCAACACGAAAGTCCCACTCGTTTTAAGGTCGGCTGGAGCGCAGGGCAATCTGAGCCTCGATTTCCGGCAGGCTTGCCCCCACGGAAAAGATCATCACAACTGCCAACTGACTCGTCCGATTCCGCTGACTATCCGCTGGCTGATCCATTCCCGACGAATTCAGAAGGTTTCCGCTATGAACTTGCTGCGAGTAACCACCACCCGCCTTGCTTTCCTCGCCATGCTCTTCAATTTGTCGCTCGCAGAGCTGCCTGCGGCCGACACCAAAGGTACTCCTGAAGAGCGAATGGCCAAGGTCCGAACCGACCTGAAGAACGCCGATGCCGCCGTTCGGCAGGCGGCGATTGGGTCGCTTGTGCATTCCGATATCTCGCCCAAACTGCTGGACGAGATGCGTGCGGCTCTGACCGACGGTGATGGAACCGTGCGATCCACGGCCGCTACGGCGATCGGCAATCTGGGAGCCGATGCTGTCACCGCCATTTCTCAACTGGCTGGTCAACTAAAAGCCGACCCGGTCAAGGAGGCTCGTGAAACCGCCGCGCGTGCTCTGGGCCGTATTGGCAAGGCTGCTCCCAAGTCGCGCGAGCAACTGCTGCCCGCGCTGCAAACCGCCAGTCGTGAAGACAAAGACCCGGTCACGCGCGTCGTCGCGTTAGGAGCACTGGCCATGATCGACCAGGAGCTGCCTGAGCAAGTAAAAAATCTGCGCAAGTACCTGCATCACGAAGACGCGCTGGTGCGCATGAAGTCGTCGCATGCACTGGGCATGATCGGCCTGCCCGCGAAGGAAGCGGCTCCTGAGATCGTCGACGTCCTGAAGCGTGAAACGGACCATCATCGACGCGGCTATGTAGCTCGAGCGCTTGGCAGCACCGGTGACCCCGCGTCGCTCCCTGCGCTCGAAGAAGCGTTGAAAGCCGAGACCGACGCGGGTGCTCAAGGCGAAATGCGCGGCGCGATCAGCCGCTTGAAAGCGATCTCCGCCGAGAAGACGAAGTCGTAATTCGCCAACGCTCAATCAAAGCCTGAAGCCCTGAGGGAACGTCGCGCGGGCGACGTCCCTCAGGGCTTCCGTGGGATCGGCATATTCGAATCGCGAGGTGAATCGCGGGCATTAGTTCAGGCTGATTTCCACCGTGCTGCCGATGGGCATGAAGGGCCATACCTTGCCGGTAGGCAGAATGCGGACGTCAACTTCGGCTTCGCCCTTGCTGTTCGTCTTCGCTTGCGGAGGTACCGCTTCGATCGATCCTTCGCGAACGCCTTCCGAGAAGTGAATCTTGACGATCGAACCCGGCTTCAGGTTGGCCGCGTATTTGGCGGGCAGGGTCGCGGTCAGGAACTCGTGATCGCGGTCGAAGATCTCCACCAGCAGTTCGCCGGCTTTGACTTCATCCTGGATGTTGCGATTGATGTTACCAGCCATGCCGAAGACCGGCGTCGTAATGTCTTCCGCGACAGGATCCTGATAGTCGGCAAGCCGCTGGCGAGCGTCAGCCAGGCGTTTCTCGATCTGCGGCACCTTGGCGGCAACCGCATGCTGGCGGGGCAGGTCCTTGGCTCGTTGACGCAGAGTCTTCAGACGATTCTCCGACAGTTCGATGCGAGTCTGCAGCGCCTCGGCCTTATTCTCCGCCTCGGCCTCCTTGAGGATGGCTTCGATCTGGTGCGAGGGGTCCTGCAGATCGCGAGTGAGCGGGCGAATGTCCAGACGATCGCTCTTGGAACTGGCCAGCGAATCAAACAGCGAGCCGAAATCACCCCAAGCCTTCGCCCGCACAGATTCGAGATACTTCGAGGCGAGGTGCTCAGCGAGTTGGTTTTCCGCCGCGAAGACTTGCGCTTCGAGATTGTCGATCGAGCTGCTGGTCTCGACCTCAGCGCGGGCTTGAGCGGAACTCAGTTCCTGTTCGAGTCGCAGTACCGCTTGTTCCAGGTCGCCGCGTTTCCCTTCCGCGCTGCGATTGACGATGCGGAATAGCACGTTACCGGGCACCACGATCTGGCCCGGCTTCACGGCCAGGCTCTCAATGGAACCACTCTTGGGAGCCAGGATCACCTGCCTGTCAGCCGACAGATGGCTGGGGAATCGCTCATGGTGTGACGACCCTATGCTGCCGGTGAGGACTGTGCTCGCCACCAGAGCGAGGCCCGTCAGGGCGAGGGTGCGTCGCAACGGAGCCGGTGCCGCGGAATCTTGTTGAGGCTCGACCTGCCCGCCGAAGGGAAGTGTGGAGTTAGTCTTGAGCTCGGGACACGGCGATGTCTGCTGCTTACTCATACACTTTTCCCCGCATGGCGAAGGACGATCAGGGTCGTCACAACGACCTTGGTCGACCGCCGCCATGCACAGGCGGGTTGGCCCAGCCCCTGGAGTAGTTGACTGATGGCACGGCGACTTGCCTGGTGGTCAAGCAACGAGTAGCGGCGGCAATGCATACACATGCCCGCATGCCGGAGACGCGTGGCTTACAAACGACATCCTGTCGGACCGTCAGACTGGCGCAAGTGCTTACCGAGAATTCATCGGAAAGCGGCAGCCTCCAAGTTTTGTCAGGAGAAAGCCGAGTGCCGTCGCTGGCCGAGGCTTCCACAAAATTCCCGGCAGGCGGAAGAATCCATCAAGTCATCGCAGCCCGCTAGCACAGTTTCGCTCGTCGTGTTCAGCAGTTTCGTAAGGCGTTTCCCTGCTCAAGTTCAGGAGAAACAATTTCGAACGGACCGCATGCGTTGGCAGCGCGGTTGCCATATATCCCGGACAAGATACCTACGTTCTCGACCTCCGCCCGTCGTTCTCACCGTTCTTTCCGGTTCAGGTTGATGCCTAAACAGACTCAGAAGTTCGATCCGCTCAAGATCCCGCTGCCGGGAGTGCACAGCATCAACGCCAGTGCCGGAACCGGAAAAACCTACACCATCACGACGCTGTATCTGCGCTACTTGCTCGAAGCCGGCTGCCATGTTGACCAGATTCTGGTGACCACGTTCACGAAAGCGGCGACGGCCGAACTGAAGGAACGCATTCGCAAGCGACTCAGCGACGCCGTGTTTCTGGTACGCAGTTGCGAATCAGACGCGGCGGCCGAGGAACTGGTTCAGTCCGGCGACGCAGACGCGCAAGTGGTGGCCTTGCTGAAGTCTGCGGGAGCGTGGAATGCAGAATACCGGGAACGCGTGAACGAGCGTCTCGAAGATGCGATTCTGAGCTTTGATCAGGCGCCGATCTACACCATCGACAGCTTCTGTCAGCGAGTGTTGCAACTGCATGTCTTTGAGACTGGCAGCCGCTTTCAGTTTGAAGTCCTGACATCACAGGATGATCTCTGCGAAGACGCGGTCCGGGACTTCGTGGCCAATCGCTGGGGCGTTCCCGATTCGAAAGTTGCGGACTGGTTGCCGTTCAACAGCACTCTCTGGTCACTGCTCCTCGAAGTCGCGAAGCAGGCCATCAATCACCCGGTTTACGGAGTGCAGCCGGACGGGAGTAGCCTCGGCGAACTGCTGGACTCGCCCGAACTGCGGACCTTCAAGTCAAAGGCTCAAGTGTTCTCGGAAGTCTGGCAGCGCGATCGCGCCGAGATCGAAAGCACGCTCCGCAAGGCCATCGAAAGCGGCTGCCTCAATCAGAGATCTTACAAGGCCAACCAGATCGAAGAGACGCTGGCGTTCCTGGATCTATTCGCGAAATCGCCGTCGTTCCACCTGCTGGAATGGGACACCAGCAAAGGCGAGGTTGAATCGCACCAGTCCCGGCTGGCTCAGAACAAGCTGGAGGCTGGCACCAAAAAGGGCAAAGAAACTGATACTCCGCACCACGCGGCGTTTGAACTCATCCAGGAATTGCTGGAGCAGGCCGCGCGAGTCCGCGGCATTGGCGACACTCTGAAACCGCAGTTGCTCGCTCAACTGGCGGCTTACGTACGTGAACGTGTCAGCAACTACAAACGCGAGCACGGTTTGATGAGTTTTGGCGACCTGCAGTTGCGAGTGGATGACGCTCTCAGCGGCGCGTTGCAGGACGCTCTGATTGAAAGTCTGAGCGATCGCTATCGCGTCGCCCTGGTGGATGAGTTTCAGGACACCGACCCGATTCAGTTTCGCATCTTCGAACGCATCTTTCTGGACGGAGCGGAAGAACAACCGGTCAGCGAGGACGGGATGCGTGCCTTCGTCATCATCGGCGACCCGAAGCAGTCGATCTATCGGTTTCGTGGGGCAGACATCCATTCTTACTTGGCAGCCAACCAACGTGTGCCGGCCAAACAGCGGCATGAAATGGGCACGAACTGGCGGTCGGATCGGTCGCTGGTCGATGCCGTGCAGGCGGTCTTCAAGTCTGTTGGGGACCCGTTCCTCAACGCACAGATCGGCTTGCCGGAAATCAAGGCTCATCACCCTGACCGGCTGTCCGCCGGCGATGCGTTGATCATCAATCTGGTGCCACGCTCGCCGTTTGTCGCTGCCGACAAGGAACCGTCAAACTCAGATGCTCTGAAAGTCGTCGTGCAGCGAGTCGCCGCGGACATTGTGCATCAACTGAATTCGCAGTTTCAGATTCCCGACGGTAGCGGCGGAATGCGCGCGCTCTCGCCGGGAGACATCGCCGTGCTGTGCCGTAGCGGAGTTCAACTGCGGGCGATTCAGCAGGAACTCGCTCAACGGCTGGTTCCTGCGGTGCTCTACACGGATGAGTCCGTCTATGAAACTCCCGAGGCGGAGTTCATGAGCCGCATTCTGGCAGCGCTGCTGAAACCGTCGTCGCTGACGCTGATGGCAAACGCCCTCTGCACACCGCTGTTCGGGCTACTCGCTGAGGATCTGGCCGAGTTACCTCAGCAGCCGCAGGCACTGGCTCATTGGGCTGAGAAGTTTCATCTGTGGAGTTCGACCTGGCATCGCGACGGCTTCATCGTGATGTGGCGCGGCGTGCTGGACGATTCGGACGCGATCCGTCGGCTGGCACAACAGACGACCGGCGAGCGTCAGATAACGAACTACCTGCACTTGAGCGAGCTGTTGCATCAGCAAGCCGCGAGCAGCCATTCCGGACCAGACGAACTCTTTCGCTGGTTCGAACAACTGCGCGCGAATCCCGCTGGCAGCGACGATGAATCACAACTCCGTCTGGAAACAGACGCCGCCGCCGTGCAACTGGTGACGATCCACAAATCCAAAGGTCTCGAATACCCCGTCGTATATTGCCCGACGTTGTGGTCAGCCTTCACGTGGCGAGGCACTCCGCAGTACCTGCTGGCTGAGGACGGTGGCGACGAGGGGCTGCCGGTCATTGATGTTGGCTCAGAACTTTTCGATGATCGTTTGGAACGCAGCCAGAACGAGCAGGCTGCCGAGGATCGGCGACTCTTGTACGTAGCGCTGACGCGTGCGCGCCACCAGTGCCACATTCACTGGACAGCGGCGAAGGGAGCGAAAGCGGCGGCGGCAGGCATGATCGTTCTAGGCGATCTGGAAGGCCCCGAGCCCGATCACGTGATTGAACAGCAACTGCAGCGCTGGGCGGGAAGCCTGGGCGTGCCTCGCGTTCACGTTAACGGAGTAGCGGTCGCTCAAGGCGTTCGTGATCCGGGACAGTTGCGCTGGTCGCAGGGAATCGTGAGCCATCTTAGTCCTCGCGTGCTGCGTCGCGAACACATCACGGCTCTGGTGCAGACGAGCTATACGTCGCTCACCCGGTTTGCAGACCATGTGCATGTAGTCGACGACGCGGACCGCGACGCCGTGACGCTGGATCGATCGCTGGACGTAGTGCGACCAGAACGCAGCGAGGACTTGAGCCTACTGGCGGCAATGCCCGGCGGCACAGCCGTTGGTGACGCCGTGCACCGCATCTTTGAAGCGATTCTGTTGAGCGGTGAGTATCGGGCATCGAACCCGGCGGCGCTGCAGGAAAAATTGGCGCAGCGATTCGAGATCGCACAACGTCGGCTAGACATTGAGCCGCGCTGGCATGGTCCCTTGCTGTCAGCTCTGCAGGCGACGTTGACGCAGCCAATCGCGAGTCTCAAGCCCCCTGCCCCATTACTGGATGTCCCTGTCAACCAGTTGGCTTGCGAGATGCCGTTTGTGCTGCCGCTCGGAAATGAAGGTCTTGCATTCCGCATGGACCGACTGGCTGCAGGCTTTGAACACTCCGAACGCCCGATCGTGCAGCGTTATGCCGAGCGCGTGCGGCGTCTGGCGGTAGCCGAGTTGCAAGGTTTCCTGACAGGTTTCATCGACCTCGTGTTCGAATGGCAGGGTCGCTGGTACGTCCTCGACTATAAGACCACCAACCTCGGGCCGCGCATCGCAGACTACGATACGCACGGTCTTGAGACCGGCATGTCCGATCACGACTACATCCTGCAATACCATCTGTATTGCGCCGCGGTGGAACGCTTCCTGAAGCAGCGCTTGCCCGACTTCGACTTCGCTCGTGACTTCGGCGGCGTGCTCTACCTGTTCCTGCGCGGTGTCGATCCTGATGCTCGGGAACTCGGCGGCGCCTTCTTCGATTGCCCGTCAGCACGCGTGATGGAAACCCTGCAACTCGCCTTGCACGGGCAGTAGCGGACTACGTGACTCCTGCATCGCGCAGTGCCTTGAGCAGTTCCTCGTGCAGCGGACCATTGGTGGCGACGACGCCGCGATTGACGGCTAGTTCGCGGCCGTGAGTGAACTCCAGCGGCTTGCCGGTGATGTCGGTCACTCGGCCGCCGGCTTCTTCGACAACGATCACGCCGCCCGCGTGATCCCAGATCTTTTCGCGATAGTCGGCCTTGGTCGGTAGACGCAGGTAGACGTCGGCTTCGCCGCGGGCGACGACCGCATACTTGGCCTGGCTGTCCAGCCGTGCGGGTGTCTTCACGATGCCGAGTGATTCCGCAATCTGAGCCGACCGGCTGTGTGAGCTATGGCCCGATTCCACGGACTCGCAGAATCGAATCTCTGGCCAGGTCGCGGAACGGCTCACGGTGATGCGTTTCGCATCCTGGCGATCGAGAGATTCCGAATTGATGGGCAGTGACCACGAACCTTCGCCGCGAATGGCGAACATCATGGTGCCGGGCGACGTTTCAATACCCGGTTGTAGCGACAGATTTGGGCAACCCAGGATGCCAAGCGAGATGCGGCCATCAATGATCAGCGCCAGCGAGATCGCGTATTGCTCGCCGCGTAGAAAGCCCTTGGTGCCATCGATCGGGTCGAGCGTCCAGAAACGCGAACCTGACTGGCCCGCGCCGCGATCAATCCAGCCGCAGACGTCTGTCGTGCTGCCCGCGATGCCGACCTTATCCAGCTCCGCTTTGATCTGGTCGAGGAAGTTGCGGTTCTCGGGCAGCAAGAGTTCGGCCGAGTCCTCTTCGCCAACAACCGGATCATCGGGAAACGCAGCGGCCAGAGCACGACAGACAATGGCCTGGCTCGCGAAGTCCGCGATGGTAACGGGGCTGTTGTCTTTCTTGTCGAGCTTCTCTCGCGTGATCTGCTTTTGCACGCTTTGACACACGCGCGAGGCAACCTGGACAGCGGCCAGAGCGACCTTGAGTTCCGTCTCAAACGCAGACATGCAATTCCTTCAAATCAATCAACGAGGAGTAACCGAACCCTGCTGGGCGGGTGATACCGGCAGCCTAGATCAACTTCCAGCCGGGACGATACTGGCGACGGATGATCGCGTCCGCTTCGGGAGCGTTCGGGCAACGTAACTCAGCCGCGTTCCATTCGAGTTTCTTACCCAGCCGATACGCGACGTTGCCGAGATGGTTAGCCTCGGTGAGCCAGCCGGAGTATTCGAAGTTGCAGGTCGTCTTGAGGTCCGTCTTACACGCCTTCAGCCATTCCGCCTGCTGGCCCGGCGAATCGGGGATGAACGGATCAGGCCGCTTGAAGTCCTTGAACTTGTCCTCCGGCAGCAGCACGTACTTGCCGTAGTCGGACAACAGCAGGCCATTGTCGCCGATAAACAGCACCGCGCTGTCCCACTTGGGAATGCCGCCGTCCGTCCAGATCTTCGGCTTGTTGACGCCCTGGTACCAAGTGAGCTTCACGGCGGGTTGATCGCCGCGCGGGCCGTACTCATAGGTGGCCTGCATGGATGCTGGAGCCAGGTCCGGATGCGGCGGCGGCCCCGAGGCTTCGATGGTCAGCGGCGCTTGCAGCTTCAATGCCCAGAACGGTAGATCGTTCCAGTGGCTGCCGAGGTCCGACATCGTCCCGCTGCCCCATTCCCACCAGCGATACCACTTCGGGCCGGGGAAATAGACTTCATTGAAGTCGCGTTGCGGAGCCGGTCCCAGCCACAAGTCCCAGTGCAGACCCGCCGGGACCGGAGTGATGCTCTTGGGCCGCTCCTGCACGAACACGATATCGCGATGCTGTTTTGATTCTTCTTCCGTGGCATGCCAGCCCCACGCACGCGACACCCAGACATGCACTTCGCGGACGGGTCCAATCGCGCCTCTCTGAATGAGTTCCACCACGCGCCGATAGTTCGCTCCCGAGTGAATCTGAATCCCCATTTGAGTGGCGACCTTCGCCTTCGCGGCAGCTTCGCGAACGACGCGCGCTTCCCAGATGCTGTGAGTCAGCGGCTTTTCGCAATAGACATGTTTTCCCAACTGCAACGCCGCCAGAGTGGCGAAGGCATGCGTGTGCTCGCAGGTGCTGACCACCACTGCGTCGATGTCATTCGCAGTGTCGAACAGGCGGCGGAAATCGACCGCTTGACGCGCTTTGGGATGAGCAGCCCCAGCGCGACTGAGATGTGACTCGTTCACATCGCAGACCGCGACGATGTTTTCCGTTGAAACCGCACCCAGGTTCGAACCGCCTCGGCCGCCAACTCCGATGACAGCCATGTTCAGCTTCTCATTGAGATTCTGACCACGCACGATCGCCGGAGCGCCACAGGTCCAGGCACCCGCCGCCGCCAGCGACGACGCCACAAACTTTCGCCGCGAGATTGTTGGCACGGGACTGTTCTCATTCGCGGAGTGACTCATGAGCAATCTCTCCAGATGCAGGTTCAATATCGAGTTATCACTTGGCACCGAGGCAGTAGATCGCGCCTTCGTTGCCTTCGGCTCCGATGACCAGCACTCCCTCGCCAACTGCGGGAGACGCGGCGACCGATCGACCGAGCTTCAGCTTCCAGCGTTGCTTGCCGTCGTTGAGACCGACTTCGTACACGTGGCCGTCGTTCGAGCCCACGAAGACTCGATCGCTTCCCACAAGTACCGGCGAGCTGTTGATCTGGCCGTTGGTCGTGAACGCCCAGAGCTGCTTGCCCGTCTTGCGGTCCAGGCAGTGCAGCAACTTGTCTTGTCCCCCGACAATGACTTTGTCTTCGGTCACCGCCGCAGAGGAGTGATAGGGCAGGTCTTTCCCCGGTTCGCGGTAGCGCCAGACGACTTCCGGCTTGGAGACGTCGATCGCCAGGAACTCGCTCTCGTGAGTGCCGACATACAGCATCGAACCGAGCACGGCGGGAGACGCAATCATGAAACGCTCCAGCGGCAGATCGAATTTCTCCTTGCCGGTCGTGATATTGATGGCTCGCAAGTGCTGGTCGCAGCCGGTGACGAACGTCAGATCGCCAGCGATGGCAGGTGAGCCATTGATGCGGTCTTGAGTCTTGAACTTCCAGACTTCCGCACCAGTCGCCAGCTTCACGCAGTACAGCGTGCTGTCGTAAGAACCGAAGATCGCTTTGTCGTCGACAATCGCGGCGCAGGCCACGATCTCGGCACCGGTTTCAAACTTCCAGCGTTGCTTGCCAGTCTTGCGATCCACCGCGTGAAAGATGCCGTCTTCATCGCCAAGCAGCACGAGTTCATCAGTCACCGTCGGCGACGACTGAAAGCCCGCAATGAAATCATCGGGCTTCTTGCGTTCGGCGGAGAAGTACGTCCAGACGCGTTTGCCGGTCTGACGTTCGTAGCAGATCAACTCGCCGCCCAGCGTCGCGACGAACACGTGCGGCCCGACGATAGCTGCGGTGGATTGCACGCCATCTTTGACGGCTTCTTTCCACAGCACTTCCAGTTTGGAAGGCAACGTTGCGGTGGCGATGCCGCGCAACTCGTTGCCGTTACGGAACGACGGCCAACTGGTGTTCTTCGTACTCGCAGGATCGTCGGCTTGAGCCATCAAGCACGTGCTGGCGGCAGCGGCGGACGTGGCAACCAGAAAATCTCGGCGAGAAATCAGCGACGGGGCGGAGTCTGGAACGCGCATCGGTACAACTCCTCAAGAGACTGCTTGTTAACGGGTCGCGGATTGAACGTACCCGTCCATTGTTTCGAGGCTTCCTCGGCCATGACCGGAATGAGGTCGGGTTTGACGTTGCACTCCTGCAGCGACGTCGGCAATCCCGAATCGATTACGACCGTCTCTATATAGCGTGCGAGTGTTTCTGTCGCGGAATCGGCCTGCAGTTGGCAAAGTCCCAGGTCTGCGGCCAGTTCGGAGTACAGCCCATTCACGACACTGCCGTTGTAACGAATCACGTGTGGCAGCATGACGCCTATGGCGATGCCGTGACTGGTTCCAAAGTGGGCCGACAGCGGGTTCGCCAGCGCGTGCGTGGCACCGAGCATCGAATTCTCAATCGCCGCTCCGGCCCAGTGAGCTCCCACCAGCATCGCGCCTCTGGCGTGGATATCGCGCGGCGAGCGCAGCACCTGCGGAAATGCTTTTGCCAGCAGGCCCCAGGCGCGGCGGCTGAATAATTGCGAGATCGGATTGCGTCGCGTGGTCACATAGGTTTCCAACGCGTGGCTGATGGCATCAATGCCTGACATCGCGGTCACCGATGCGGGCATCGTGACTGTAAGTTCCGGGTCGAGCAGGGCGACTCGGCAAGCCGCTTTCTTGTCGCCGCAGGCCATCTTCATGTGCGTCTGAGCGTTCGCGATCAGCGCGAAGGATTGAGCTTCGCTGCCCGTGCCGGAAGTGGTCGGCACGGCGATCATGGGTAGCATCGGCAGCTTGGCTTTGCCGACGCCCCAATAGTCATCCATGCGTCCGCCGTTCGTCAGCAGAAAGTTGACGCCGCGGGCGCAGTCCATGCAACTGCCGCCACCAAACCCAATGATGAAGTCCACGTTCGCCTGACGAGCAACGGTCAAAGCTCGATCAACATCGTCCGTCGTGGGGTTGGGCTGAGTCTCGTCAAACACCGCGACGGTGATGCCTGCCGCAGTCAAAGCCTCGATTGCCCGAGCATCATGACCGGCGGATTTCAGTCCCTTGTCGGTTACCAGCAGCACTCGATGGCCACCTAACTCACGGGTCAGGGAGCCCAGTTGAGCCAATACGCCGGGGCCATAGATCACTCGGGTGCGAGGATCGAAGTCGAACGCAGCGAGATCGTCGACGTCAGTCTTGACGGGAAGGGTCATGCGGCAGCTTCTGCGAAAATGGCGGGGCGGGGGGCGGGCCGGACGGAGGAACTGGCAGTTGCGGGATGTTATCGAACTCGCGGGGCGATGCATCTGAGCGAGCGCGGAAGGAAAGTGCTTTCAGCTTAGGAACTTGGCGGGGCAAGTGGTAAGCAATCTTGTGGACGATGGTGTTAGCCGCAAGGAAATTAAGCACCGGTGAACGAGGTATCGTCAGTCCACGTGGGTTGCGTTGCGGCGTTGTGATGCTGCGGAACCAGCGTCGCACTTTCGTCGAGGCGTCGACGTGCGGCCCGCCGGTCTGCAGGGGCCGCTGACGATGGAAGGTCGCTCCATCTTGCTGGCCTGCCGTCGCAGGCCGATGGGCGAACGATGCACGGCGTGGCCTAAAGAGCCACGTGGGACGCGTTTTCAACGTGCCTGAATCGCAGTGAAGTGAGCACGACAAAATCGTGCTCCACTTTTCAAAAGACCGTTCTGTTACTTCTCGGTCATCGAGAACGCGCCATCCCAGTCCGCTGGTGGCGTGTTGTCGAAGCGGCTCATTTGCTTGAGCAGGAAGGCCTTTGGCCCGTCATCCGGAATTGAGTTGAGGGCATCCAGCGCGATGTCCCAATGTCCGGAGACCACGTTTTCCAACGCGGCTTCGAAGATGGCGATGGTCTCATTCGAGATCGCGCCGGGAGCAGCGTCGCCGGGCACCAGTTCAGAAACGGTGATCGCCGTGTCCATGCCCTTCGGGCGAATACGGGCCAGTCGACGCACGCGAGCTTGATGCGACGGCAACTGTCGGCGAGCGAACTCGGCACTGGCTTCATCCAGACAGACAGAGACACCGAACTGGCGAGTCATACCTTCCAGCCGTGAACCTTGGTTGACCACGGTTCCGAAGACGCCGATTTTGGCCTGATGAGCGGTGCCAATCTGTCCGGCGATGGCACGGCCGTGAGCCACGCCAATACCAACCGAAAAACCATCCAGCAGACCGCTGTGAGCCACGGCGTTGGCAAACTCGGCCTGAATCGTCAGCGCCGCCAGACACGCGGGCACCGCGCCTTCTTCCAGTTCCGATGGCCAGCCCCAGAAGCCCAGAGCGGCGTCGCCCTGGAAGTCGGCAATCGCGCCATCATGTTTCAAAATACCCTGAGTCATCACGCTTAACGCTTCACGCACGCAAGACAACAGATGCAGCAGGTTGCCCTGGCACTGTTCTGACTTGCGTGAGAAGCCGCGCACGTCGCAGAACAGCACGGTGATATCGCGCTCTGATGGCGTCAGAATATCAACGCCCGATCCGCTGGTGAGATTCTCAACGACCTTGGGCGAGAAGAATGAGCTGAGTTGCGTCGCGTGCTCCTGCAGCCGACGAACCTGGCGGATCGAGCCGAGGAACTGAGCCAAAAGTTGTGTGAATCGGAGATCACCCTTCAGATCGTCAGCGGTGATCATGATGGAGCCGTTGGCTCCGCCTTCGCCGGAGACGTAGAGGCACCAGCCCTGGCTGGAGGTGCCCTGAATCGGCACGCAGAACGCCCAGTTCAGGTCGTCGCTCATTGTGCAGCCAGCCGCCTGTTGTTCGCCGCCCCAGACGTGTACCGAGCAGTCGCCGC
The DNA here is from genome assembly GCA_964386705.1 of uncultured Planctomycetaceae bacterium. Lineage (GTDB taxonomy): Bacteria > Planctomycetota > Planctomycetia > Planctomycetales > Planctomycetaceae > AM-0621. Next base: position 17,977 of record CAYLTY010000166.1, read on the forward strand.
TCATCAAGGCTCGCGAAACCAAGCGTCGGCTGGGCGTGAAGCGTCCTGAGTATTCGTCGCGCGTCCGCACGCGCATCAACGTCGGTCGGACTGGCTTCTGCGGAGCTTCCGCACCAGATGAACTCGCATCGGCGCTCTTGTTCGCAGCGCGGATGGCGGCGACATCGTATTGAGCTGCTGCGACGGCGACGGCTTGAGGAATGGCTTCCAGCAGCATCTCGGCCAGCATCTCGGCCAGTGCGTTGTCGTCCTGTGCATCGGAAATCAGCTTCGGCAGCTTGGCGAGAATTTCCATCTGAGCCGACGTGTTGCCGAAGTCAGCAGCCGAAAGCTCGCGTGAACCGTACGAGTATTCTTCGACGGATGTTTCGTCGAGATCCGGCTCTGCAGGCTGTTTGGCGCTGGAGTTCTGCAGGTCCTGAATCATGGCTTCCACCGCTTCCGGCGATGAGCCACGCACATCGAATTGAGTCACGCCAATCACGAAGGACTCACCCGGCGCGACGACTGCCTCTCGGACAGGCTGGCCGCGATAGATGATGGAATTGGTCGCGGAAGCCAGGCAGCGAATGGTGACCATCCCGCGATTGGCTTCGACGGTCGCATGCTCACGCGACACCGTCCGATCCCAGTTCACAACAATATTGTTTTGCGGCGTGCGGCCGAGCTTCAGCACGCAGTCTGGTTCCAGATCAAAGTCAAAAGTCTGACCGTCCGGAATATGAGTCGCTTTGAGCTGCAGGAGCGAGGTCAGGGTGGGCATGGGAACGACTACTCCTATTCAAGGGGCCCGTCCGGCGAACAGTGACCGTCGTTCATTGATCGCCGACTGCTTCGATTCTGGCTCGAATCCGTTCGCGACAGCGGCGGAAGAGCGCCGCCTGAGGGTTCGGAACCGGAATTCGTGCCACACCTCCCATGCGATCCGACCACTTTGCGTGACCGGCACCAGCCGCCCAAAGGACCAGACCGGCACAATCGGCACAGGCGGTCCGACGCGGATACAGGCTCACTTACCCGCATAAATGGCATCAAACTCA
>CAYLTY010000167.1:0-18980 GCA_964386705.1 uncultured Planctomycetaceae bacterium
CGGGCCTTCGAAATGATCGACCGCATCGCGCTGTGGCGGAGTCAGTCCATCGAAGATCGCCGTGTCTGAAGACATTCGGGTATTTCAACGTCGCGTGAGAGATGACGACCGACCACCTCGTTCCAAAGCTCCGCTTGGGAACGCACATTCGGAAGCTCTGCTTCCCTTCATCAGACTCGTTTGTTTGACGTGTTAGGTGAGTGAAGCGGAGCTTCCGGGCTCCCGTTCCCAAGCAGAGCCTGGGAACGAGCGAAACGCCGTCGCCTACGGCTTGCCGTTAAACAATTGGCTGGAACCTACAGGTTATTCGACGGCCGAAACGCCAGTGAAGTATTCCGGTTCGCTACCGGCCTTCCACTTGATGTTGCAGCCGATGCTGGGTTTCTGAGTGGTCAGCAGCGGACCATTGGCGAGCACTGCATCGCAAGCGGTTCGTAAGTCTTCGCCGGTGATCGGCTTGCCATTGCCGGGGCGGCTGTCGTCGAACTGGCCGCGATAAGCCAAAGCCATGTCGCCGTCGAAGAGGAAGAAGTCCGGTGTGCAGGCCGCTTTGTAGGACTTGGCTACCGATTGAGTGGCATCGAAGAGATAAGGGAAGCTGTAACCCGCGCTCTTGGCTTCGGCGATCATCGCTTCGGGGCTGTCGTCCGGGTGAGTGACGGGATCGTTGGAATTGATGCCGACAACCGCCAGGCCCTTGGCTTGATACTCAGACGCGAACTTCGCCAGCGCCGACCGGAGATGCAGGACGAACGGGCAATGGTTGCACATGAAGACCACCAGCAGGCCCTTCTTGCCTTTGAAGTCCGACAGCGAAACTTTCTTGCCATCGACATTGGTCAGCGAGAAATCCGGAGCCTTGGTGCCGAGCGGCAGCATTGTGGATGCGGTTTTCACCATGAGTGTGACCTTTCATGAGAAAGCGAAAACCCGGCTCGAAGTGGAACCGGGCTTTTGCTGGATTGATTGAAGAGCACGGCGAACCGAGCCACTTTTTGACGCGTCAACTCGCTTAGCCGCGAGCTTCCATCGGGACGAAATCTCGGATTCCGGCACCGTTGTAGATCTGACGTGGGCGATTGATGCGGCTCTTGGGATCGTCGCGGAGTTCTTTCCAGTGGGCGATCCAGCCCGGCAGGCGGCCGAGAGCGAACATCACGGTGAACATCTCGGTGGGGATGCCCATCGCCTTGTAAATAATGCCCGAGTAGAAGTCGACGTTCGGGTACAGCTTGCGTTCGACGAAGTAACTGTCGCGCAGAGCGATCTCTTCCAGCTTCTTGGCGATATCCAGCAGCGGGTCGTGCACACCGAGTCGTTCCAGCACGCTGTCGCAGGTCTTGCGGAGGATCTTGGCGCGCGGATCGAAGTTCTTGTAGACGCGATGTCCAAAGCCCATCAGGCGGAAGCCCGAGGTCTTGTCCTTCGCCATCGCGACATACTTATCGACGTTGCCGCCGTCGCGATGAATCTCTTCGAGCATCTCGATGACCGCCTGGTTGGCGCCACCGTGCAGCGGACCCCACAGAGCACAGATGCCGGCGGAGATCGAGGCGTACAGATTGGCCTGGCTGCTGCCGACCATGCGGACGGTGGACGTGCTGCAGTTCTGTTCGTGATCCGCGTGCAGGATCAGCAGGACGTTCATAGCGTCTTCGAGCACCGGGTCGACGTGATAGGCCTCACAGGGCACGGCAAACATCATCTGCAGAATGTTGCCGCAGTAGCTCAGTTCATTGCGGGGATACATGAACGGCTGACCGAGCGTCTTCTTGTTGGCGTAAGCCGCGATCGTCTTCGCTTTGGCGAGCAGACGGATGATGTTGCGGTCTTTGGCCTTCTCATCAGACTCGGGGTAGTAAGTCGACAGCGACGCGACCATTGACGAGAGCACCGCCATCGGATGCGCCCCGTTGGGGAAGCCGTCGAAGAACTTCTTCATGTCCTCATGAATCATGCTGTGATACGTGAGGTCTTCGCGGAACTTCAGCAGTTGTTTCAGCGTGGGCAGCTCGCCGTAGATCAGTAGGTAAGCGACTTCGGTGAACTTGGCGTGTTCGGCCAGTTGCTCAACCGGATAGCCGCGATAACGCAGGATGCCCGCTTCACCGTCGATGTAGCAGATGTTACTGACGCAGGCTCCGGTGTTGGCATAGCCGGAATCGAGCGTGATGGCTCCAGAACGGTCGCGGAGCGTGGTGATGTCGACTCCAACCTCGTTCTCGGTTCCCACAATGACTGGCAAGTCGAATTCTTTGCCATCGAGAACCAGTTTGGCCGTCTTGCTCATGAATGCATCCCTTCAAAGGTGTCTGTAACAAAGATGTGGCGAGGTTGTGAGTAGCTTCCTGAACCGATGAGCGTGGGCTGCATTGTGCGGATCGACCTGACCAACCGCAACCAGCCGCAGAGGAACCAAGGGGGAAATTTATGGCTCCTTCAAAGTGCCCGTTTGCGGAATCCAAGTACTAGGCGCCGGACTGGATGTCAGAATTGCTGAACGCAATATCGATCAGTGTGGTGACTCCGTAGTTGTTACGGCTGTATCCCTTGCGGAACCACAACCGCCAGACCTTTTCGCCCTCATCTTCCAGCAGTTTATCAACGTCTTTACTGGCAGTCGGAATGAATGTCTCCAGCGTCTCGCCGGGTTTGATTGTCTTGTCGATGTTATGGCCCTTCACTTTCCAGGGCTCTTTATCCAGCTTGGCGTGATGGATCATCATGCCTTTTTTAGCTCGTTGAGATTCCACGCACACAAACGCAGTGCCCTGCTGTTTGTAAGCCAGGCTACGCAGTGGAGCGATGTCCTGATCTTGCGACACGTTCTCGAATCGCACATGCAACATCAGCACGTTCTCGGCTGGCTTCTGTAGACCGGAAGCTACGCCGGGGAGACGTTCGAACTCGATCTCTCCCCGTTTCACGGACAGAGGTGTCACCATCAGGTTTCCGAAACGCTTGGTTTCGCCGAGGGTCAGTTTCTGACTAACACCGACGTTGTGGAACGGCTCTACGACGACAGCACCAATCTTGTTACCTACTTTGACGGGTTCCACGTCGGGCAGGTTGGCAGGGTCATTACCCGAGGCGGTGTTTGAGTTGAAGGCTTTGTAGGCGAAGAACGCCGCCAGAATTGTGGCAATGCTGGCGTAGTTGGCCAGCAACATGAACTTGCCTCGCGAGACTCCCGGCGGTGCGATTGGTCGCGGTGCAGGAGCGGTTGTCCCCGGTTGCGACGAAGTCATGCTCCAGTCCGTCATTCCGGGATCAGCGGTCTGCAGCGTTGCGGATTGAGCGTCTGGAACCCCATACGCACTCTGCTGAGGATACGCGGCGGCAGGTTGTTCTGCTCCCGGATACCAGTTCGCCTGCTGGGGCTGTTGAGGAACAGCCGCCGGTTGAGCTGCATAAGCCAGCTGCATTGCGAACTGCGGCGTTGGCTGAACTGCGTGCGGCGGTACTCCCTGCGTTTCCGGCTGCGGATACGCTGCAACCGGAGCCTGTGCGTAGGCGACTGGTGCAGGTGCTGAAGGCTCAACGGGCGTCGGCGCGGCTGCCCACTGTGGCTGAGGCGGTTGCATCGCTGGTGCAGGAACGCTGACAACGGTTGGTGCGGCTGCTGATTCCGCTGCGACGATCGTCGTGCTGGGAATAGCGGGTGCCGTGAACGACTCGGTGACGACTGGAGCCGGGATCGTAGGCGTCAAGACCGTCGGCGCGGGGGCAACAACGGCGGCGGCATCGAACGCCTGAGCAGGGTTGGTGCTGATCGGCCCGTCTGCCGCTGGATGCGGAGCTTGAAAATCACCCAGGAACGGCATGGTTTCGCCGACGGTTCCAGGTTGCTGTTCGGCTGCTGGCTGGCTGAACCATTCGGGCGCGGTGGGTGCTGGCTCCGGCACAATCGATGTTGGCGGCGCTTGAAACTGCGGCGCGGGGGTTGCTGGCACTGCTGCGGGTGCTGGAGTTGTGATTGCCGGTGGCGGCGGAGCGATGAACTGCTGAGTTGCGGCGAACTGGGGCGCGGGGGTGGGAGCAGGCTGTGGCGGTGGTGCCCAGGCTGGTTGAGGGGGCGGTGTTGGCGCTGGTTGTGGGACGAATGCTGGCGGCTGCGGGGTGGGGGCGGGAGCTGGCCCGCCGATCGTCAGATGAGTTCCGCAGTGAGGACACGCGACGACGATGCCGGTCTGCTGGACCAGCAGGCGACCCTGGCAATTGCCACAAGCGACTTCGAACATTGAGTCAGAATCCTGAGTTTCAGATTTCTTCGGAGAGCGCGCCCCAAGACTGCCAAGCTATTCTTGCGGGCCGCATATCGGGCCACAAGCAGAGCGAAGTCCCGGAATGCGGTAGAACGCCGAGGATTGGAACGGAGGTTCGAGAACTCAGTTCGGACACATTGGTCTGTGCGGCCAGCGTTTCCCGCTCGTTCAGGACGTCATTCAGCACGATTCCGGAGACTCGTAGTCCGCGTGACGCGGCAACCTCTAACGTGAGCAGAGTGTGATTGATCGTGCCCAGCCCGAGGCGCGCCACCACCAGCAGGGGTAGGCTCGTCCAATGAGCAAAGTCTGCGATCGTCTCCGTTTCCGTCAACGGGCAGAGCAAGCCGCCAACACCTTCGACGACCGTAAACGGTGCCGCATTCCGCCAGGCGGTGAAGCCGTCCTGCATGACTTCCAGATCAAGCTTTAGACCGGCCTGCCGCGCTGCAACTGGCGGCGCGAGCGGCGCGATCAGCCGATAGGGACTGATTTGTCTGAGATCATCAATCTCTGCGGCCTGTTGAAGAGCTTCCAGATCCGGCCAGAACGGAGAACCATCCTGGTGGAACTCAGCGCCGCTGCACGCGGGTTTGTAAGCACCCACCGGCACACCGGATTGACGCAGTTCACGCAGGATCAAACTGCTGACATAAGTCTTCCCGACGCCGGTATCTGTTCCTGTGACAAAGATTCCGTGATTCAATGGGGACTCCGCAGATTGATTCCTAGCCCAGAAGAAATGCCGTTCTGATCGCGGAGCGATCAGCGACTATCGCCATAAACAGCCACAGGCAAGCCGAGCGCGTGCAGCTTCGGCTGCATGCTCAGGCCCGGAGTCTAAAACCGGTTGCTGGAGAATTCCTGCGTGTCACACGACGACTTTGAATTCTTCTTCATCAGTGGACTTGCGAGTGTTTGAATGGACCAGTCATCCTGCGGACGCTGGTGTGTTTTCGTTCTGCGTTCACTTCATTTCTATCGGGCAACTGCATGCCGCGTTACGTGCCTTTCACGGTTCGCTATGCCCGCTACTTGTGGCAGTATGAACTGACGCCGGCAGGGCGATTTCTGTTCTGGAGCGTGCTGTTCACGTCGACCGGAACCGCCACCGTGATCATGCCGATCTACCAGATCTTCTGCGTGCTGTTCGCGGCGTATGTTGTGGTCTGGGTGGCGAACGCCGTCTATCGACCGAAGTTGAGCTGTACTGGTTCTCTGCCACGTCGCATTACTGCGGGGCAGACGATTGAAGCGGAGTTCGAACTCAAGAATCTCAGTTGGCGACCAGCCTACGACCTGATGCTGTGGATTGTGGGATTGCCGCCCCAATGCAAGATCCTGTCGGCCGACCTGGTCATTCCGCGACTCGGTCCCGGCGAACGGGGCAAGCTGCCGCTATTGGTTCAGGTGCAACGACGAGGGATTTATCAGCTTCCCGATTTGCGTCCGCATTCGACGTTCCCCTTCAACTTGATGCGTAGCGGATCGTTACGAGTACCGCTGAGCCCCGTGCTGGTCGTTCCCAACTTTCATCGCATTCGCGATGTGGTGGTGCCGGTCGGCTTGCGCTATCAGCCCGGTGGTATTGCGCTGAGTTCCCATGTTGGTGAATCGCCCGAGTACATCGGCAATCGCGAGTACGTGCCGGGTGAACCTGCGCGACGTCTGGATTTTCGTTCGTGGGCACGGCTCGCGAAGCCGGTCGTGCGTGAGTATCAGGAAGAGTATTACTGCCGCATCGCGCTGATCCTCGACACACACATTCCGGCTCGGCGTCAGCCATCGGATGGCTTCAGGCAACTGGAAGCCGCTATCAGCCTCGCGGCCTCCATCGCGGATGGCCTCTCCACGTCGGAGCACGTAATCGACATCTTCGCCGCCGGTCCGGAACTGTATGTGTTCCGGGCGGGTCGCAATGTCGCGCACTTCGACAACGTGCTGGAGATTCTGGCCAGTGTGGACTGGTCGCCGCGCAACCCGTTTGAAAGCATCGGCCCTGCGATCTCCGACGAGTTGACTTCAATCACCACAACGGTGCTGGTGTTGCTGGATTGGGATGAGTCGCGTGAGAAACTGACGCGCGAGGCCGTGGAGGCTGGCTGTGAAATCAAGCTGATTCTGGTGCGTGATACGCCGCCGACTCGTCCTCTGCCGACAGAGGCGATGGATATCACCGTGCTGACGTGTGAGCAGATCGAACGTGGAGGCATTGATCGACTATGAACTCGATCCGGCCTCGCTTACGAATTGAGCTGCAGCGTGGCATCGCATTGGCGATGTTTCTGCTGGAATGCCTCGCGATTGGTTTCATTTCGCACACGAAAACGTTTCCGATTGTCGTTGCACTTGTTGCTCTATGCGGAGCGTTCAGCAAGTTCCGTTTTGAGATCACCCGGTCACGCGCTTACGACATCGTCGCAGCGTTTGGCGTGATCTTCATTCTGAAATACATGTTCTCGGCGGAGAATGCCCGCTACTCAACGCTGTTCCCCAACCAGCAGATTGCGCTGTCGGTGGCTCAGTTTGTACTCTGTTTGCAGGCGACCTATTTCTTCGGGAAGCGGCGTGACGGTCGGCTGCCGATTTTGTTTCCCGGCATCGGCGTGATTGCACTTGTTTGCGCGTCGATCGTACGGATTGAGAACGGCCCTGAACGCATCATCTTTCAGGGGTTCTGCATCAGCTTCGCGCTGCTCGCCGCGAAGTATTGCGATGTCTCACGCCGTTTTCTGGATGTCGGGTCGCGCGGCCGTACCGGTCGCATGGCGGCGTCGCTGATTGTCTTCCTGCTGGTGGGTCTGCTGGGATGGGGCGCTGCGGCGGGACTGCATCGGTTTGAAGGTCAGGTAGAGCAGTATTTGGTGAAGCTGCTCAGCACGCGCGATTCGGTTCATGATATTGGTTTTGGCGATACCACCTCGTTGGGCTCTGTGAACCTCACCAAGAGCGAGCGGTCTCAGGAGGTCGCACTGCGAATCATCTCGGACTTTGAACCGGGGTATTTCCGCGGCAAGGTCTACGACGTTTACTCTCAAGCCCGCTGGGCGGTGTCGATTTCCGACGGTCGCCCACTTGCTGCTCGACCTATCCCGATACGCGGTACTCAGCCGAGTGAACATCCCGGCAACTTCTTTGAACTCTGGCGTCGAGTAGACGTTTCAGAAGATGCGTCGGGCACTTCTTCGGAAGAGGTGACTGAACCCGAGGGATCGTCCGAATTGCCAGCGCCGTTGCGCTCTTCGCGATTTGAAGTCTGGCCGAGTTCTTCTCTGGCCGGGAAGTTGTTTGCTCCGATGCACGCGTTTTGTCTGCAGGCACCGGTGCAGCACATCACTCGCGATGCCTACGAGGTGCTGCGAGCGCCGGATTTGCCAGCCTACGCTCCGTACACATTGTTTGTCAGCCAGCAGGATCAGACGCCGAAGATTGAACTGACATCGCGATCCAGCCGCTCTCTGTTGCAACTGCCACGCTGGGTGTTTCGGGACTCGCAGCTGAAATCGCTCGTTGATGAAATCTGCCAGGGACAGACCACCGCCCGAAGCAAAGCAGACGCCATTCAACGATTCTTTCATCAGAACTTTCGCTATTCTTTGAAGGTGGACGTTCCGATTGGCAATGAGCCGTTGCATTGGTTCATCACGGAACGCGGGGCGGCTCACTGTGAGTTCTTTGCTTCCGCAACAGTTGTGATGCTGCGGCTGGCGGAAGTGCCTTCTCGATATGTCTCGGGCTACGTCATTCACGAGCAAAGTCGCTTCAGCAAGAACTGGGTTGCCCGCCAGCGCGATGCGCACGCCTGGGCTGAAGCGCAGGACGAAGCCGGGAACTGGTTCACCGTCGAATCGACGCCATCGGACGGATTACCACATCCGACTGAGACGGCACTGTCTAATGATCTCTGGGAGTACATGACCGAATGCCTGCAGCAGCTTCGCGTGAGCTGGCAGCAGTTCGGTTTCATCGGCGGTCTGCGTAAGCTGATGGGCTATCTGTCAACGCCCATCGGTTCAATGATTCCCCTGATAGTGATTCTGGTTGTGGGCTTCAGGTTCGTCTTCCGGAAACGCGTTGCCAGAGTTGAGCAGAGATCTTTCGACTATCTCGTTCATGAATTGGAAGCGCTGCGTATTCGACTGGATCGCGTCATCGAACGCGCTTTTCGTGAACGTCGCCCCAATGAAACCGTACTGCAGTTTGCTGCGGCTCTTACTAGAGAGTCCCGGCACCCGGCGTTGCTGTCCGTTGCGAACTGGTATCAACGGTATGTCGAACTGCGTTTCGGAGCCCACAATTCAACCACCGCTGCGGCCGAACTGGCTCATGATTGCGGGACGCTGCTGAAGACCATTCGCGAGGTGCAGCAGAGCGAACTGGCTCACTTCGCGGTCTCGTCGGATGAAGCCTCTGAAACCTGAGCTCATTTCGACTCAGCACTCTTAGTGAGTCGGCAGTTCCAGCTTGCCGGTACAGGGCAGTCGCACATCCAGCCAGCGCATCACGAGATTGAGCGTCTCACGCCAGTCGGGCTCGTTGAGTAGTTCGTGGTAGTGCTCCGGCAGGAACTCAAACGTGCGATCACCGCTGGCTGTGGAATTGAACCACGGCTCCGCAGCACTCGGATCGACGATACGGTCGCTGCCCGCTTGCATCAGCAGCAAGGGCGTCTGCAGACGAGGGCTTTCGCGCCACGCGGCTCGCAAGGCGGACTGCATCTGGAAGAACCAGGCTGCCGTGATACTGCGGTGGATTAGCGAGTCATTTTCGCGGCGCGCGAGCACCTCAGGATTCCGCGTCGTGTGCTCTGAAGGCACGCGGCTCTTGAAGCGAGTCCGCGGCGCGATCCAGGACATCAACTTACCGAGGCATAACGTAAAGCGGTCAACTTCGACGCCTAATCGCAGCAATGGCGAAATGAGCGTCAAAGCCGACAGCATTTGGCCGCGAGTCTGAGCGAATCTGAGAGAAATCAGGCCGCCGAAACTGTGTCCCAACAACGCGGTGCGTTTCGGATTGAGTTCGAAGTAACGCCACACGGTTTCCAGGTCGAGTAAATACCGTTCGAAACAGTCGACGTGGACCGGCGTGCCCGCGGAGTGACCGTGACCGCGGAGATCCAGCACAATGGCCTTCCAGCCATTGTCGACCAGAGTTTTCGCCACATGGTCGTACCGCCCACCGTGTTCGCTAGTGCCATGCACCACGACCATCGTCCGGTCGCACGCTTGAGATTCGTGTGGCGAATACACCCTCGCGAACAGTTGCGTGCCATCATGTGCCGAGATGCTCGTCTCCGCGTAAGCCATGACACACCTCACAGGGTCCCAGACCAACTGTCGGGTGAGGCTGAGGAATCGTTCTCGAGTCCTTCGTCTCACTCTTACTTATTCTCTTACGTCATTCTTATGGCGAAGTCTCCAACAGAAATCGCTGCATCCCCGGACTGAACTCAAGATCGATACGGCCAACCATCCCGAGTGTCCGTTGAGTGTCGGCCGAGAAGTCCGCATTACGCCGCGTCAGACCATAGAGCGAAATACGCCCTGCCTGCCGGTCAAATTCGTAGTGAGCGAACCTCATCGGGATTAAGTGCTGGCCCGATCCGACCGATTTTGACATTTGAGGCTCCCGCGATTCCCGGTCGAGACTGAGGGAAACACCTGATGCCTTGTCAATCACCTGAATCGCCAGACTTTGAGTGTCCGTGCTGCCGCTGGGCTGCACGAGCACGGCTGTTACCAGGAATGGCAGATTGCAACGGTTCAGACGCAACACCGCCTGAGTACGGCAAACTCGGTGCCAAAGAATTTTGCCCGTCGAGCGGCGAATCGCGATCAAGTCACCGTAGTGCAGGGACTCGGTGGGGATTATCGAGTCCATAATTTGCACAAGCCGTTCACCCGGCCGTGAACTTTGGTCATTTCGACGTAGATTGATAAAGACATAGTCTCCGTCGACAAAGGCGTACGGAGCGTCCATGCGGCCGGCTTCTGTGGGGAGCGGCAGCTTGATGTCCAGCACCGGCTGGCCATGATCAGGCGAAAGCAGCAGAAAGCGTCCAGTCTTGGTCGCGTTGTTCTCGACCTGGAACAGCGCAACATGGTTGTCTCGCAGCACCACCGGTGGGAACGTCACCGCGTTGAAGGGCATCTGCAATTCGATGCGGTCCAGCAGCGGATCCCAGACTTGCAGAGTCATCGGTTGCTGCCCGTTGACGCCTCGCGTCACGTACAACAATCGCCGCCCCATGCTGATGACCAGATTTCCCTGCCGATCAACGAGTTGCCGACCGGATCGCAAGGTCTCGCCAGTGCGGGTATCCAGCATGACATAGTTCTGCCCGTCTCTCTGGAACGCGACGGTGATGTCGTCGTCCCCGAACAGGTAGGTCGACAAATCGCTGAAGATTCCGTGGGCGATGGTCAGGTCCGATCGTCGCCACAGCAGGCCGCCATTAGCCGCATTCACCGCCACCAGGTGATTTGCGGTACGCAGCAGGCAGACGCTAGGCGAGATCGTAGTGACTTCAATGTCCTCGTTTTCACCACTCCCGAGCGGGAAGCTTAGTTCCCATAATGGTCCGGAAACACGGGGCGTCAGGAGAGAAACAGCCATTGCGCCACCCGTGATGCCCAAGGGCACGACATGGGAGCGTCCGCGTCGCACTTCATTGAAGTCCACATCCACGCTGGACGACAACTTGATCTCGCCTCGCTCTGTTCCTGAGGTGCGGTCAATGAACACCCAGCGTTGTCCGCCATCAGCCGAGTTGGGCTGGATGTCGACATCCTGATGGCTACCAGTTTCCAGCCGGCGCTGTCCGGCAAACAGATCGGCCAGAAGAGTCCGCGCTTCAGTGACGCCTCGATTGACGACGCGCACCTGCGCGACGTTCCAATCGAGCGGCCGCAGATCCGCTGCAATGCGGGCCAGTTCGGTACCCGACCGTAGTGCGGTCCCCAGTTGTTGAGGGGTAATCGGCTCTCCCGCCTGAGCTAGCATGGGCCGATCGAAGAATGGTCTCAGTGCTTCATAGTCCCGTTTCAGAACATCCTGCAGTTCGACGTCTGCGAACTCGGTCATTAAACCCTGCAGAACACGTGCGGCTTCGCCCGGCAGTTCCGCCTGAGCCAGCAGCGCGACACGCATTAACTGCGCGGCGGCACGTTCAGCACGCTGTCCCGTTCGCGATGTGACTCGCAGCCAGTGTTCTGCTTCATGAAAGCGTTCCTCGCGGATCAGCCGATCCGCCAGTTGCAGCCGCACGGAGGCTGCCTCCGGAAGTTCGCCGTACAGATCCAGGAATCGTTCGAGGTCGGGTATCGAACCGGCGCGTACGGCGGCGGTGAAGTCCGGTCTCATTTGGCCGAGCAGGCCTTCGCGTTCGTTGCTGGGGACCTTTCGCAGAGAACGTGCGAAGGCCCGTTGAGCCAGACTGCGTGGGGCGACGGCATGCGCGGAGAACGGAGCGACCGGCACAAGGTCTTCCGACGGTAACTCGTGCAGCTTGCGAGCCGCCTGAGTGACCTGACTCCAGTTGCGGTTCCGCTCCTCGACCATCAGCAATTGAGCTCGAGCCATCAACTGCTCTTCAGGCGTCTGTGACAGAGTCAGCAAGCGACTGGCGGAATCGCGAGCTTCGTTACCGCGATTCGCGGCCATGAGTTCAAAGAAGCGGTGCTGTTCGATGTCGCGTGATGTCGCCCTCGCGAGTTCCTGAGTAGCGGGTGTCGAAGTGGTCAACAACTGGCTCAGGCGAGTTGCGGCATCATCGACTCGACCCAGCGCGAGCTGCGCACCGACATCGGCCAACTCCTCTTCAGGAGTACGCTCTTTCTTTGCGGCGAGTTCTTCCCGCAGTTGTCCGGCTTGCGCGTAGACCGTGATGTCTCGCAGCCCGACGGAAATAATCTGTTCGCGCAACGCGACCAGATTGCCGACCGGCTGCAGGCCAAAGAAGTCTTCCGGCGAGCGTCCGTAATGCCGCAACGCGTCTGCTCGCGCCCGCGGGATCGCATTCGTTTCTGCCGACGGCGCACGAGTCAGTGCAGTTGAACTAACTCCTCGAACCTGACCGGTCTTGAGATCTACCGTCGCCACGCTGCCATTCTTCAGCGGGACAACAATCGCATCCTGCAAGGCTGCGGCACGTCCGCTGACGACGCCGACTTCAGAGGTCCACAACGTCTTACCATCGTTGCGCGCGATCCCCCGCACCCAACGCTCACCGACAACGATGACGTCGGATGCGGTCACCGTTGCAATATACTTGGCTTCGTTGCGAGCGACCTGCCACTGCCGCTCACCCGTCTGCGCGTTGATGCTCAACAAGTCGTCCGACAGCCGGGGCAGATGATAGATGCTGGAACCGCTGGCATGCGGCGGATCGGACCAGCCCAACTGATCGCGATGGCTGCGATCCACATTGTTGCGCTGAGGGTTCGCGTAGCTTTGAACCCACTTGATCTCGCCGAGCAGCGGGTCAACCGCCATGAGCAATCCGGTTTCCGTCGGGCAGATGATCAGGCCATTCGCCACCGTCAGCAGGCTGGAAGTCGGAAGTCGAAACGCCTCGGTCGGACTCAGGATCGACGCTTCCACAATGCACAGCGGTTGCATCATCAGCAACTGCCCCGAGCGGGCATCGAACTTCAGCAGCGAGATCGTGCGGTCGGTCTCAGCGAGTACGAACACCGCACCGTTCGAGGGCAGGGGAGGGCCCAGGAATGTGCATCCGGCTAACGGGTCGTCGTCGTCGAGTTCGCGCGTCGCGACGATCCATTCGGGTTCGACGCGCACCTCTTGACCATCCGTCGGTTGACGCCGCGGAAGCCGCACGCAGATCAGCCGGTTAACGATGTCGCAGGGGAGCGCTGTGAGTCCGCGCCGGCGATCGGGCGGAGCGAAGCGGATTCGTCGCTGGGGATCGCCCTCAGGTTGCTCATATCCCAGCACTTCGACGGAGAAGACGCGATCACCTTGTGAACTGGGCATCCCAATCGCTGCGTTGCCGACATGTGCCAGATCGAAACTGTGATCCATCAACTGAAAGCGGCTTTGAAGACTCCACAACGCGGCGCCCGCCGATGCCGGAGCGACATAACGCCAGAGCGTGCGTCCGGAATCTAAATCCATGCTCGTCAGCCCGTGTGATTCGCGGACGATTAGCTGTCCCGCCATGACGATTGGCAAATGAGCCGCACCTACCGGCGCGAACTCGGCCGTCGTAGCCTCCTGTTCGAAGCTGGCTATTTGCTCTGCATAGAACGCATCCTCGCCCGCTTGCTGCGAGGTGATCAGTGAGCGACTCCAGCGCGGTTTGAGATACGGAGCAGTACCGCTGATCTGTCGATTGTTTTCCGTGTCGCCGAAAGGCGTCATCCAGTCGCGGCCATTAGCGATCCGCGCCTCGATTTTTTGCGATTTCAATTTCAACAACACGTCGCGGTCTTTGGTTGTCAGCGAGAATTGCGACGTTGCACCTTTAATAAGTTCTTCCAATTCTGAGTGCCGCTCGGCGAGTGTCAGGGCCAGAGCCGCCTTCTTTACGAATGGCAGCGTGATTCGTCGCGCGTGCGATTGCGAACTCAGCAACTCGATCCATACTGCTGCCGCGGAATCAAACTGGCCTGAGTCGAACTGCCAGCTTCCCAATCGTTCCAGTGCACGGAAGCCTGCGCTCGTGAAGAAGTGCTGACGAGCTACCTCACTGAGCGCGACCGGATCTTGCTCTTTGACAGCCTCTGTGAAAGCTGAGGTGGCTTCGGTGCCGTACAGATCCTCAAAGGCTTGAGTGGCCTCTGTTCCCGCTTGCTCAATGGCGGTTCGAGCTTCGGTTCGCACGCTGAGCAATCTGCCATCTGCCGACCAGAGTACGCTGTCCGCTCGCAGAGGGGCCGGAGCTTCATCGCCTGCAGTGCCGACGAAAGTCTCGCGGTAGAGCTTGGCGGCGGCGCTGAAGTTGTGATCCGTCAGGAACTGCTTGAGTCGATTCAACGACTGGGCTGCCTGGCGGTCGACGGTGATCTGCTGTTGCAAAGTTCGCTGATCCAGGCTGCCGCCTGATGTGGTTGATCGATTGGTGAGGTTCGGAGCTGCGGCTGCCTTCGGGCCTGAAAGGTTGTTGGATTCTGGACGCAGCAATGACTGTTGTGCCAACAGGGCGTTGCTGATCAACAGCCAGCTCGCCCAGGCCAACGCCATACGGACGAGGATCGGTCGCAACACCAGTGCGTGTCCATTGGTCATCAGAAGGCCTCAAGCAAGCGAGATCCATTTCGCCCAATCCTCCGCAGATTGAGTAAAACCATCGTCGCCGCGATTGCGACTTCCGCCAAGAGAACCTTTGCATTGAGCTGCCATTTCGGTTTGTTTCTGACCATTCTGGACGCGGAGTTTCTCTCGTGCGGACCGCGCTTGGGTGCTCTAAACTGCAACGTGTCGAACAATCGCTGCTCTTGTTCTTGCTCGAGGTTTCCGTCTTCAAATGACGCACCTATTTTCTCGACGCCACCTGTTAGAAGCTGCTGGCGGCGGCTTTGCCGCACTGGCTTTGCGCGACTTGTTGCACCGTGATGCCGCACAGGCTGCTGAATCCAAGGCTGCCAGCCTGAACCCATTGGCAACTCGGCAGCCGCATTACGCTGCCCAAGCGACGTCCGTCATCTTTCTGTTTATGTACGGAGGACCCTCGCAGGTCGACCTGCTGGATGAAAAACCGGAACTCGCCAAGTGGGATGGCAAAGCGATTCCGGTTTTTCGCCAGGAAGACGCCTTCATGACGGGCAAGACGAAGAACGTGGCGATGAAAAGCCCGTATCGGTTCAAGCGGCATGGTGACTCTGGTCTGCAGATTGCCGAGACTTATCCCGAACTCGCAACGTGCGCGGACGACCTCTGCGTGATTCGGTCGATGTACTGCGAGAGCAACAATCACGCCCCGGCGTTGTTCCAGATGAACTCGGGTTTCCTGCAGGCTGGGCGTCCCTGCATGGGTTCTTGGGTGACATATGGCTTGGGCTCAGAGAGCGAGAACCTGCCCGGCTTTGTCGTGCTGATGGACCATCAGGGAGCGCCGGTCAACGGCGCATTGAACTGGTCGAACGGCTTCATGCCTGCGGCGTTTCAAGGGGTTCCGTTCCGATCGTCTGGCGAACCGATTGCGTATCTCACTCCGCCGAAAGGTGTCTCGACCGAACAACAACGTGCCCGGCTGGATCTATTGAATCAATGGAACTCTGAGTTCGCTGCGGCGCATCCGGCAGAGACGGCTCTCTCGGCACGCATTGCGTCGTATGAACTGGCCTTCCGCATGCAGAGTCATGCGACGGAATGCGTTGACTTGAGTCGCGAGACTGCGGCGACCCGCGCGGCGTATGGACTTGATGACAAAGTCACGCAGCACTTCGGTCGCAATTGTTTGTTGGCACGCCGCTTGGTTGAACGCGGTGTGCGCTTCGTGCAGCTCTACAGCGGAGGCAACGAAGGCCCGAAAGCTTGGGACGCACATGACGACCTGAAAAGGAATCACGATCTGCATTGCGCCGAAACCGATCGCCCGATTGCGGCCTTGTTGAAAGACCTTAAGGCACGCGGTCTGCTGGACACTACGTTGGTCGTGTGGGGCGGTGAGTTCGGTCGCTCACCCGTGGCCGAGGGCGGCAAAGGGCGAGACCACCATCCGCGCGGTTTTTCCATGTGGCTGGCCGGTGGCGGCATCAAGGGCGGTCTGACTTACGGATCGACCGACGAATTTGGCTACAACGCGATTCAAGATCGAGTTTCCGTTCCCGACCTGCACGCGACGATCCTGCATCAACTGGGGCTCAATCACGAGCAACTCACGTATCGTCACACCGGTCGCGACTACCGCCTGACCGACGTGCACGGCGAGGTCGTGAAAGACATCCTCGCGTAACCGTGGCGGACGCGTCTCGCGTCCGTCCGTTGCCCTCTGCAGGTAGGGACTTGCTTCACGTTGTAGCTTGGACGCCCTCGGCCGAGCTGCTTTCTTGGCCAACAGCACACGAGCTGTCGAGAAGCTCTCGTTGGTGGTACTCGCTCGGACGTGGGCGTCCAAGCGAGTTAAAACAATCGCATCTGCCCGCTCGACGTCTTCGGCGGCCGGAACTGCGAGGAATCCAGCGGTTCGTACTTGCGGTTCAGGCCATACCGTTTCGTGAACACTTTGAACGTCTGATCGATCTGCTCAGCGATCGGCCCCTTCCCGCGCATGCGTTGTCCGAATTCGGAAGCTGACAATTCACCTTCGCGAGTCGCTCGAATGCGAGCCTCAACCATCTCCCGTTTGTTGGGAGCACATCGCTCCAGCCAATCCAGAAAGAGTGGCTTCACAGCCATTGGCAGCCGCAACAACGTATAGCTGGCAAGGCTCGCCCCGGCTTCTGCTGCGGCCTCCAGCAATGCCGGCATTTCAGAGTCGTTCAAGCCGGGGATCATGGGCGATGTCATCACCACCGTCGGAACGCCCGCTGCTGAAAGTTCCCGGATGGCGCGCAGTCGAGCTTGAGGGCTGCTCGTTCGCGGCTCCAACACCTTTGTAAGTTCCTGATCCAGCGACGTGATGCTGATCGCGACGCGCACCAGGCCGAGTTTGGCCATCTCACCGAGCACATCGATATCGCGAGTCACTAATGCGTTCTTGGTGACGACACCCATCGGCAGACGAGCTTCCAGTGCGACTTCGAGGCAGCCGCGCGTCAGACGATGTTCACGTTCAATTGGTTGATAGCAGTCGGTCACTCCCGACATGACCACGGTTTCCGGCTGCCAGTTCGGTCGATTGAGCCAGTCGCGAAACAGCTTCGGCGCATCGGGCTTGAAGAAGATCTTCGTTTCGAAATCGAGTCCAGCACTCAAACCCAAGAACTCATGCGTCGGCCGTGCGTAGCAGTAGCTGCAGCCGTGCAGGCAACCACGATACGGATTGAGGCTGTAGCGAAACGGAATGTCGGGGCTGTCGTTCTCGCTGATGATGCTTTTCGAGTTATCGGGCAGGTACTCCGTTTTCAGATGACGGAGATCTTCGAGGTATTCCTCATCGTGCTCGACGTGTTCGAGATCCGGCACGCTGTAGGTCTGCCCGAACCGGTTCGCTGGATCGAACTGGCTGCCGCGACCCTTTGCAATTGGCCGATCCGCCTCAGACATTTTTCTTTCCTGAAGTCAACAACGTTCATTCTCCGCCAAGTCTCCACATCATAACCGCCGCGTTGACGAGTCTACGACGCGAAGTGTTCGTCGACTTGACTGGTAAGATTGTTCTTACCTATATTGGCCGCATGGTAAGAACTGCAGATCGCGAACAAGCCATCTTTGGAGCAATCAGTCATCCAGCGCGGCGCCGGATGCTGGATCTGCTGGTGGCCGCCGACCGCTCAGTGAACGCGCTGGCGGAAGACTTCCAGATGAGCCGCCCGGCGGTCTCGCAGCACTTGAAGATCTTGCTGGATGCCGGGCTAGTGAGTGAGCAACGGAAGGGGCGAGAACGCCACTATCACCTCGTCCCCGGGTGCTTTGGTCCTGTGCGAGATTGGATCGCACAATACGAGAGATTCTGGGACGACCGTCTCCAGCGACTGCAGCAGCATCTTCTGAAAGACGAACAGCCATGACTGAAGGTATCCGCAGAGAAGTGCTTCTCCCGCAGCCGCGCGAGCGGGTCTGGCGGGCACTAACGACGAGCGCGGCGCTGGCCGAGTGGATGTTTCCCAACGACTTCGAGCCGCGCGTCGGCCATCGCTTCACATTTCAGGTACCGCCGAATCCTAAGGCGAACTTTGACGGGTTAACCGTGCGCTGTGAGGTTCTGGAATGCGAATCGCCGAGCCGGCTCGTGTTCTCGTGGTCGGCCGGCGCGCCCGTGGAAGACACGCGAGTGAGCTTCTTGCTCGAGCCGGACGGCAAGGGCACCAAGCTGCTGTTTGAGCACACGGGCTTCGATGTCACTCATCCCTTCGGCAGTCAAGCCTTGCGGGGTGCCGAGTTCGGCTGGGCGAAGATGCTCGGCCAGCTTCCTACTGTTGTTACGAGTTTGATGGCCGACGTTTAACAACGAGGGCGCGTATGAAGATCGTCGAAAGCAGAGTCTCCAGCGGCGGTCGCGCCATTTTTGACTTGGATGAATTTCTAGCCCGGCCTTTGTACGCCCACCTGGCTCATAACTCCGATCAGGGGCCACGCGAATCTCCCGTCTGGTTTCATTGGGATGGCGAGGCCATCTGGATCATTGGTGGCACGTCGTTCCCGGCCAACTTGGATCGCGATGCGCGCTGTGCCCTCGGCATCGTGGATTGGGATTTGGTGACAGGCTTGAGCCATCATGTCGGGATGCGGGGCAAGGCCGAGGTGCTCCCGTTTGATGGAGCGATGGTTAAGACCATCTTTCGCAGGTACTTCGGTCCTGACGAGGCCGACTGGGATTCGCGTTTCGACGACGCGACGACTGGCGAAGAAGCGGGCGTGAGGATGGTGAGGTTTAGCCCTGAGACGGTTGTCATCCGCGACCAGTCCTACAAGCCGACTCGCTGGGCACGACAAGAGAGATTGCGAAGCGGTGAACACGACCAGTCAACGCGTTAAACATCTTCTGAGTTTTTATACGGTCAGTACAGTATCATGAGCCCTGCTACCAAACGTTCGATTCTCTGCTGGATTCATCTCATCTTCAGCATTCCGATTATTGGTTATATC
>CAYLTY010000168.1:0-18796 GCA_964386705.1 uncultured Planctomycetaceae bacterium
CACGCGGCCAATCTCCGCCGCCGACACGCCCAGGGCATCAATCTTCTCGCGACCAGCCAGCGTCAACCGATTGGCTTCTTCGACGACGGTCGCAGCACGTTCGGCGCTCTTGGCGACTTCCCGAATCGTGATCGACATCTCTTCGGCTGCGGCAGCCACAGACTTCACGTTGTTGCGCATCTCTTCACCCGACGAAGAAACGTGCTGCATGTCAGAGGCCACGGCTTCCATTGATTGCGCCACGGTTGCGGCCTGCTGGAGAGCATCACCGGCCGAAGCGGTCAATTCGTCTGCTGTGCCGTTGAGCTCGGTGGAATTCTCGGTCAGTTGCTGAGCGTTGGTGTGAATCTGACGAACGAGGTCCTGCAGGCTTTCCGCAGTCTGGTTGAACGAACGCGCCATCACGCCAATCTCGTCGTTGCTGCGGACCTCAAGACGTCCGGTGAGGTCGCCCGTCGCCATCCGCTCGAGCAGTTTCACGACCTGACCAATCGGGCGGAGAATGCTGTAGGCGGTGAGCAACGCGATCGTCGTTCCCAACACAACGCTGACCGCCAACACCGACATCAGCACGAGATCCGAGGTACTCAAGGTCCGCTGGAGTTCGCTGTTGAAAGCCTTCTGCTCCGCATCGACGCGCTGCTCAGTTTCCGTGGTGAACGTGTCCACGCCTTGAGCCACGCACTGCGACGATTCGGCGAGTTGCGCCGAGGTTTCCTTGATGGTGGCGTCACATGCGACCAGGGCATCGAATGACTTCTCGTAGGCATCCCACAATTCGCCAATCTCGCGCTGCGTGGCCGCATCCACAGAAGATTCGCTCAACAGACTGCAAAACCGGTTGACCTGGTCATGCGTCGCTTTGACGTACTTGGCGTCTCCGCGCAGCATGTAGTCCTTCTCGGCGCGACGGACCATCAAGGACACGACCTGCAACTGGTCAAGTTTGAGTTCGTTGATCTTGGATTCCACCGCCTGTGCGGCCTTGCGAAAGATCCCCTGCAAGCCCAGCTCGTGCGTGAAGCCCCTTTGTCGTGTCGAGCTGACCAGCGTGGCATACTGATCCCGATAGTTCTTGACGCACACGAGGCATTCCTGGCCCTTCGCCTGGAGGCCGGCATCAGCCGCTTCGGTAAGAGACGTCAAATCGCCGATCAGTGACTGCACGCATTCGGAATGCTGCACGACGAGTTCTTCGCCAGGACGCAGCACGAACGACTTCTCAAGCGTTCGCGCCGAGAAGAGCGCCGCCTTGCATTCTTTCGCCTGCATCAGGCTGTGCGTGCCCTTCTCAGTGAGCGAACGCAACGTATCGACAGAATGCCGTACGTGTTGCGACTGCACGTAACCGATGACGCAAGCGATCGTGGCGATCAACACAAGAATTCCGCTGCCCCCAAGCAGTCGGGCGCGAATCGACAGTTGCATAACATTGCTCCCAAAGTGCAATTGAAAAGGTGTCCGACAGGCAACTGTAGAACGCGCCAATTCGATATCACTTGGCCGCACGAACAGCCAATTCCGGATGGCGGTGAACACGCTTGGCGGGGCAGCGGAAAAGATCGATGGTAGCGATGGTAGCGCCGCCCTCTCGCCGCGATGGCTGAGCGCGCGGCTGTATCATGCCACGCTGGAACAGCAGTCCAGACGTAGCAGGGCGGGCAGATTCGTGACCTCGTCGGCAGACGATCGCAACGTCTTCCTGAGTCGCACGCTCCACTAACGGATTTTCGCGGGAGCTTTCTGGCCTTTGGGGATCAGCGACGTGTATTTGCGGTTGTCGAGTTTGGCTTTCCAGTCGGCCTTGGCAGCGATGATCAGGTCAGGTTTTTGCAGGAGGTCAATCGCTGAGATCGCGAGGGCTTTGGTCGCCACGATGGTGCCCTTTTCGCCAATGGTGGAGCCCATGGCGGAGACGTTTTGCCAACTGTGGCCGGGGCTCTCGGCGGCGAAGCAGGCGGCGCGGATGCCGCTGGTGGGGATGTACCAGCTCACGTCACCCACGTCGGTTGAGCCTTTGCTGATCTCGGCGGCTTCGGCGAGTGGTTCAACCGCCTCTTCCAGAGCCAGCTTGATCTGACCGCCGAACTGTTCGAGCAGCGGTTGCTGCAAGCGTCGCGCGAAAGCACGCTCCGTTTCGTTGAACTGCGGCGCGCCGATGAGTTCCAGGTTGCGATGCAGCATCTCGGCCAGCGGCTGGTTGCGGATGATCTCATGGCAGTCAGTGTCAACTTGAACGGAGACTTTGGTGCGAGTCATCAACGCCGCGCCTTTGGCAATGTCGTTGACCCACTCAAAGTAAGACTCCACATCCTTGTGCTGGTCGGCGCGAACGTAATACCAGACGGTCGCCTCAGCGGGCACCACGTTCGGAGCACCACCACCATTGGTAACAACGTAGTGAATGCGGGCATCTTCCTTGATGTGCTCACGCATGAAGTTGGCACCGACATTCATCAACTCCACAGCATCCAGAGCCGACCGACCTTTTTCAGGGCTGCCAGCCGCATGTGCCGCGACGCCATTGAAAGTGAACTTCGCTGACACCGCAGCTTTGGAACTACCAGCCCAGACGCCCGTCTTCGACGCTGGATGCCAATGCAGGCACACGTCCAGACCATCAAACTGGCCGTCGAGCAACATGTAGACTTTGCCAATCAGCGTCTCTTCAGCAGGCGTGCCAAAGAGCTTGATGGTCCCCTTCAAGCCGTGCTTCTGCATGGCCGCTTTGGCTGCAATCACAGCGCCGACAGCAGCAGTGCCCAGACCGCTGTGTCCACAGCCATGGCCCGGCGCGCCTTCGGCAACGGGGACTCGATCGCCGTCCACCTTCTGCGACAAGCCGGGCAAGGCGTCGTATTCAGCCAGGATGCCGATTACCGGTTGACCCGATCCGAAGGTCGCGACAAACGCCGTCGGCATGTTGGAAACGCCGGTACGAACTTCAAAGCCATTGGCTTTCAGCTTCGAAACCAGCAGCGCCGAGGATTTATGTTCCTCCAAACCGACTTCCGCATACTCCCAGATCGCCTTGTTGATCGCCTTGAGTTCTTCCACGCGTGACTCGACATCCGCCACCGCCGTCTTCTGAGCCGCGTCCAGTTCCGCACTCAGTACCGGTCGGGCACCGCAGGCAAACACGCAGAGACCAAGCAAGCAGGTCAACTTCATGGGACGGTTCCTTCAGAGGCTGTCGATGCGGGACTGGCTGAAAGGTCACATTGCTGAGGATCAACACGCAGAACGCGATGTATGTCTTGCACAGGATTCGCCAACGGGCTGGGCAGACCATTTCGGGACGACACGCTGCCGGCACGGTCGACAAAGAAGATCGCCTGCCGGGGCTTCTCCGTGTCTTCGTCAAAGCAGCCCCAACGCTGATGAGCCGCCCAGATGGGTTCCACGTCCGTCACAAACACGAACGAGTCCGGAAGGTTCGCTTTCCGATTTTCCTGAGGCAACGCGGAACTCACGGCGATCACGCGAGTATCGCGCCACTTCATCTCCTTGAGGTGTCGCACCAGATGCTGCAGGTTCGGATCGTCCGCCGCCCCCTTCTTGCCATCGAAGAACACGACGAAAAACTCCTGCCGGCCGAGGTAGCGATCAACTCGAAAGAACTTGTTGGCCTCGTCGAGGGCTTCGATTGATGGAGCGCGTTGCGGCGGGTCGGATGAACGGACGGGGGCAATCACCTTCTCAGGCTTCTGAGAAAGCTTGTATTCGCACAACCCGAAGATCAGGACCGCTGCAATCGGAAGAAGAACAACTCGCCAAGTCATCAAGAAGCCTGCCACATATAACCAGGAAGCGAACAGGCTCGCTCTCAATAACCGAACCATTCGCGTGTCAGGCACTATCTTGTGACTGGCGGAAATTGCAATTCGCGCGGCGCTGCTGAGATCTCGGAGCTTCAGCTCTGAGGAGCGATCATCCAGCAGGACTCGTGACGTTCCATGCCGATGTGCGGGTAGTAGGTCTGAGCCTTCGGGGCCGCCAGCAGGATCACCCGGGTCCGCAGGCCGCAGGCGTTGTGAGTTTGTCGAATCAGTTCCTGACCGATGCCGCGTCCCTGAAACGCAACGTCAACCGCCAGGTCCGACAAGTAGGTGCAGTAGCTGAAATCCGTAATCGCGCGAGACACGCCGACGAGCAGGCCATTTGCCCGCGCGGTCGCCACCACATCGGCGTGACGCAGCATCTGCTCGATGCGGGCCTGATCGGAAACTGGCCTGCGTTCGGCCAAAGTCGAGCGCACCAGCACGTCGATGAACTCGGTCGCGGACAGTTGCGGTTCCAGTGCGTACTGAATGTCAGAGTCAGCCATGTCTCTCATCCGGTCGCGGCCACGATGGGCAGCGGAGCCAAGTCTTCAACGTACGACAAAAAGTGCTCATCCAGCGCGAGCGTTGTCTTCTTCAGACGCTTGCAGAGCGAGCCAGGTTCAGCCGTCGCCTTCAGTTCATCGATATAACTCAGCAGCACCTGCCGCGTTTCCGGCGAACTGTGCAGCATGAAATGCACCCAGGCCCAGGATTCCTGATAGTCCGACTGATTCATCTGGCCGACGTCTTTCAATGTCTCCAGACGTTCGATGCCCGGCTTCCAGCCACGCCGTTTGGCTTGAGCCAGATGCTTCGCCGAAGCCTCGTTGATCGGCGGCTTGGCGGAAGAAACGACCTCGAAGTATTCGGCGAGGCCCTCATCCAGCCACAGCGGCACGCCCTTCAACGACGAATGCAATAAGCCGTGTGTGAACTCGTGCCGCAGGTCTTCCTGAATGCGCTCGCCCCAGTACGTGTAGACCGCCAGTTCGTACGGTGTGCCGATGAAATAGGCGCGACGAGCTGGCAGACTGGGATAAGTCCGATGCAGGTAGGACGCATAAGACTGCTCGTTAGAAAACAGGTAGACCACCACCGGCTGGCCGACGAGTTTTAGTTCCAGCGTCTCAGCGACATCCGCCCGCAGTTGTTTCAGATCGATGATCAGTGGGTTGTCGTAGTGCAACTGGAAGTCGCTGAGCACCACCAATTGATCCGCCTGAATCGAATGCCGGGCGGGCCGAGCAATATCCACATTCTTCTGCGACAACTGGCAACCAGTGAGCGCGAAGCAACCTGCGGCGAGGCCGAACTGGCGTCGCGTGAGGCGGGGAGCGGAAGAATGGGAAAGCTGACTCGACATAAGACCGGGATGGTCCCAGAAGCCTCCAAACCCGGCAATACGAGGTCTGCCAGCTTGTGCCTCAGGCAACCTTTGAAGCGAATCCGACTGCGGATGCTCTCATTTCGACGAACGGAATGCTCCAATGTCGCCGCGTTGATTCATCTGCCGCCGCGGGCAGCCTCTCGGCCTGCGGCCATGCCGCTTTCAACGAGGATTCACAACGATGTCAGTACTTGATCGTTTCAAGCTGGATGGGAAGCAACTGTTTATTACCGGCGGCAGCCGCGGTCTCGGGCGCGAAATGGCGCTCGCCGTTGCCAGTGCGGGAGCAAATGTTGTCCTCGTCGGCCGGGATGTGCCGAGTCTCGAACAAACCGCCGCCGACATCCGGGCTCTAGGGCGCTCGGCCGACATCATTCAAGCAGATGTCGGGCAGCCAGCCGAGTGTGAACAGGCCTGCTCAGAAGCCCTCGAAAAGTTCGGGCCGATTGACATCCTGATTAACAACGTCGGTGGGCGGCGGGTCAACATTCCGACTGAGGATATGCCGCTCGAAACCTGGCAGCAGATTCTGGATTTGAACCTAACCAGCACGTTCCTCTGCACGAAGCTGATCGGTGGAGCGATGGTCAAACGCGGAACCGGCGGGCGAGTCATCAACATCGCGTCAATTTCCGGCCTGGTCGCGAATCGAGGCATTGCGGGTCGCAGCTACGAAACGTCCAAAGCGGCAGTGATTCAGTTCACCCGCGCCGTCGCGGTCGACTGGGCTCCGCATCGCATCACCGTGAATGCGATCTGCCCCGGCGGATTCATGACGGAACCCAACGTGCGCTGGTCGCAGCAGAATCCGGACATTATCGATTCATTCAAATCGCAAATCCCGATGGGTGATTTCGGCCAGCCTGAAGACCTCGGGCCGCTGGCGGTGTATCTTGCCAGCGATGCCGCCCGCTACGTCACCGGTGCATCGTTCGTCATCGACGGCGGCTATACACTGCTGTAACTACCGTTGAACTTGCGTTGAAAAGGAAGCGCTCATGACTCTCAGCAATCAAATGAATCGTCGCCAGTTTGTGAAGGCGTCAGCGACCGCCGCCGGAGCGTTCGCCGTTCCGTACTTTGTCCCCGCCACCTGTTTCGGTGCGAATGAACGAGTCGTCACCGGCCACATCGGAGTCGGCGGTCAAGGCGGCGGAAACCTGAGCCAGTTCCTGAATCTGGCCACCGTCGCAGCTATCTGCGAAATAGATACCGCTCGCCTGGCGAAGGCCGTGGGGACAGTTGCCGCTAAAGGCAACAAGTGCGAAGGCTACAGCGACTATCGCAAGCTGCTGGAACGCAAGGACATCGACGCCGTTGTGATTTCGACGCCCGACCACTGGCACGCCTTGGGCACCATCGACGCCTGCAACGCTGGCAAGGATGTGTATGTCGAGAAGCCGCTGTCGCTGACGATCTTCGAAGGTCGCAAGATGGTCGAGGCAGCCCGCAAGAATAAGCGGATCGTCCAGACCGGATCGCAGCAACGATCAAGTAAAGAATTTCGGCAGGCCTGCGAACTGGTGCGGAACGGCTACATCGGCAAGCTCGAAAAGGTGCTCGTCGGCCTGCCGGGGCCGAACCATCCCGGCGAGCCGGTGCCGGACAGCGATCCACCACCAGAACTCGACTATGAGATGTGGCTCGGTCCAGCGCCGTACCGGCCCTACAACAAGAAGCGAGTGCACTACAACTTCCGCTTCTTCAAGGATTACTCGGGCGGCCAGATGACCAACTGGGGAGCCCACCATATCGATATCGCTCAATGGGGCATGGGAATGGACAACAGCGGCCCCATTTCTGTCGAAGGCACCGCCGAGTTCCATCCCAAAGGCTGGCATGAAGTCACCGAGAAGTGCCGCCTCACGCACACCTACGCGAATGGCGTCGTGATGACCGTCGGGCAAGGGCAGAAGGATATCCCGGGGGGCACGACTTTCATTGGGTCATCGGGCACCGTGTTTGTGACTCGCGGGAAGATCACCACGACGCCTGCGGAACTCGTCGAAACCAAGTTCAAAGACACAGACACGCGTCTGTATGCCAGCAGCGGGCATCACAAAAACTTCATTGAATGCATCAAGTCGCGAGAACTTCCGATTTGCGACGTCGAGATCGGACATCGCAGCGCGACCATCTGCCACTTGAGCAACATCGCCGCCGAGTTGGGCCGGAAGCTGAATTGGGATCCCGTGGCAGAAAAATTCAAGGACGACGATGAAGCCAACAAGCGTGTTTCGCGTCCCTATCGGTCACCGTGGAAGCTCATCTGACGTGGTAATCTGGGCGATTCAATTTCCCCTAGCCCTAACTTTTGCCTGACCGTTACAGATCCCGCTCGCGGAGCAGTCGTCAGCCAGACGACTCTCTGTGACGGGAGAGTCGGTATGTTCGGGTTGGCAGAATCGCCGCATCAAAACAGGCAACCATGGACTGAGCGTGTGCTCGGACTGTGGCTGGCAGTTTGCTGCGCCCTGCTAGCCAGCCTAGCCGAATCGCCGCTCTTTGCCGGAGCACCCAAAACACCTCGATCAACGCAATTTCGGGTGCCAAATCCCAAGCAACCCGCAACTCACGAAACTGCGTACCGAACGCAACCAATTGCGGCACCTCGTTTTCAGTTCGCGAGTCCGAACGAAAATCTAAAATCCGTCAGGTTGGACGATCTGAGCCAGGAAGAATCCGGCTGGTGGAAATCCTTTGCCGTTGGCCCGCTTTCCAAATGGTCGCTGCCGTCGATCTTTAGCGAACCCGAATCTCGTCTTCCGCTGCATCTGGTCGCAGCCAATCGGGAGCAACCTGCGAACTGGCAAGAGGTTGTGCCGCCGCTTTGTCCTGACTGCTACCGCGAGTTGCTGCGATCACAAGACAACCCGGCGTCCACCAACCAGTCTCTGCAATGGCCCGTCGTCCCACAGCCAGACCCGTTGCTAGCACCCCCTGATCGCCGTAATGCCAACGAGATCCTGGAGCACATTGAGGCTGAACCCGACGATCTGACTCGCACGCTGTCGTTTCGCGAGGACATTGGTCATGCCTGGTATCGTCTGAAAGATGACATCGTCGGAATCATGCAGCCTCGCAATCTGGCCGTGCTGGGCATGTCGGCCGCCGGAGCGATCGCGATTCATCAAGACCTCGACGGCCAAGTGCGAGATCATACCGCGCGACATCCGCGGCAATGGAGAGAAGGCGACGAAGTATTGGGCGTCATGGGCGATGTCTTTGTGCAAGGCCCGGTGTTGGTTGGGCTCTATTTTTGGAGCATCAAAGCTCAAGACGATGAACTGCACGACGTAACGACCACGCTGATGAGTGCCTACGCGATCAACGGAGTCTCGGCCGTGTTGCTGAAGGTGATTGTGAACACCGATCGCCCTTCAACGGAGGTCGAGGACGGACGCTATGGCTTCCCCTCGTTTCATGCGGCGAGTTCCTTTGCGATGGCCAGCGTGCTCAACGAATACTACGGCTGGCAAGTCGGCGTGCCGGCCTATCTTATGGCCGGATTGGTTGGTTGGACGCGCATTGATGCCCGTCATCATGACCTGTCAGACGTCATGTTCGGGGCCGCGATGGGCTATGTGATCGGCACCTCGGTCGCTCGGCATCATCTTGCCGGCGACTCGCGCGTCACGATTCTGCCGTGGACCGAACCGCTCAATCGAGCCGTCGGCCTGCAATTCGAGTGGCGTTACTAAGCTGCATCGGTGCCCATGAAACCACGTCTGAATCAGAGCGCAGCGCCCGAATACTCGCCAGTTCAGGGAACAAACATCAACTTGGCGAACCTGCGAATTGATCACGTCAGTGCGTGGAAGCCGCTCATCCGCATTGGAAGTCATCGCGGAACAGCCCTAGAATCTGGGTAATTCGTCACGGCAAACCGGACAAGTGATGATCTGGAGACTGGGCTAACGTGGCATATCTTAAAGTACTTCGTGGAGCGGACGCCGGGCGACATGTCTCGCTCAAAGGTGACCGCACGCTCTTTGGTCGACAACCCACCTGCCAGGTCATTCTGGATGACGGCTCGGTCAGTCGTCAGCACGCCCAGATCACCGAATCGCACGGCCAGTACTACGTCGAAGACCTGCGCAGTCGTAACGGCACTTTCGTCAACGACAAGCCTGTCGCGAAGCCCACACAATTGGCCGATGGCGATATCATTCGCATCTGCGAATTCTTGTATGCGTTTTATGAGATCGGCAGTTCGTCCGATCTGCAGAACGAAATGAAGTTCGAGAACAGCGGTGACGAATCGGCGGCGCGTGAAACGCTGCCGAACTCGGGCGTGATGGATGATGATCTCGACGAACGCTCGTCGATCATTTCGAAGCTGGATGCGTCTTCCGCGTCGCACCACCGTCGGCTCAACGTGAAGCCCGAAGTCAAACTGAGGGCCTTGCTGGAAATCGGCAAGAACCTGCGCCATGCCCTGAAGATTGATGACCTGCTGCCGAAGATTCTGGATTCACTGTTCCAGATCTTCCCACAGGCCGATCAAGGCTTCGTTCTACTGACGGTCGATGAGGATCCGAAGCCGCGTCTGCGGGCGATGAAGAATCGGCACCAGGAAGATGACTCGCTATCGATCAGTCAGACGATCATCAACCGCGCGATGAAGACGGGCGAAGCCATTCTCAGTGCGGATGCCAGTGAAGACAGCCGCTTCATGGGCAGCAAGAGTCTCGCAGGACTGCGCATTCGTTCGATGATGTGCGTGCCGCTGGTCGCGCAGAACGGCGATCGCCTGGGCGTGATTCAGATCACAACTTACGACCTGCGATCCAAGTTCAACGAGGATGATCTCGACCTGCTGGTCAGTATCGCGTCGCAATGCACGATCGTCATTGAGAACGCTCATCTGCACGCCGAGACGATGAAGCAGCGTGACCTGCAGCGCGAGCTGGAATTCGCGATGCAGGTTCAATTAGGTTTTCTGCCGAACAAGAAACCGCAGCAGCAGGACTATGAGTTTGCCAACTACTACGAGGCGGCTCAGCACGTCGGCGGCGACTACTATGACTACGTCGGGATGCCGAACGGTTCGATCGCGATTACGGTGGCCGATGTCGCGGGAAAAGGGGTGCCCGCAGCATTGTTGATGGCACGGCTCTATTCCGCGGCGCGTTATCATCTGTTGACGAAGCCGACACTGGCGCAAGCCATGACCGGATTGAATGCCGAGATCACCACCAGCGGGTTGGGGCATCGTTTCATCACGTGCGCCATGCTGATTCTGGACCCCCAGAAACACGAAGTCACCTACGTCAACGCGGGCCACTTGCCTCCGCTGCGCCGAGACCTGGATGGCAAGGCCGAATACATCGACATCGAAGAGGCCGGCCTGCCACTCGGTATTATCCATGACCAGGAGTTCCAGCAAGTCGTCTTGCCGGTGAAGGCTGGCGACACATGGTTGCTGTACACTGACGGTTTCACCGAAGCGATGAATCCCGCGAAGCAGATTTACGGAACCACTCGCTTCAAGGACTTCGTCAAATCCGGCCCGCTGGAAGTTGAAGAGTTAATCAAAGGCATCGTGGACGACGTCAACAAGTTCGTCACCGGGCGCGCGCAAAGCGACGACCTGTGTATCGTGGGCTTCCAACGAAATCCGTAGCTTGGCCTGGAAGTAACGACACGGTATCGGCCAGCCGTTGGAGCTTTTCTGCATGACATTGGATGTTGAGTCGATACTGGGACAATCCGGACGCATCGCCGCGCGCCTGACCAGCTATGAAGCGCGCACTGAGCAAATTGAGATGGCTGAGGCCGTCGCGCGGGCGATTGCCGAGAAGCGTCACTTGATCGCCGAGGCCGGCACTGGAGTCGGCAAGAGCTTCGCGTATCTGGTGCCGGCAATCCTTGCCGCGATGGAGCAGAACGCGGACGTCAAGGGCGACGCAGATGAAGTCGAGGAGCGAGCAGGCAACAAAAAACGCATGCGGATTGTGGTGTCGACACACACCATCAGCCTGCAGGAACAGCTCTATGCCCGCGACCTCCCGTTCTTAAGATCCGTGCTGCCAACCGAGTTTTCAACGGTCTTGGTCAAAGGTCGTTCCAACTACATGAGCCTGCGGCGACTAGGCGGCGCGATGGAACGAGCCAACACGTTGATTGCTGATCCTCAGGACCAGGAGCAACTCAACACGATCCATACATGGGCCGGCCACACCGCTGACGGCAGCTTGTCGGATCTCGACTTTCGGCCAAACGGAGCCATCTGGGACGAAGTCCAGAGCGAGCACGGTAACTGCCTCGGCAAAACCTGTCCGACCTACGAGCAATGCTTCTACTTCAAAGCCCGACGACGAGTGTGGAACGCCGACATTCTCGTCGTGAACCATGCCCTGTTCTTTTCGGACTTGGCACTGCGACGCAATCACGCACAGATCCTGCCCGACTACGACGTCGTAGTGCTAGACGAAGCGCACACGATCGAAGCGGTCGCGAGCGACCACCTCGGCTTGTCGGTGACCAATGGGCAAATCGAGTACATCCTGAACCGGCTCTACAACTCGCGGCAGCAGAAGGGCCTACTGGTGTCGCATCAGCTCGTGGATTGCCAGCGTGAGGTGATGGCGATTCTGCATCAGAGCGACCTGTTCTTCGATGCCATCGAGAATTGGCGTGTGCAGTACGCACCCCAGAATGGTCGCGTAAAAGGCAAGATCCCGATCGAGAACCTGCTGAGTCCTTATCTGCGCAGTTTGGCTTTCAAGATCAGTGAAGCCGCCGAGGACAAGACTGCGGAAGAGGACAAGGTGGAACTCAATGCCGCTGCCGATCGCTGCATCGTGATGGCCGACGAGTTAGACGCATGGATGAAGCAATCCGAAGAGGATGCCGTTTATTGGATCGAGAGCACTCAAGGCCGGCATCGCAACGTCCACCTGACATCTTCGCCGATTGACGTCGCGCCAGTCCTGCGGTCTGAACTTTTTAATAAAACGAACACGGTAATCCTGACGAGCGCAACTCTGGCCGTCGGACGTCAAAGCTTTGACTTCTTTCGCGCGAGGCTGGGGCTTGATCGCGCCTTGCAGGTGAAGCTCGGCAGCCCCTTTGATTACAAGCGTCAGGCGAAACTGATCCTGCAGCGAGACATGCCGGACCCGACGACCAACGTCAACGAGTACGAAGCCGTGTGCATGGAGCGCATCAAGAAGTACGTGGCTCAAACGCACGGCGGCGCTTTCGTGCTCTTCACGAGCTATCGCATGCTGAAGACCTGCGTGGCGCGACTTTCCGGCTGGTTCAGCCAGCAAGGCATTTCGCTGTATGCGCAGGGCGAAGGTCTGCCGCGCAATGTGCTGCTCGAAAAATTCAAGAACGATCCCGCAGCCGTGCTTTTTGGCGCCGACAGCTTCTGGCAAGGTATCGATGTGCCCGGCGACGCTCTGCGAAACGTCATCATCACAAAGCTGCCCTTCAGCGTGCCCGATCACCCTTTGCTGGAGGCGCGCGTCGAAGCCATCAAGGCTCGCGGCGGCAACCCGTTCATGGAGTACCAGGTTCCCGAAGCGGTCATCAAATTGAAGCAGGGTTTCGGTCGGCTGATCCGCTCGAAGCGCGATACGGGGCAAGTTGTAATTCTGGATCCGCGCGTACGCACCAAGCGTTATGGCAGCCTCTTCCTGGAAAGTTTGCCAGAGTGTGACCTGATCATTGAATGATCAGCGGACGATTGGCCTCAAGCGGGTGTCGCGCTCCCAAGTTTTGGCCTCACGTTGGTGTGCCTCAACGCTCTCCGCACCTTACAGTTCGCATCAGTGTTTCGTGATCGGACTCGTTTCGGTCAGAAATGCCTGCGCCGGCGAACGAATGGATGACTGACTTGGCGGCGGATGCCGCTTGGGAGCATGCAACGATGAGTCGAATCTGCTTGTGTGTGATGCTGTGCCTGAGCTTCTGCAGTGCGAGTTGGGCGTTCGAACCTGGTAAGCCAGCGGCTGGATGGAAGCTGTTGCCGGTGCCCGAAACCTGGCGAGATGTCCCAAGTGGCGACAACAAGCCGATCGATGGCAATTCGTGGTTTCGTTGTGCGGTGCAGGTTCCGGCCGGTTGGCGCGGAGCCAAGCTGAGACTGTTCGTGGAAGCCCTCGACGACGCCCGAGCGACTTCCGTCAACGGTCAGAACGTCGGAGCGACCGGCACGTTTCCGCCGCAGTTTCGCAGTGGGCTCGGTGAACCGGGGCGATACGCGGTGCCCGAAGGACTCATCAAGCCCGGCGAGTTGAACGTCATCGCCATTCGAGTTCACCAGAACGATCCGCGTCCGAACTTCAATGTGGCGGCGCCTGTGCTGCTTAACGAGGACGTGAAAGAAGCCATTCGCATGGAAGGCATCTGGCAGTACCGCCCTGGTGACGAGGCGGCCTTCGCCAAAGCCGGTGCCGACGATTTCGGCGTGGACGCGGCCAAGCTGGATGACAGCGTCAGCAAGCTCGGCGTGTTTCAGAAGGTGGATAAGGTCGAAGACGTTGAGCGTTACGTTGCCCGGCGCAAGGGCGACAACGATCCGCTGCCTCCCAAGGTCGCCGAGCAGCGTTTCACCATTCCGGAAGATCTACAGTTCCAACTGGTGCTCAGCGAGCCCGAAGTCAGTCAGCCACTGTTCATGACCTTTGATGCCAAAGGCCGCATGTGGCTGGTGGAGTATCGTCAGTATCCCGACATCGCAGGCGTAAAGATGTTGAGCCAGGACAAGTTCCTGCGCCGAGTCTATGACAAGATCCCGCTACCCCCGCCTCAAGGCGAGAAAGGTCGCGACCGTATCTCCGTTCACGAGGACACCGACGGCGACGGCGTCTACGACAAGCACTCTGTGTTTGTGGATGGTTTGAACCTCGCGACTTCGGTTGCCATCGGACGCGGCGGTGCCTTCGTCACCAATCCGCCCTACTTACTGTTCTATCCCGACAAGAATGGCGACGACGTTCCGGACGGTGATCCTGAAGTCCTGCTGGAAGGTTTTGGACTCGAAGATTCACACTCAGTCATTAACAGCCTGCGGTTCGGTCCCGATGGCTGGCTGTATGGCGGACAAGGCAGCACGGTCTCGGCCAACGTGAAGCGTCCCGGCACGAAGGACAAGCCCATCAGTTCGATGGGTCAGCTCATCTGGCGTTATCACCCGGAAACTCGCCGCTACGAAATCTTCGCCGAGGGCGGCGGCAATACGTTCGGTGTGGAGATCGATCAGAAGGGCCGCGTTTTTTCCGGCCATAACGGCGGCGACACACGCGGCTTCCATTACGTGCAAGGCGGCTACTACCAGAAGGGATTCGGCAAGCACGGCCCACTGTCGAACCCGTATGCCTTCGGTTACTACGGCAACATCAAACATCACAGCGTGCCGCGGTTCACTCACAATTTTATCATCTATGAAAGTGATGTCCTGCCGGCCGCCTACCAGTATCGGCTGTTCGGCGTAGAACCCCTACAGGGGCAAGTCGTGATGAGCGAAGTCGTGCCGTACCTCGCCTCGTTCCAGACTCGCGATCTCAGCCGAGTGGTGAAGATTGACGATCAATGGTTCCGCCCGGTCGACATCAAGGCCGGTCCGGATGGCTGCATCTACGTCGCTGACATGTACGAGCAACGCATCGATCACAGCAGCCACTATGCCGGCCGCATCGATCGCACCAACGGTCGCGTCTATCGACTGAAGCCGAAGAGCTTGCCGAAGGCCGTCGCGAGCGATCTCGACAAGAAAACCGATGATGAATTGCTCACGGTCTTACTCTCGTCGAACAAGTGGGATCGTCAGGAAGCGCTGCGACTCATCGGCGATCGCAAACCGAAAGCTCTGATTGAGAAGCTTGTCGAACAGACCTTGAAGCAATCACAGCAGCCCGCGCTGGAGTTGCTGTGGGCTCTCAACCTCTGCGGAGGACTAACCGATGACGTCGCCGCCAAGATGCTGAAGCACCAGGATCAATACGTCCGGGCTTGGACCATGCGACTGCTGTGTGACGCCTATCAAGTTGCCCCGCAGATCTCACGGGCGTTGTCTGAACTCGCAGGCAACGAGAAATACCTTGATGTGCGTGTGCAGCTCGCCGCGTCCGCTCGACGTCTGCCAGCCAAGGACGCGATGCCCATCATCAAGAACCTCATCAAGTATGACGAGGACTCAGCGGATATCTTCGTGCCGCTGATGCTCTGGTGGGCAATTGAAGCGCATTCTAACGCCGAAGGTCGCGATCTGATTCTGTCGACGATCCTGTCCGACAAAGAGATCTGGCAGCGTCCTCTGATGAAGGACCATCTGACCGAGCGCATCATGAAACGCTATGCGTTATCCGGCACTCGTGAAGAACTGCTCGCGGCGGCCAAAGTGCTGCAAACCGCTCCCGATCGCGCGGCGGCCGACAAGTTGTTGAAGGGATTTGAAGAGGCTTACAAAGGCCGGTCACTGTCGGGCATTCCCACTCAACTGGTCGATGCCATCGCCGCAACTGGTGGCGGCTCAACTGCACTGAAGTTGAGACAGGGCAACGCCGAAGCCATGAACGTCGCCCTGAAGGCTGTTGGCGATGCCAAGCATGCCAAGGCTGAACGTCTGGAGTTCCTGCGCGTGTTCGGCGAGATCCGCCGCTCAGAGTTTATTCCCGTCCTGCTGGAAATCGTCCAGAAGGACAGTGACGCGGACGTCCTCGCGGCCGCGCTCACTTCACTACAAGCCTTTGACGACGCACGCGTCGGCCAGCAGGTCGTCCCGCGACTCAAGCAATTGCCGCCAGACGCCAAGCTCGTTGCTGAGACCTTGCTCGCCAGCCGCCGCGTGTGGGCAAAGGATCTGCTAGGTGCCGTTGACGCCGGACAGGTCGCCAAGACCGACGTCTCTGAGGCGGCGTTACGAAAAATGCTGCTGCACAACGACGCGCGGATTCAGCAACTCGTCAACAAGCACTGGGGCGAAGTTGCCGGCGCATCGACGGAAGAGATGAAGAAGGAACTGGCTCGCGTCACCGAGATGCTGAGCCAAGGCACCGGCAATCCCTACAAAGGCAAGCAGGTCTATAAGGAACTTTGCGGCAAGTGTCATAAGCTGTTCGATGACGGCGGGCAAATCGGGCCGGATCTGACACCCTTTAAGCGGGATAATGTCGAGCGACTGCTGACGAACGTCATCAATCCGAGCCTCGAAATCCGCGAGGGGTTCGAGAACTACGTCATCATCACGACGGACGGTCGAGTGGTGAACGGCTTCCTGGCCGACAAGGACAGCCAGGTCGTCATCCTGCGTGGAGTTGACGGCCAGAACCTCATCTTCCGCCGAGACGAAATTGAAGACATGCAGGCCATCCCCAAATCAGTGATGCCAGAGGGCACGCTGTCGAAACTCAGCGACCAGCAGGTACGTGACTTGTTCGCTTATCTTAGAGCTTCGCAGCCGGTGAATTAGTGGTCCATCAGGAGTGAGGCTGCAAACCTTGTAGGTCCGACAATCCTGTTCCGACAGCCGAACAAGAATGTCCGGCCTACTTTCCCTTCCCGTGCCTAAGCTCTCGGATCAACGCTCGCTTACGAGAGCCGGCTGATTTCCCACGACCAACTCCACACGGTCGCGTACAATTGGACTGTTGCGCCCCCATGCTATGCTGTGTCGAACAATGGCGACGCCGTTGTTATCTGATCGCAGAAAGTCCCGGGCAGAGGCGTTAATCACGCGGCTACCGCAACGGTTTAGAGAGAGCACAGGTTCCGCAGGAGCTGAATCTGAAGTTTGATTTGAGGAGATCACGAGTTATGTCGCGTCTGGAGTATTCGGCCCGGTTGGCGGACATCGAGCAGAAGGTGATGGCGGCTGAGCGGCTGACACCGGAAGACGGCTTGTTTCTGGATGAGCAGGCGGACATCCTCACACTGGGGCGGCTGGCCAACGTGGTGCGTGAACGCAAGAACGGCAACTACGCGTTCTACAACACCAACGTACACCTCAATCCGACGAACGTCTGCGTCTATCGCTGCACGTTCTGTGCGTTCAGATCGGACCTGAAGAGCCCGCGCGGCTACACGTTCACGGATGAAATGATTCGCGAACGAGTCCTCGAAGCCAAAGAACAAGGCGCGACCGAGATTCATGTCGTCGGTGGCCTGCATCATCAAAAGCCGTTCGACTGGTACGTGAACGTCGTCCGCGTCATTCATGAAACGTGGCCGGACCTGCATATCAAGGCTTGGACCGGTGTCGAAATCAACTGGTTCGCTCACCTCACCAAGCAGCCCTACAGATGGATTCTGGAGCAACTGCGTCAAGCCGGATTGGGTAGCATGCCGGGCGGTGGCGCGGAGATCTTCGACGAAGGAGTCCGCGCCCAAATCTGTGAACACAAGGCCGACTCACAGTCGTGGCTCGACATCCATCGCACCGCTCACGAAATGGGCCTGCGAACGAACGCGACTATGTTATACGGCCATGTCGAAGCCGCAAAGCACCGCATTGACCACCTCTGCAAGCTCCGCGCATTGCAGGATGACACCGGCGGTTTTCAAACCTTCATTCCGCTGGCGTTTCATCCCGAAAACACCGGCATGGCTCATATCCCGAAGCCAACCGGTTTGATGGATTTGAGAATGATCGCACTGTCGCGGCTGATGCTCGACAACTTCGATCACATCAAGGCGTATTGGATCATGCTGAGCGAAAAGATCGCTCAGGTGGCGCTCAGCTTCGGCGCGGACGATCTCGACGGCACCGTCGTCCACGAACTCATTTATCACGATGCCGGAGCAAAAACTCCCGAGGGCCTGACCGTCGAACAACTGCATCGCATGATTCGCGAAGCCGGGCGAGAACCGATCGAACGAGACACCCTGTACCGACGCGTCATTCGCGAAGGTCGAGACTGGAAGATCGGCGAACCCGTGCTGCCTGTCGCCAGCCGGGCCTGAGAGCGAATCTGGATGATACGACCACCCTACGAAGATCAAGTCGAGTGATTTTGCTTCGACACGAAGCTGGGACGCATTCGATGAAACAACCCCTCGACAAGATTTTTTCGATTGTCTTCGATCGGGTGCTGTGGTCGATCGTTCTGCTGCTCACACCGTCTCTTGCCGCCGCGCAGATCAGTTTGCCGTCCGAAGGTCGAGCCAAGTTTCGTGAAGCCATTACGCTCGACCTGGATTCGCAGGTCATCAAGGCGTTGGCGACTGCTCAGGACCACGTCGCTGAGCAGAACTGGGCTCAAGCAATTCCATTGCTACAGCAGTTGATCGAGTCGCAGGGCGACGAACTCGTGCCGCTGGAGTTGGGGCGTTATTGGAACGCCGCCGACCTCTCGCAGGCGATCATCGCGCGCTTCCCGAGTGACGCTCTGAAGCTCTACCGGGACCGAGTCGATCCGTTGCTGAAGAATGTCTTCGAGGCGGGCAAGCGAGAGCTGGACGAGCAGCAACTGCGACGTGTCGTGCAGGCGGGCTTCAACAGTTCCTATGGCGATGATGCGCTGTGGATACTGGGCGAACTCGCCTTTGAACGTGGCGATTTTGCGTTGGCGCGCACGACATGGGAGTTACTCATTCCCGAGCAACCACGCGCGGATCAAGCTGCTACGAAACTGGC
>CAYLTY010000169.1:0-18770 GCA_964386705.1 uncultured Planctomycetaceae bacterium
CAGCACTCGACCAATCGGCAGTGAACTCTGGAAGAGCTGCTTGGGGTCATCGTTGTGATAGCCATAGTAGAACACGCGCCGCAGATCGCTGTCGGGCTTGGTCATCCACACAATCGTCCGCAGCGGCACGCCTTCCCAGAGACCTACTCCCAATGGGCTGCCGCCGTTGTTGCAGGTCATCACCTTCAAGAATCGAACAGCGTGCCTTTCAGCCAGCCCCATCAAGCCGTTCCAGTCCAGCGCCGTACCCGCCTCTTTGGACAACGGAGCCCCCAACTTCGCGGGAGCTGCCGGATCTGAAACGACTTCCAGTTTCCAGGTATCGCGCGTCATCCCCACCGCGCGAAGTTTTTCTTCCGGATGGGTGTAAGGCAGCGGAGTTCCGCGTTCGACCGTTCCGAACGCGTCTTGCTGAGTCAGGTAGGACAGCTTCCGGATGGCATCATCAAGCGCGGCGTCGGATACATCAGCCCCCAAAACTGACCACGGCAACAACTGCCACGCGGCCAAACCAAGAGCTCCGCGCTTGAGGAAGAAGCGCCGCATCACACGGACATGGTCTGCGTTGAACGAGTCAGCCATAGCACCGCCCTCCTTCTCGAAGCTCCACAAGCCACGTTTCAGCCAGTTCGACGCCGCCAGCAACACATCCGACAAGCCCCATCAGAGCATCAAGCCCAGACGGCTTCGCAGAGTATCCAGTTCACTCTTCAGATTCTGACGGAAAATAGCCAGGTCGGAGCTGTGCATCATCAGATTGCCACCCGCCTGCGACCAGGCCACTTCGTGATCGATGCTCTCCCAGAAATGAATCCCGGCACCGACACCAGCCGCGCGGGCAATCCGAAAGATGGTCCGCACCGCCTCATCAAACTTCGGGTGAGTGTACTGCTCCGGAATACCCAGACTGCACGACAGATCGTGCGGCCCGATGAGCACCGCATCCAGCCCTTTCACGCGCACAATGTCCGGCAAGTTCTGAATGGCGGTCGTGCTCTCGATATTGGCGATGCACAGCGTGTCCGCGTTGCGTTTCTCCAGATACTCGCGCAACTCGGGCTCCAGAGAATTCGGATCGTCCAGAGCAGCCTGCAGCCGCGTGCCCTTCAGCGGTCGCCAGCGCGCGGCGCCCACAAGAGCCCGCGCTTGCTCAACGGTCTCCAGATACGGGCCAATGATGCCGCTCGCGCCGCCATCCAGAACCTTGGAAGCCTCATACAGATCGTTCTGTGGAATTCTCACCACCGGCGGAATGCCCAGCGCTGAATACGTGCGACACATCCACGAGAGTGTTTCTCGATCAGCGGGCACGTGCTCGGAGTCGATAAAGACGAAGTCTACGCCCGATTGCTTGATGATCTGCGGCCAGAAGGTCGATGCGGACACGATCGCAGTCGAAAAAACATGACGACCGGCGTGCAACGCCTGACGAACTTCTTGACCTGTAGGCATAACTCAACTCCGTGAAGCAGGATGAATGAACTTCCGCTGACGAGCCTCAGCCGGCCGACACAGGCACGGTCACGCAACGACCGTTCCGAGCAGATTCCAGAGCAGATTCAACCGTCGCACAAATGTCTCGACTGGCCAAGGCATTCAGAATCGTGTCGCTGCCGGTCTCGATTGCATGCAGAAAATCTTCGAGCAGCAGGTAGTCGTAGTCATTCGCCAGACGCTTATGACGGAACTCGGCCGCGGGCTGATTGCGGTAGTAAACAGCCACTTCAGGCCGAGCTTCGCTGATCACCAGACCGCCGCGTTCACCCAAAACATGCAGCTTGATCTCACCAATATCAGGATGGCTCGCCTTGCCGATGCGGCCGATGCACAGGGTACCCGTGACCCCCTGATCCATCTCCAACGACAGACTGCCGAGGTCTTCGACGTTGTTGTCGACATTGACCTGATGAAAGTGCCGCGCGGTGCGAGCAAAGACGCGCTGCACCTTGGCGCCCGTCAACATGCGGATGTAGGCCAGCGGGTAGATGCCTTCGATCTCCAGCTCGCCCAACGGTCGCTGACCGAGGCCACCATCCGAGCCGTCTACGTGAGCCGCAATTTGATGAGCCTGCCAATCCATCGGCTTCTGTTCGGGTGGTCGAGTTCCCTTCGGCGGCCCTGCGTCTTTGGCGAAATAGAAATCAACATGCACCGCGTACGGTTTGCCAATCTCGCCCGCCGCGATCAATTCTTTCGCATGCAGCACGGCTGGTAGAAAATTGCGATTCCACATCAGGAACTTGGTTCGCTTCTGCCGACATGCGGCGACAACGCGATCACAGTCCGCCAGTGAGTTGCTCATCGGCTTGTCCTGAATGACATGCAGGCCGCGATTGATGGCCCGCAGACTGAGATCGCAATGCCGCTCCACCTGCGAACTGACAATCGCCACCTGCACGTTGTATTCAGCAATCGCCCGTTCGACGTCGCGCACGTAAGGGATCTTGTATTCGTCAGCAAAACGCTGGTTGCGCTGATGCACCCAGTCCGGTTGATTGGCATCGTCAGCCACGACGACCAGTTCGCAGCGAGGATGCGCAGCCACACCGCGCGGCACATACTCGTGCTTCACAACGCTGAGTACCGCACAGCGATATCGCTTCGTCTCGGTCATAAGCGTCTTTCCTTCAGTTTCGAACTAAGCGTCTTTCAAGGTCACCGGCTGTCCGGTCGTCAAAGAACTCACAACCGCAGCAAGCAACCCCAACGCCCGCTTCCACGCAGAACCGTCACACAGAGGCTGCCGTTGCTTGTCGGTGGCGTCGATGAATTCCTGCCAAGCCGTAAGCAGCGCGAAGTCACCCTGCGACGTGCGGAACGCGCGCGGCTGCGAACCACCAAACACCAACTGCATGTTGTGATGATCGTCCGCGTAAGCCGCGCCGGTCGATCCGATCACACTCAGCGAGTAATAGTCGTCCCCCGCCGGTAGCGACGTTGTGCAGTCAATCACAGCCATGCGGTCATCTTCAAAGCCCAAGTGCACCTGCACGTAGTATCGAAGCGTCGATTCCTTCGCCTCAGGAATCGAACGCCGCTGAGCGAACACCAGAGAAACTGGTTGCTCAACCAGCCAACACGCGACATCCAGTTGTTGGATGAGAGCCTGCTTGAGGTCACCACCCGTAGCCTGCCACTGATGAATGCGCACCAGTCCGGATGCACCAAGCTTCCCGGAAGCCAGACTGTCCTTCAGGGCACGCACGCTTGGCAGAAAACGATAGGAATGGCCCCACAGCCAGCCTTCAGGATTGCTGAGCCATTTCTCGGACGAAGTCTCGACCGGACGCTGTGCATGCGGCACAACCACCAGCGCGTCGGACGTTGCCAGAACCCAAGCGTCAAAGTGCTCACCAGACTGCTGATGCAGTTGCTCCACGGAACTCGCCACAACCTTCGCGCCGAGTTGCTTGGCGAGGCTCTGAGCAGCCGCGTCGTCTTGATCAACGACCGCGCTGACGACTCCACCCCGCAATCGCGAAGCGACTCGAACAATCGCAGCGGCGCGCGGACCGGGCTGAACCACAGCAAAACGCAGCATGACAATCTTCCGATGGCCAAGTTCCGCCGAAACGAAATACGTCAGTGAACGCTGAGGCCTCAAAGCCAAGACCTGCGAGCAGATCTTGCAAAGAGGATCGAGCCGCGTCCATGCACCGCCGGAGGCAGCTCATCCGAGTTGCTTCGCCAGCACGGCCATCGTTTCGCGTTGCCGCTGTTCCACGAACGCCCGCGCCTTCGCCGCTTTGGCCTTGGCCGCAGCAGGATCTTTCGCCAATGCAAGCACTGCCGGCACAATGCCTTTGACTTCGTCCTCGTTGTCCAAGTTGAACAGCCAGTCACCGAGTCCGATATCGCGCCACATCATTCCCTTGCTGGTCTGCTCAGCCCAGCGGCACACGATGGCGGGAATACCGTTGCCGATGCACATGATCGGGCTGTGCATCTCATTCCCGAAGAGTCCCGCGCTGCGGACGTAAGTGCTGACGGCCTCCCCCGTCAGCCAGTAATCCGGCCGCCACGCAACACGCGCCTTCACATCATCCGGCAACGGGTTCACCAACAGCTCCTTGCCCACAGCCATCTGCGTCTGGTCTTCTGGGCAGACCAGAACCTTCAAGGATGTCTGACGCACCACTTCGACAATTGCCTGTCGCAACTGAGCGTGATCGTGCTCCTTCAGAGCTTCGTTGCGGGCATGCTTCGTCTCATCAAACGCGGCCTTCTTGCTGGGAATGGTCCAGTAAGGCGTGTACCGCAGCCGAGGAATGCAGCACAGAAACTTTCCGTCTTCAAGCTTGTTAGCTTTCAGGAACGCGGTGGCCTTCGCGTCATCGCGCAGGTCCGTCGCAAATGCGCCGTCGGGGCAGAACTCCATGATTGGCGACGTGCAGCCCTTGTCCTTGGCCAGTTGCATCGAGACCGAATCACGGAACAACGCGAACCGCGCACCGCTGAGCACTTCCATCGTCTTGGAAATCGCCGCGTCGGACGCAGGCTTGGTCGCCGTGGAACCCATCATCGACACGGTGATGCCATAAATCCCGTAGGGCTTCCCGGTCGCAGCGGCCCATTTGGCGACATCGTTCTGAGCGACCAGTGACGGCCCCGACCCGTGCAGCAGAAAGTCGCATTCATCGAAGGCGGCTTTGATCGCGTCCTGCCCCTTGATAATGGTCAGCTTGGGGAAGCGTGCCAGCAGCATCTCTTCGACACCGTTATCAACCTTGCTGGGCCACAATCGAATTTCCGCTTGCGGCAGGTGTTGCTCAAGCAGCTTCAACACGCCGGGCGTGTGAGCGATGTCGCCGATATTCACGGTCTGCCACGAAGACCTCAGCACAATACGCGGCGGGCGTTTTTCTTGAGCCATCGGGCTCGTGGCCAGTGACGCCAATGCTGCCGCAAGAAACGTCCGGCGATCGAGACCCTCAAACTGTGATGTATTCATGCTGATAACCGTTGTGAGATGAGTCCGAGCGTTTGATTCACCGCGTCACCAAGCACGACTTGGCGTCAAAATCCTACAGCCAAGTCTGTCCAAAACGGATGGTGTGAGTCATGGGTCGCTGGAGTTTTCTGAAGTCGTCCTCAATGCTCCGCGCAGTGAATCGCCTGGCCGAGTAAGCATTGCTCGCAAGGATGCTCACCCGTTGGATGACTGCTTGCCACGCTCTGCCGCTCAAACTGCAGGAGATCCTATGCGCGCTCAACCCAATCGCCGCGAGTTTCTGGAACTGACATCCGCCGGTCTGCTGACCGCATCCGCAATTGGCACCGCTCAAGCCGCTCCCAAGAGCGCGAACGACAAACTCGTCGTCGGCTTGATTGGCTGTGGAGGTCGTGGCAATCACGTCTCTGGATTGTTTCGCAAAACTGCGAATGTCGAGGTCGCGTACATCAGCGACGTCGATGACAACCGCCGCGCCAATACGGCGAAGAACCTGGATATCAAGCCCGACAAGTCTTTCGCCGACCTGCGGCGAATTCTGGACGACAAGTCGGTCGATGCCGTTGTCATCGCTACGCCGGATCACTGGCACTCCATTGCTGCGATTCTGGCCTGTGATGCGGGCAAGCACGTCTATGTTGAGAAGCCGATCTCACACAACATTCGCGAAGGTCGGCTACTGATCGAAGCGGCGGCTCGCAACAAGATGCAGGTGCAGCATGGCACGCAAAGCCGCAGCACCAACATGATGATCGAAGCCATGAAGCTCTTGCGTGAGGGCGCCATCGGCAATGTGATGGTCGCGAAGTGCTGGAACATTCAGCGTCGCGGTACGATTGGAAAAGGCCAGGATTCCGCCCCGCCGGCCGGCTTCGACTACGACACCTGGGTCGGCCCCGCGACAATGGTTCCTTATCGCACCAACCGCGTCCACAACCGCTGGACGTGGTGGTACCACTTCGGCACCGGCGACATGGGTAACGATGGCGTGCACGACATCGACTACACCCGCTGG
Source organism: uncultured Planctomycetaceae bacterium (assembly GCA_964386705.1). Classification (GTDB taxonomy): domain Bacteria; phylum Planctomycetota; class Planctomycetia; order Planctomycetales; family Planctomycetaceae; genus AM-0621. Next base: position 5,967 of record CAYLTY010000169.1, read on the forward strand.
GGTCTGGGCGTCGACACGCATCCGACGAAGGTCGTTGCGCTTGGCGGCAAGTTCATGCATGACGACGATCAGGAGTTCCCCGACACGCAACAGGTCACTTTCGAGTACCCCGGCGACGGGCAGCCAGGCAATCGCAAGCTGTTCATCTACGAGCAGCGACTCTGGTCTTCCAACTACCCACACAACACCGACAGCGGAGCCGAGTTCTACGGCACCAAAGGCCAGATGTACCTCAGCCGCCGCGGCAAGATCGAGATCCTCTCAGACCGCAATCAGCCGATCCCGATCAGCTTCAAGCCGGAGCCACAGAACGATGCCGCTCACGTGCAGAACTTTTGCGACTCCATCCGCACAGGCGCGAAGCTCAACGCCGATGCGCTCACCGGCCACCTGTCGACGACGCTGTGCCATCTCGGCAACATCGCCACGCGTCTCGGCCGCTCGCTAACCTTCGATCCGCAGAAGGAGCAGTTCGTCGGCGATGATGAGGCCAACGCCCTCACCCGCCGCGAATACCGTGACCACTGGGCGAAACCGAAGGGTGCATAGTCTGCTGGTCGCCAAAAGAAAACAGCCGTCGTGCGATCAAGAGGCACGACGGCTGTTCGTTTCAAGACGCAGAGTAACCGCGTGCAGCGATCACTTCGTCGCAGTCGACTGAACACAGTCCACGAAGTAGGTGCGTTTGCCTTCGATGACTTCTTCGACAAGTCCATGAATGTCGGTGTCGAAACCAGGAAATCGCTCGTTGAACATGCGGGCGAACTGTAGGTACTGGACGATGGTCTTGTTGAACCGCTCGCCCGGAATCAGCAGCGGGATGCCCGGCGGATACGGCGTCAGCAGCACACTGGTCGCGCGACCTTCGAGGTCATCGATCGCGACGCGTTCAATTTCGCCGTGAGCCATCATCGCAAACGCATCGGATGGCTTCATCGCTGGCTGCATCACAGACAGGTACATCTCAGTCGTCACGCGGGCAACGTCGTTTGCCTTGTAGGTGTCGTGAATCTGCTGCGACAGTTGCTTGAGGCCGATCTTTTCGTACTGCGGATACTGCTGGCAGAACTCGGGCAGAATACGCCACATCGGCTGGTTCTTGTCGTAGTCGTCCTTGAACTGCTGCAGCGCGCTCACCAGCGTGTTCCAGCGGCCTTTCGTGATGCCGATCGTGAACATGATGAAGAACGAGTACAGCCCCGTCTTCTCCACGATGACGCCGTGCTCCACCAGATAGCGAGTCACGATCGACGCCGGGATGCCCTTGTCCGAGAACTTGCCAGAGACGTCCAGGCCGGGCGTGATGAGCGTGGCCTTGATCGGGTCCAGCATGTTGAAGTTCGGCGCGAGGTTGCCGAAGCCGTGCCAGTCCTCATCAGCTCGCAGCATCCAATCGTCGCGTTCGCCGATGCCTTCACTCGCCAGATAATCCGGTCCCCAGACCTTGAACCACCAGCCGTTCGCGCCGTATTCATCTTCCACCTTGCGCATCGCGCGGCGGAAGTTGAGCGCCTCGAGAATGGACTCTTCAACCAGTGCCGTTCCGCCCGGCGGTTCCATCATGGCTGCCGCAACGTCGCACGACGCGATAATCGCGTACTGAGGCGACGTTGAGGTGTGCATCAGGTACGCCTCGTTGAACGTGTTCTTGTCCAGCTTCTGAGTTTCCGACTCGCGGACCAGAATCTGCGACGCCTGCGAGATTCCCGCCAGCAGCTTGTGCGTGGAGTGCGTTGCAAAGATCAGTGACTCCTTAGGCTGCGGACGGTCGCGGCCGCCGATCGCGTGCATGTCCCTATAAAAATCATGGAACGCGGCGTGAGGCAACCAGGCCTCGTCGAAATGCAGCGTATTGATCTGACCGTCGAGCAGCTTCTTCAGCGTTTCAACGTTGTAAATGATGCCGTCATACGTGCTCTGAGTGATCGTCAGAATGCGTGGCTTGCGATTGGGATGCAGCTTGCTGATCTCGCGAGCGAACGGATTCGCCTCGATCTTCTTCTGGATGTTCTCAGGCTTGAACTCATCCAGCGGAATCGGCCCAATGATGCCGAGATGATTGCGCGTCGGCATCAGGAAGACCGGCACAGCGCCCGTCATGATGATCGAGTGCAGAATCGACTTATGGCAGTTGCGGTCGACAACCACGATGTCGCCCGAAGCGACCGTCGAGTGCCACACCATCTTGTTGGAGGTCGACGTTCCATTCGTCACGAAGAAGCAGTGGTCAGCGTTGAAAATACGCGCGGCATTGCGTTCTGAAGCGGCGACCGGGCCGGTGTGATCCAACAGTTGGCCGAGTTCTTCCACCGCGTTGCAGACGTCCGCTCGCAGCATGTTCTCACCAAAGAACTGATGGAACATCTGCCCGACGGGACTCTTTAGAAATGCCACACCGCCCGAGTGTCCGGGGCAGTGCCACGAATACGAACCATCGTTCGCGTACTCGACGAGCGCCCGGAAAAACGGCGGAGCCAAGCTGTTCGTGTAAGCGTTAGCTTCGCGGATGATGTGCCGGGCCACGAACTCCGGCGTGTCCTCAAACATGTGAATGAAGCCGTGCAGCTCACGCAGAATGTCGTTCGGAATATGGCTCGACGTGCGCGTTTCACCGTACAGGTAAATCGGAATGTCCGCGTTCTTGAAACGGATTTCCGTGATGAACGCTCGCAGCTTCTCGATCGCCTTATCGACCTCGGGGCCGGTCGTCACTTCTTCGTCGTCGATCGACAGAATGAAGGCAGACGCTCGGCTTTGCTGCTGGGCGAACTGTGACAAGTCGCCATAGCTAGTCGCTCCCAGCACTTCCGCGCCTTCACTTTGAATGGCATCTGCCAGCGCGCGAATGCCGAGTCCCGACGTGTTCTCTGACCGAAAGTCCTCGTCGATGATGACGATAGGAAAACGAAACTTCATGGAGCGTCACTCGTAACCAGATTCGAAGCAGCCTTGCATCGCAGCGGCGCTGCGAATTGGGAACGTAGACCGTGACGGCGATGCAAGCAATGGCCAGCGCCGGAATGGTTAAGGCAATTTCATTCGCAACAACCCGCATACAAACTCGAACGAACACCAACACGAATTTCACCCGGCGACGTACCGCCACAAAAGCAGCCTGCGAAGCCGTCACGTCACCAGAATCATGCCGTTTGATTGGAATGCATCGCTCCATCTGCAAATCTGAATATGTTTGATGGCATGACTCGTCGCTGAGCCTGCGGGGAATGCTCACGCGACCAAGATCACACATCCGAGGTTGAAACGATGCACGACCGACCGGAAGCAACCAGATTCCACCGAGCGTTCTTGCGCGTCGTGGCCGTGTTCTCATTGAGCGTGAATACGGCAGTCGACGCTTCTGCTGCCCCGCCTGATCTTCAGAGCCAGACTCCGAATGTCTGGGTCAAACGCACGCCGCTGCCCGATGCACCAACATCGCCGCGACTCGGCTATGAAGGAGCATGCGTCTGGGACCGACGGCACCAGCTACTCGTCCGATACGGCGGCCACAATCAAGGCGGGGGCGGCGAACAAGGCGCAGAAGTTTGGACGTTCGATCTGGCAACAGCTAAGTGGACGCATAAAGAGCCGAACACATCGCCGCCGGGCGTCTGCTGCAATGCTCAGAATGTTTTTGATCCCGGCAGCGGGCGTTACTTGCGGTTTCCGTTGTTCAGCGGCAACCACGGGTGGCAATGGGCTCGCGAGCTGTATTTGAATGATTCTTCGGTCTGGACCTACGACCTCGGCGAGAACCGCTGGCGAAATCGTCGCCCGCTGCCAACGCCCCGATTGGCAGGGCTTCGCTGCGCATCGTGGGACAGCGACGAACAGGTTGCCGTGGTCTTCGGCGGTGAGGGCAGCAACGAAGGCACGTTGATCTACGATCCGGCCCGGAATGAATGGCGCTGGCCGAAGCCGGCCACCGAGCCGCCCGGACGCAGCGGCGGCAACATGGCGTATGACGAAGCTCGCAAGCTGCACGTGCTGTTCGGATCGCAGTTCACGGACGATCAACACACGTGGACCTACAACGTGCGCCGCAATGAATGGCGGGACATGAAGCCTGAAGTTCAGCCACCAACCGACAAGAACGACGCGGTTCTGACCTACGATCCGATCCATCGTGTCGTACTGGCCATCGTCAAGATCACGATGGGCAAAGACGAAGACGCGAAGCACGAACTGCAGACGTGGGCCTACGACGCCGGAGCTAACCGCTGGCAGCGCATGAATCCGACCGCTGAGCCTGAGTCATCCAGCAACCGCGCACGGAACCTGATCTTCGCTCCGGAATTGAACCTCGCCATTCTCGAGAACTGCACGAGCAAGCCGCGCGAACAGCAGGTCTGGACTTATCGATTTCCGGACACAGCGGCAGGCAAGCAGACTGCAGCCCCGGCAGTCACATCGCGCCCGGCGAGCTTGCTGGTGGAAGATGGTGTGGTCTCGGTGATCAACGCTCAACGGGTCGAGATCACGTGGACGGCACCTTCCAGTGGCAGCACGCCAGCCGGTTACCACGTCGAACGCGCTGCGGTAGAGGTTTACAGCGACGATCAATTGAAACGACTGAAGTCGCGCACGCCGCCACTGGCAGAACCCACGGTGGGAGCAATCCGCCGCATCGGACCGTTTCAGCGACTGACGCAGGAGCCGATCAAAGTAACTTCGTTCGTCGACACGACAGTCAATCTGAATGAGCCCTCGGCTATCGAAGGCGATCCAGTGTTCGATCGCCCGCTGCATCGCGAACACCTTGAGGATTCAGGCCGAGAGTACCGCAAGGCCGTTTTTGTGTACCGCATCCGCGCGGTGGACGATCAGGGCAAAGAACGTGGACCGTCCCCAGCTCTGTTCACGATTCCATCGTCGCCGCAGCACGTCTTCAGCCGCGAGGACGGTAAGACCTGCCAACTCAAATGGGCCGCGAATCCGGAGAAAGGCATCGCCGGCTACCGCGTCTACCGCATGGATGGGCGTTATGACAAAGACCCGGTGTCGCGTCTGACGCTTGAACCGCGGTCAGAAACTACGTTCACAGACGAAACCGCCGGTAAGTCAGCACGCCGCTACTACATCGTCGCCGTGGACGCTCTGGGGCAGGAAGGATTCCCGTCATCTCCCGTCTGGTTCCAGCGCGAATGGCGCGACTTCTACACTCCCTTTGTGGGCGAGTGGCATCAGTAGCAGCAGGTTCAAGGAAGCATCGTCATGGAATACCGGACGCTGGGACGAACGGGGATTCAGGTTTCCGCGGTCGCGTTCGGAGCGGGCCCGGTGTCTGGCTTGATGACCGGCAACGATCAAGCGGCTCAAGCGGCGGTTGTCGCGGCAGCCATCGCGGCGGGAGTCAACTGGTTCGACACAGCGCCGGGCTACGGCGCGGGCAGTTCTGAAACGAACCTTGGCCGGACGTTGTCTGAGTTGGAACTAACTGAGCCGATTCATATCGCGACCAAGGTTCGGATCCCGCTCGATGCTACACAGCCCATCAGTGACATCATTCGGCGCTCGGTCGAAGAAAGCCTGCAGCGACTGCGAGTAAGTACGGTCTCGCTGCTGCAATTGCACAACGGCATCACCAGTGCGCGCGGTGACGAACCGGCGTCGATCACTCCTGGCGAGATCCTGTCGCGAGGCGGCGTCGCAGACACGTTCGACCGGTTGCGTGATGAGGGCACCATTCGCCATTCCGGTCTAACAGGGACGGGCCAACCATCCGCGATGAAAGACGTGATCCGCTCGGGTCGGTTTGACACCGTGCAGACGCCCTACAACGCCCTCAATCCGAGCGCGGGTGCACCATCAGCACTCGAAGGAGAAACCGACTATGGCAACATTCTGGCGGATTGCGCCGAGCAGCGGATGGGTGTCTTCGCAATTCGAGTCTTCGCCGCCGGCGCGTTGCTGGGCCAAGCCCCGAGTGCCCACACGCTGAAAACGCCGTACTTCCCGCTCGACCTGTATCAGCGAGACGCCTCTCGCGCAGAGCAACTGCGTAAAGAACTTCGCGAGGGTGAAAGCATGACTGCCTTCGCCCTGCGATTCGTACTCGCTCATCCCGCCGTAAGCTCAGCCATCGTCGGCCTCGGAGCTACCAGCCACGTGAAGGAAGTGGCAGCCTTCTGCTAACGACGCTTCCGGGCGGATTTGCGATCCTTGCTTTTGCTTGGGGCCCGATCCTCACCAGAAACGTCGGGCATGCGTGAGCATTGAGTGCCCTTCACGATGTAGTAGCCGCGGATCTCGCGCACGCTGATATCCACAAAGCTTTTCGTGAAAGCGTCCACAAACCATTCCGGTTGCTTCGTCACGAAATGCGTCCGGCCATCGACCTTGAGCGCGTCCTGCGTCGCCTTGATGAATATCTCAGCGATCTTGAAGTTCGAGAAGTACGGCGGGTTCGCTAACACCAGGTCATAACTTTCCGGCTCAGCGACGCGGCCGGCGGCTTCCAACTGAGTCGTCAGCGTCGTGATGCCGTTTTTCTCGGCGCCGAGCCGTGTGCATTGAATCGCCCGTGCGTTCGCGTCCATGGCATGCACGTGGACGCCCTCGGCTCGAAATGCGGTTGCAAAGCTGACAACTCCACTGCCGGAACCAATATCCAGAACGCGCATCCCGTCGCGCACAGCCTCACCAGCAAACTCTCCCTCCGGCACGGTGAGTGATTCGATCAAGGCCCGCGCGCCGAGGTCCAGCTTGCGGTGACTGAAGACACCGGGGCGGCTCATCGCTTCGATCAACCGCTCACCATCGCGGAATGCGAACCAGCACGAATAATCCTTCAGCTTCTTCAGCTCGATCGGCTTGGAACCGATGTAAAGTCGCCCGTGCTTGTCACCTCGATTGGTCACCTTCTCAAACATCTCTTTCAGATGTTCGTGAACCCAGTGGTCGTGGGGATTATCGGTTGCGACGAACAAACGGCCTTCCGGGCCAAGCTGTTGATGCGCCTGCTGGATCAAGTCGCGTGAGAGATCGCTTTCCGCGCCGGCCGCTAGGGTCAAACCAACAACGTCGGCGCCGCCAGCCGCGAAGTCTGGTTCGCAAAGAATCTTCAAGTTCTCAACGCCAGCGTTTCGGACGCGCGCGGCGTCTGCGAGAAAAACGTCGAGGAAGTAGCATTCCACATTCGACGATGGATTCAGCCGCGCCACCTCGGCGGCCGCCTGAGCTGCTCCGGAGGACGTCATCACGATTCGCTGGCCGGAAATTTCCGCAGCGGCACCCAGCAGCAACTCTTCGGTCGTCTTCAGGGGTTTCTCAGGCTTTCCCTGCTGACCGGGGGCCGGACGGACCTGTTTTTTCGGACGGGCGTGACGATGTTTCATGAACAGCAAGCAACCTCTAAACGCACTCTCTAACAAAGTGTCGTCAGCATTCAGCAGCGACAGAACACTGCCCATCATAGTTATCTGAGTCTGAATGCGGACTGTCGCGGGCAGGAATCTCCGGAATCCTCCGACAGAAAAGTCGCGGATGAACGATTTCACTTGGCAGTTCCGTGCTTGCCACTCGGCCTCTGACCCATCAGCCTTTCGGTTCACCCGTCTCGACTTCTGGATCCCGCTCGCTCATGCAACGCGACCTCATTTTTCAAGGTCTTACGAACTCACCGTGGTTCTGGTTCACGACACTGTGTTGTCTCGTGGCGGCGGGTCTGATCATCACGTTGCTGAAGTACGAACGCCAACTGGTCTCCAAACCAGTCGGCATGTTTCTCCTGTTCCTCCGTCTGGCGGTTGTCGTCGCACTCTTCATCACGTTCCTTGAGCCGGTCAGTTCGTGGACGTTCGACAAAAGCAAAGCGGGCCGGATCGTCGTTGCTGTCGATCTATCCGAGAGTATGAACACGCCCGACCGTTTCGCGTCCAAGGCGGAACTTCTGCGGTGGGCTCGCGCGTTGGAGATGATCGGCAACCGTCAGACCGATGCGCAGATCGCTGACTGGATCAAGGCGTACGAAGCTGGCAAAGAACCAGTCTGGGTAAGCGATGCCGAAGCCACCACCGATGCCAAACGGCAGGAACTGACCGCCTTTCGCCAAGACAACGTCGAGCAGATTCTTGAGCAGGTCCGGCAGTTGCCGCGGCGCGAAATCGTCAAGCGGCTGCTGACGGCGGGTTCCAATCCGCTGCTGGACCAGCTCGGCAAAGTTGGGAACGTGGAACTCAAGCTCTTCGGTGGTCAGATCGAGCCGATAGACGCGAGCGTGTTCAAGGACCTCGCCGATCCGCCAGCCAACATCGCGGTGAAGCAATCCGATTTGGGTGTCGCTCTGGATGTCTCATCCGCCGACACAGCCACTCAGGTCATCGGCGCGGTGCTGGTTTCGGACGGTCGACACAACACAGACCGCGATCCTGTGCCCATTGCCGGTCGTTTAGGTTCCATCAACGTGCCGGTCTTTCCGCTGATGATCGGGTCCGAGCGGCGTCCGCGCGACATCGCAATTCTGACAGTGGACGCACCGCAAACGGCGTTCAAGAGTGATTCGCCGGTCGTGCAAGCCAAGATCACCGCGGACGGTTACGAGAATCAGGACCTGGCCGTCACGCTGGAGAACCCTGCGGGCGAACCGGAAACGAAGACGCTGCACATTCCGGCCGGCAGCCAGCATGCGACGCTGGAGGTTGAATTCACGCTGAAAGCACCCGAGCTGGGGCGGCACAACTACACCATCCGCACGGCCGCCCGCCCAGACGAAACACGCGACGACAACAACCAGCGGTCGTTCTCGTTGCAGATTGTCGACGACAAGGCCCGAGTCTTTCTGGCGGAGAACGAAGCTCGCTGGGAGTTCCGCTTCATCAACAACGCGTACGCTCGCGATGATCGGGTTGAATTGAAGCGGGTCGTCTTCGAGCAACCATTTCTGAAGATCCTGCCTGAGACGTTTTTCCCGCGCACGATCACCAATGCGCTCGCTCAACCAGCAGGCCCGACGCTCTTCAACAACCTGGATTTGATCGTCATTGGAGACGTCGCTCCTACGCAGTTCACGGATGCGATCTGGGATCAGGTCGAAAACTTTGTCAGGAATGAAGGTGGCACGCTGGTCATCATGGCGGGCAAGAATGAATTCCCCAAAAACCACAAGTCGGCCGCGCTGGGTCGCATGTTTCCGATGAAGGATTTGCGGATCGTTGATCTGACGACGGCGACTGCCGAACGCCCGCCTTCTGAACGTGGCTTTCGCTTGAAGCTGACGCCCGACGGCGAGAAGTACACGATGTTCCAGTTCGACACGGACGTGATCGACAACCGCAACATCTGGAATCAGCTACCCGGCCACACGTGGGGCATTCTCGGCGAGGCTCGCCCTGGCACCACGGTGCTGGCGACCGTAAAACCGAACGAACAGCCCGATCTGGCCGACGAGCGTCGCAACGCGGTGGCCGTGCATCAATTCTATGGCTTCGGGCAAGTCCTGTGGCTGGGCATCGACAGTACCTGGCGCTGGCGGCATCGCATCGGCGATCAGTACCACCATCGTTTCTGGGGACAACTGGCGCGTTGGGCAGCGGAGAATAAATCGTCGGCGGGCAACTCCTTTGTCCGGGTGAATCTGCGTGAGAACCCCGTGCCTTCGGGACAGGATGCGTTCATCACGGCTCGCTGGGAACCGCGCTTCCATCAGCAGAACCCAGCTCTGAAAGGCTACATCGAAGTCTATGCCGAGAACGATGCGGCGATGTCAAAGCCGCTGGCACGACAACCGCTGCAGTTCGCCGAAGGCAGAGCCGGAGTCAGTGAAGGTCGCGTCGGTGGTCTTCTCTCGGGAGCCTACAAGCTCAAGCTTGTCGCAGAAGGTGCGGACCTCGGCCCTGAGCCGGTCATCACCATGCTGTATGTGCAGGAACCGACAACTGGCGAACTCTCCGACCTCAGTGCCAACCGGGACCTGCTCACGAAAATTGCCGAAGCTGGACATGGCCAACTGGTGATGCCGGACGAAGTCAGCCGCATTCCGGACCTCATCCAGCCGCCCGACCGCCGCAACGAGACGCGCGAAGAACAAACCCTCTGGGACCACTGGCTGACCATGCTGATCTTCTTCGCCCTGCTGACGACCGAATGGGTCGTACGAAAACTCAACGGCCTGCCATAGACGATTACGAACCTCACGCGAAGGTGCGGAGTCGCGAAGGTTCATGCTCTGCTTCGCGACTCCGCGCCTTCGCGTGAAATTCTGGCCGGAAGGACGCAAACGGCGATAGCGTCCTCAATCAACATCGACCGCTTCGGTGAGCGTTGCTGTCTGCAGGCGCGTCACCACGAACTGCGGCGCAATTCCGATTGCCAGAAGAGCGAGCACCAGCGGCCAGACCATCTTCCAGTTCACTGCGGGGTTCCGTGCATCAACCATCAGCCGGCGTCCGTCCAGAACAGACCACACCAGCATCACAAACGCCGCGAGCAGCCATCTTGTGTCGCTGCTGCCGGTTTGAAAGCTTTGCTGCATCAGCAGCCAGAATCCAGAGAATGTTGCCGTCAACGGCAGTGCCCAGAGCCCGGCGACAACCCATGAGTTAAGAGCATCGGAGCGGCGATCGGCAGAGTCCACAGGCGACGCATCACCCGCCGGTCCTGAGCACAACAGCAGCCCGAGCGCGGCGGACCCATTGAGCCCTAACATCAGCAGCAAGCTCGCAGAGGTGCCCGCATCGGTCCCCTGCCATAAGCAACCAAAAGCGAGGCAAGAACCGACCAGTGCATAAGCCGCCAGACGACGCGGCCAACTCGCCATGGCCAGTGTGGACAGCGCCAGCAACGCCGCCGCCAATGCACTCCACATCACGAACCTCGCGGAGAGGTCCGCGACCAGTTTGGTGAACAACGGCAGAATGAATCGCGTCACGACTAACAGCCCGGACGGCATCCAGCCCGCCACGATCATGGCCGTGACTCCACGATCAGCCTGGTCCGACGTGGAATAAAACCAGTGATGCATCGGTGCAAGCGGCACTCGCAGCAAGGCCCCCAGCAACAGCAGCAGTCCCAGCACAAATGACATCGTTTCCCAAACGCTCAGCGCCGCCTGATTCGCTAAGGCCAGTTTCGGTAGTCGCAAGGCGATACGCGGCAGGTAGAACGTCAACGGCGGCGCGCCCGCCGCGCGAATGCTCATCCACCAGTGCAGGATAGCCAAGCCGACCACCGCCACACCGACCAGCAATGCGCTCGACACTTGAGTCAAAGCAAACCGCCGCGCTGCCGGACGACGATCTGTTCCCCCACTTTCACCAATGAGCAGCGTCAGTACGCCGGCTGCCAGCAACCCCGAAAAGCCCAGAAACACCGCGTCCAGAGCAGTGACAGTGGCCACCAGCGCCGCTTGAGCGACCAGCAGGTGCGAGAGTCGGCTCGCCAGTCGCGGTGATTCGTTCGGGGTTAACCGCACCGCCACAAGCGTGACAGCGGTGAGTAGCAACAGCAGAGGCAAAGCTGCTCCATCCACTCCAACGGTAATACCAATATGTCCGCCGACTTCTCGCCCGGTCGCGAGCGTAGATCCCAGCAACGACAATGAGCCCCCTGAACCCAACCATTGGAGCGAACTTACCATTTGCCACGGTTGATACTCTGGCGATCCCAACGGCTGAAAGTTCGCCAGCACGACCAGTGAGAGCGCCAGGTTCAGCCCGACGTTCGTGATCGCTGTCGGCTTCACGGCTTCCGGAGAAAACCGCGCGATCGCCCGCACGATGATCGCCCCCAGCAGCGGCAGCACCACCATCAGCAGTACCGCGTTGTCGGCGATCGTCGTCAGTAGTTGGGCGAATCCCGCACCCATGTGTGTCAGTTTCCATTTCCAGAACAGTATCCGCCGGTCTCAGTCCCAAGCTTCCAATGCCCGTCGCAAAAGTCAGCGTCCCCAGCCAATCACGAACAACAACCCAACCGCCGCGCCCACGATGGCCAACGCGTAGTAGCGAGCCTGAGTCACTCGCACCTCATCCATGAACTCCGCCGCCCGCTCGGCAGGCGCACTCCAGGCACCTTCCTTGCCACCACCCAGCAAACGTCGATCAAAAAACTCAAAAAAATGGCTCAAACCCAGCCACGGCACTCGGCAACCAAATAGGACGACCGATTCCAGATACCAACCACTCCGCGCCAGCCGCAGCAACGGACCGAGGAGTTTCTCGCCCAGGGGAACCAACTGTGGCATCGCCGACCAGCTCAGCCACGCCAGCAAGCAGCCCAACCATCCCGCCGGCAACGCCGCGCCAATCACGACATGAGGCAATGAATTTCCAATCGCGGTCTCAAACATCAGTGGCTTCAGTCCAAACGGCAACAGCAGCAACCACACGACTGTTAAAGCCAAAATCCCGGCCGCCAGCCAAAAGGTGATTCCGCGCGACTGTGCGGCAATTGGATGTGCGGCCTTGTTGCCTGACAAGCACACTGCACGCATCAGTGCAAAACCAACGCAAACTTGCCCGATCATCCCGCCCAGCCACAGTCCCAGGAAAGCTCGACGGCGGTTGAACCCCATGATTGCGTGTTCTTCCGGAGACCAGACGGCCTGTTGTTGGGCGATCTCCAGAGCGTCCGCCTGACACCAGCAACCGGAAGCAATCATCAGGCACACGAGTATCGCAACGATTTTTAAGCGGGTTCGGTTTTGCCCATTGAGAGACGCAAAGGAGCTGGAAGACAACCACGCAAATGCACTCAACAGGATCATCACCCAAACACATGTCTGGGCGCCAAAACTGAGTGCTCGATCGCTTGTGGCGGCTACTCCGATGAAGGCTTGACCGATGGTAGCAATCAAAACCCAACTGA
>CAYLTY010000170.1:0-18466 GCA_964386705.1 uncultured Planctomycetaceae bacterium
CAGCGTGAACACGTTCACGAATTTCTTGAACGCTTTGCCTGGCTTCTTGGGTGCGTTGGCATCGGCTGAGTCACCAATCGGTTTGGTTTCACGCAGAGACTCATCAACCTGCTCGGCGGTGAAAACATAGCCGTGCACGATGTCGAAGCCGTACACAAACAGCTGGCCTCACATCAGGCCCAGATCACCTTTCTGATCGATGCCGCAGACAGTCAATTGAAGGCGTCCGCCCGGAGCGATCTCAGACTCGAGTTCGATGGGAGATTCGTGGGTCAGCTTGTCGAGCAGCCTGCCGTGACGCTGAATTTCCTCCGTCGAGAAAACTTTGTGATAGGACCGCTCCATCACGTCCGCGTGCCGCGGCAGGCGAGGCGCATCGGACACCGGCGCGTCGGTTGGTCGAGCTGCGTTTGGGTCGAACTCAATGTAGTTCTCGTAGATCCTGCGAACGTCGGCGCAGTGTTGTTTGTAGGCATCCAGAAACGCGGCACCACTCGGGAAGTCCAACCGTCGAGCCAGGTAGGACAGCTCGCGTTCATCCTGGGGTAGGGAATGTTCCTGCTTGTAGTGCATCAACTGCAGCGCGTGCTCGATGGTTCGAAACAGCACGTAAGCGGCGGTCAGACGTCGATACTCCCCCGGTAGCACCAGATCGAAATCGGCCAGCCGAATCAGACCGTCCAGCGTGCCGCGGCTGCGCACGGACTTCTGATCTCGACCGTGCTTGATCTGCAGGAACTGAGTGACAAACTCGATGTCACGAATCGAGCCTTGGCCTGATTTGACCTCGCCAAACATCCGTCCCTTTTTGGCGAGCTCAACTTCGATCTTGCGCTTCATCTCATAGATGTTGCTTCTGGCCGCATCGATCGGAACGCCGTAGATGACCGGTTCGACGGACTTCAGAAACTCGAACCCCATGCGCAGGTTGCCGGCGATTGGCCGGGCTTTCAGCAGCGCCTGCTTTTCCCATAGCGCGGCGTGCTGATGCAGGTATTCGAGGTATGCGTCTACGGTGCAGACCAGCGGGCCAGAACGTCCCCAGGGGCGCAGTCGCATGTCGATGCGATACAGGAAGCCCTCCGCCGTGGCGTCGCCGAGGGCTCGAATCAGACGCTGGCCCATGTTCCAGTAGCGCGCCGCGTCACCGCGACTAATGAAGACGAGATCAATATCGGAGCTGTAATTGAGTTCTTCACCCCCGAGCTTGCCAAATCCGAGCACGCAGAAATCGTCCGTGTTAATGCTCAGTTCGGAAGCAATCACGCTGAGCGAGGCCTGAGCCATACTGTCGGCCAGCAACGAGAGCTGCAGCACAACCGACTTGAAGTCGAGTAGTCCGAAGCTGTCGCAGGCTCCGATCCGGAGCAACTCCCACTTCTGATAGCGACGCAAGGCATCAAATTTTTGAGGCGTCGCCGTTTGTGGTCGCATGGCCTCCCGGGCGCCATCCACAAACTCTTCGCGAGCTTTGAACTCGGCCAACCGCTTGTGTTCGGTGAGTTCGCGCAGAGACTCGGGGTTTCGCAGCAGGATCTCCGTGAGGAACTGACTGCCGACGAATAGCTTCACGAGGATCTCAACCGCTCGTGGGTTGTCGGACAGAAATTTCAGCAGGGCTCCGCGGTCGCGCACGCTCTGGACGAAACGCTCGAAGTTGAGCATCGAGTTGTCGGGCGTGGCGGCGTCGCTGAGTGCTTGCAACAGCATCGGCAGGCAGGCGCCGAGCAGTCGCCGCGAATCATCATCCGGCGCGATGCTGCGAAGTCGAGCTAAGGCTGTGCGGGCATCCGTGAAGCCGATGGGAGCGAGGATCGCTTCGACTTCGGACAGCGGCAGGGCGTCAGGAATCAGGATCTGGTCGAGATCACGCGGCATCGACGTAGCTTACACGATGGGGAGTCGCGCCGAACCTGCCTGACAAAAAGCAAACCTCGGCTGCGCGGGAGCATCAGCCGAGGTTTTTAATCGCATCACGCTCAAGCGAAACGAGCGTTATTCCCAATTCTCTGGTTTGAGGAACCAGAACCACTTGTCCGTACGGGAATTGAAGTTCAGGTTCCAGTAACCGTCATCCCATTCCAGCTGGACTTTACGCCAGCCGAGTGGCACTTGCGGATACGGATAGAACGGTCCGATGTACGGCCAGGCGCTGGCACTGTACTGGGTTGGATACTGCACCGCTGCGTAGTTTGGATACGCCGCGTAGCTCGGCCACGCATGTGGCGGCAGGTAAGGATTGTCGTAGGCCATGTGAGATGCGCCAGCACCGCCGTGGATCGGCATGCCACCACCACCGCCGGCCATCGCCATGCTTGGTCCCATTCCGCCGCCGGGACCCATTGGACCGCCCATGCCCATCGGGCCGCCAGCACCGCCGGGGGCGCCGACGGGACCTTGGTAGCTGACCTGCTGGATCGGAGCACCGGGACGACGAGCACCAACCTGCAGTTCGTTGTTAATCTCTTGTACACCAGGTGCTTGCATCACAACTTGCTCGGCCATGCCAGCCTGCTGAGGGCTACCCACAACGCCTCGCAGTGTCGCCACACCGTTGTTGAAGCGAACTTCAACATCGCCTGATGCGAGTCCTGCCTGAGCCAGAGCGCCGGCAATTCGTTCCGCGACCACCTGGTTCGGAGTCGCCGCTGGACGCATGCCTGGAGCGGTCAGGCGGTTATCAACCTGCTGAACGCCAGGAACTTTTGACACAACTTGAGTCAGTTGAGCGACTTGGCGCGGATCACTCACCTTGCCGCTGAGGATCGCGACGCCGTTGGCACACTTAACGTCGATGTCGTGCCCGCGAACGCCCGACTGGCCGATCGCTGCCGCAATCTTCTCGGCAATCTGCTGATCTGACGCACCGGCGGCTGGCTTCTTCGCTCCAAAGAACGCAGCGCTGGTCACGCCGCCCTGAGCAGCCTGACCGGAAACCTGCTGGATGGAAGACTTTCCGGCAACAACCAGACGGTTATCGACCTTCTTGACGCCAGCAGCTTTGGACGCGGCTTTCGTCGCGGCCTGCTTCTGCGATTCGTCGCCGATCTTGCCTTCCAGAACGCAAACGCCTTCCTGGACATGAACTTCGATGTCGAAGCCGTTCAGCTTAGCGGTTCGCAGTTCGGCGGCCACGTTCTCAGCCGCCTTCTGGTTTTGGCTGCCAGCGGGAGCTGCTGTTTGTTCAGTCTTGCTTGAACTCCACGGCGACAGGGGACCGGCCAGAGCGATTCCGGGCGTCATGGCGGCGAGCCCCAGGGACAAAACCCACTTCCGATAGCTTCGCATGAAACAACTCCTTTTGTTTTGTCGATTTACCGCTCGTCGCGGTCGGGGGTGAGACATTCTCCAGCCAACCTGTTATCGAGAATGCCTCACTCAGGACCGGGTGCGGCATCTGGCTGTCTCCTTTTTCATCGGCCACGGCAGTGTGTTTAGACAAACTTTTCCGGTTGTTTCGGCAAAAAGGTCTGTAGCGAACGGGTGGTAACCTAGGGAGTGACGGCGCGATCGGACCTGAATCAACAAAACAGGTACTTTACGCAGATCGAACGCCGCTCGAAGTCGGTGCGCTTGAAGGACCAGTCTTGAGCCCCATAATCCGCTGTGCGCTTTGTCAGACCGACGCGGCTGAAGCAAACGGTCGAGAGCGTTCGCCGCGTAATGAGACGGCGAACTCATCGTGTCGCCCGGCTGGTTGCGAGATCGAGCTGCGTGTGCTCGTGCTGCCGGTACTGCAAGCGCCATCTGCTGCATTGCTTTTGCGACGAACTCGTTCGATCGCAGTCTGGGATTTTCTTTTGAGGAGTTGAACAACATGACGACTGAAACCGCGCCCGCGCCGCAGGAGTTTCAATTTCAGGCCGAGATCAGCCGCCTGCTGCATCTGCTGTCGCACTCGCTGTATCAGAACCGCGAAATCGCTATCCGAGAATTGATTTCGAACGCGTCGGACGCGCTCGACAAGTTTCGTCACATCACCTTGACGCAGAAGCAGTTCGACGATGGCAGCGAACTGTTCATTCAGGTCGAACCGAAGGCCGAAGAAAAGGTCCTGACCATTCGGGACAACGGCATCGGCATGACGAAGGACGAGTTGATCAAGAACCTGGGAACGATTGCTCACAGCGGTTCGCTGGAGTTCCTCACCAAGGCTGCCAGCGCCAAAGCGGAAGGCGATGACCAGCAGAACCTCTCACTGATCGGCCAGTTCGGTGTAGGCTTCTACTCGTCGTTCATGCTCTCTGACACCGTCGAGGTGCTGACACGCAGCTATCAGGAAGAGACCGGCTGGCGCTGGACCTCGGATGGCAGCGGCAAGTTTTCGATTGAACCCGCTGAAGGGCTCAGCCGCGGTACGCAGATCGTCCTGCACCTCAAAAGCGAGGTCGAAGAGTTTTCTCGCCCGGTCCGTTTGCGCCACATCCTGCGTCAGTATTCGACGTTCGTTTCCTACCCGATCAAGATCGACGACGAACTGGTGAACGACCAGAAGCCGATCTGGGTCGAACCGAAGTCGCAGGTTACCGACGAGCAATACAAGCAGTTCTACGGCTACATCTCGAAGCGCACGGACGAGGAACCGCTGTGGCACTTGCATCTCACCAGCGATTCGCCGTTCCAGTTCCACTCGATCCTGTTCGCCCCACCAGCGAATGAAGAGTTGCTCGGCTTTGGTCGTTCAGATCACGGCCTGCACCTGTGTGCCAAACGCGTGCTGGTACAGAACAACTGCCGCGAACTGCTGCCGGAATACCTGCGCTTCATTTATGGCTTGGTTGATTCGGCAGACCTGCCGCTGAACGTGTCTCGCGAGGCGCTGCAGGACAACACTGTCTTCCGCAAGATCCGCAAGGTGCTGGTGAAGAAGGTGCTCGGTCACCTTGAGGATGTGGCTAAGGACGATGCGGAAACCTATCGGAAGTTCTACCTGCAGTTCGGAGTGGTGCTGCGTGAGGGCATCTCGATCGATTTCGAGAACCGGCAGGCGATCGCCAAGCTGCTGCGCTATCGATCGTCAAACGGAGACGACCGCGAAACGCTGATCGGTCTGGACGATTACGTCAGCCGCATGGTCGAAGGTCAGACGCAGATCTACTACGTCGGCGGACCTGACGTGCGGACGATCGAAAAGAACCCGAACCTGGATGCGTTCCGCAGTCGCGGCATTGAGGTGCTCTATCTGATCGATCCGGTGGATGAGTTCGTGCTCAACCATCTGCACGACTACGCCGAGAAGCCGCTGCTGTCGATTGATGCCGTCGGCGTGAATCTGCCTGAGCAGAAGAAAGACGAATCGGAAGAGAAGAAGGACGACGAGAAGAAAGAGGATGAAACTCCCGTTGGACTGGAACGCGTACTCGCGTTGTTCCGCCAGTCGCTCGGTGAGCAGGTGCAAGAAGTTCGCACGTCGTCGCGCCTGACCAGCAGCCCGTGTTGCCTCGTCAGTCCGGAAGGTGTGCTGAGTGCTCAGCTCGAACGCGTGCTGCGAGCGAACAGCGACGAGTTTCAGCTTTCGAAACGCATCTTCGAGGTGAACGCGAAGCATCCGCTAATGCGCCAGTTGTGCGAACTGTCGGCCGCTCCGGCGAACGATGTCTTCATCAAGGTGTGTGGCCAGCAGTTGTTCTCGAACCTGCTGATTCTCGATGGCGTCGTTACGAATCCGCATGACGTAACCGATCGCGTGCTGGGCTTCATGGAAGAACTGGCTCAGCAGAAGACCGGAGCGACTCCCGCGTAACGC
Source organism: uncultured Planctomycetaceae bacterium (assembly GCA_964386705.1). Classification (GTDB taxonomy): domain Bacteria; phylum Planctomycetota; class Planctomycetia; order Planctomycetales; family Planctomycetaceae; genus AM-0621. The sequence continues at coordinate 5,747 of CAYLTY010000170.1, forward strand.
GCTGAGCAGCATCAACTGATGTCCGACTTCGGGCTGTTGGCTTGCGAGTCACACTGATTAGGGGTCATCCTCATGTTTGAGGATGACCCTTTTTTGTGGACTCCCAAGAGTAGCGCCGCGATTGGCCGAGATCAGAAGGAATGACACTGATGCTTCTGCAAGCTCGTTGGTTTCGTTGTTGTGTTTCCGCCGGAATGGTGGCTGCGGGTTCTTTGCTGAGTTGGGCGGCTGACAAACCTCTGGAAGAGGAACTGCCACGCATCCCGCATGTCGAGCTGCAAGACGCGTTGAAGACGTTCTCGCTGCCGCAGGGTTATCAGTTGGAATTGGTGGCCGGCGAGCCCAATGTTTCCGATCCGGTCGACGCGTGCTTCGACGATCGCGGCCGCATGTACGTTGTCGAGATGCACGACTACCCGTATTCGCACGAACCCACCAAGCTCAATCCGAACGGTGGCGGCAAGGTCGGTGCAGGCGTGGTCAGGCTGCTGGAAGATTCCAACAGCGATGGTCGCATGGACCGCAGCTGGCAGTTCGCCACTGGCATCTCGTGGCCGCTGTCAGTCACTCCGTATGACGGCGGAGTTTTCGTGTTGGCGCCACCGAACCTGTGGTACTTCAAGGACACCAACGGTGACCACATCGCCGACGTTCGCAAGGTCGTCTTCGAGGGCTTCGCGCGCGACAACGTGCAGGCTCTCGCCAACAACCTGAAATGGGGCTTAGACCATCGCATCTATGCGGCAGGAGCGACGAACCCCTCGGTGCTGCTGAAGAACGGTCAAGAGTTATTGAAACTTGGGCGTTCGGACTTCAGCTTTGATCCGCGTACTGAAGTGCCGCAACTCGAAACTGGCGGCGTGCAATTCGGTCACAGTTTTGACGACTGGGGCAACCGTTATGTGTGCTCCAACAGCAACCACATTCAGCAGGTTCTCTTCCCCGCGAAGTACGTGTCTCGGAACCCGTTCTATACGCCGTCCGGGACGATTCGTTCGATCGCCAAAGAAGGCGCCGCAGCGGTGGTGTTCCGCAAGAGTCCTGCGGAACCATGGCGCATCGTGAGAACTCGCCGCCGTGCGGCCGACCCCAAGTTCGCCCACCTGCCGGAAACGGAGCGTGTACCGATCGGCTTTTTCACGTCAGCGACTGGCGTAACGATCTATCGAGGGTCAGCGAATCCCGAACTGCGCGGGCAGGCGTTTATCGGTGATGTGGGCGGCAATCTGATTCATCGAAAGATGATGACTCCGAACGGCGCCGCGATGCTGGCAGCGCGAGCCGATGAAGGCGTCGAGTTCGTGGCCTCGACCGACAACTGGTTCCGCCCGACGAACTTTGTGAACGCTCCGGATGGGTCGCTCTACATTCTCGATATGTATCGCGAGACCATTGAGCATCCGGCTTCGATTCCGGAAGACATCAAGTCGCTGCTCGATCTCTATAGCGGAGACAATCGCGGTCGCGTCTACCGGGTGGTAGGACCGCAAACCAAGCTGCAAAAAGTTGAGCGGCTGGGAGATCTGCCGACGGCCGAACTGGTCGCCCGGTTGGAGTCTTTGAACGCCTGGACGCGCGAGACCGCGCATCGCCTGTTGTGGGAGCGGCGTGACGTGGCCGCCGTGGAACCGCTGCGGCAGTTGGCGAAGTCGTCCGCCGAGCCATTGGCTCGCATGCATGCCTTGCGAAGCCTGGCCGGTTTGAAAGCCTTGACCGTCGATGACCTGCTGCCGGCTTTGAAGGACTCGCATCCGCGCGTTCGTGAGCATGCGATTCAACTGGCTGAGCCGTTCGCGGATTCGCCCGCGGTGCTCGATGCGTTTGCGGCGCTGGCGAGCGATGTTGATCAGCGCTTGCTGTTCCAGTTGGCGCTGTCGCTGGGAGAATCGAAGCAGACGCGCGGGAGCGAGATTCTCGGTGCGTTGCTGCGTCGAGCAGATCTGGTGGCAGATGTCCGCGCGGCCGCATTGACCTCTGTCGGCACGAATATGGACTCCGTTCTGCTGTCTTTGGCCGCCGGAGCGGAAAGTCCTGACCTGCTGAGTGACTTGGCACAGATGACGGGCGCTCAACCCGATGTCGCGAAAGTGAACCGAGTTTTGAAAGAAGTCTGCGCGTCGAAGCTGAACTTCAACATTCAACGCGCGGTCGTGCGTGGCATCGGTGATGGCCTGCAGCGTCGCGGTTCGTCCTTGCGGAAGTGGTTGAGTGATCGGATGACCGACTCCGATGCCCGCAGTGTGACCGCCGCCTTCTTCGCAACTCAATCGCTTCTGGCGTCTGAGGCGAAAGCGTCACCGAACGAGCGTGCTGCTGCCGCGCTGCTGATTGCTTCTGCGGATGACGCTGCGACAGAAGAACTGCTGGCAAAGCTGCTCTCGCCCAACGAATCGCAGGCGGTGCAAGTCGCAGCCGTGCGCGGACTAGGGCGGATGACGTCAGCCAATATTCCGAAGACGCTGCTGGGTGCCTGGAAGGGATACAGTCCTCAGGTTCGAGCGGATGTGGTGGAAGCGTTGTTGCTGACTATCCCGCGTGCGGAAGCGTTGCTTGTTGCGGTCGAAGCGGGAGACGTCCGCCAGGCTGAGATTTCGCCGGATCGCAAGCAGGTGTTGCTCAATCACAGCAACGCAGGCATTAAGGAACGCGCCAAAAAGCTGCTGGGCGGCGACATCAACAGCGATCGTGCAGCCGTCGTGAAGACCTACTCGGCGGCGCTGGATCTCATGCCGTCCGTCGAACGTGGCCAGATGACGTTCACCAAGAAGTGCTCGCAGTGCCACAAGCTCGGCCAGCAGGGCTTTGCCGTAGGGCCGGACATTGTATCGGTGCAGAACAAGGCCCCGGCTGACCTGCTCATCGCCATCATGGACCCGAGTCGCGAAGCCCAACCGGCTTTCATGAGTTACACCGTGATCCTCAAGGATGGCCGCGTCTTTAATGGTCTCATTGCTGCTGAGTCTGCGAACTCGCTGACGCTCCGCAAAGCTGAGGGCAAGGAAGACATCATCGACCGCACGTCGATCGAAGAACTGGTTTCGAGTGGTAAGTCCCTGATGCCGGAAGGCCTCGAAAAGGAACTGCAACCGCAGGACATCTCCGACGTGATCGCCTTCATCAAGTCGCTCGCTCCGAAGAAGTAAGTCATTGCCAGAAGCGACACTGTCGCTCTGGCCTGAAATGACGAAAACCTGCAACGCCGTTCTTGAAACCGCGTTGCAGGCTTTCTTTGTTTCAGCGCTAGCCGAGCCGAAAACTGAAAACTATTCGGCAGGCTTTTCGTACTTGCGATCGGCGGGCAGGGACTGCATCAGCATCTCGACCAGCTTCTCGGAGTTGATGTCGTTGGCTTGAGCCGCGTAGTTGACGGCGATGCGGTGTCGCAGCGCCGGTTTGGCAACGGCTTGCACGTCGCCCGTCGTGGCATGGAAGCGGCCATTCAGAATCGCACGAGCCTTGGCACAACTGACGAGCGTCAGCACACCGCGCGGGCCTGCACCCCAGGACGACCACTTGTTGACGACTTCCGGAGCTTCCTTGGTGCCGGGGCGGCTGGCTCGAACCAGAGCCCACGCATAGCCGAGTACCTGATCGCTGACGGGCACACGGTTCACCAGCTTCTGATAGCCGATGATCTCTTCGCCGCTGATGACGGCGGAAATCTTGCCCATCGCACCGGTGGTGACTCGGCGAGCGACTTCCCATTCCTCAGCACCGGTGGGATAGCCGACCTTGATGTAGAGCAGGAAGCGGTCGAGCTGAGCTTCGGGCAGCGGGTATGTGCCTTCCTGTTCGAGCGGGTTCTGAGTTGCCAGCACGAAGAACGGTTCTGGCAACCGATGCCGCGATCCGCCCGCACTGACTTGGCGCTCCTGCATGGCTTCCAGCATGGCGGCCTGAGTCTTCGGCGGCGTGCGGTTGATTTCGTCCGCGAGGATCAAGTTTGCGAACAGCGGACCGGGCAGGAACTTGTAGACTCGCTGCTTGGTTTCCAGGTCTTCCTGAATGATTTCGGTGCCGGTGATGTCGCTGGGCATCAGGTCGGGCGTGAACTGAATGCGCTTGAAGCTCATCTGCAGAGCGTCTGCGATTGAGCTGATCAGCAACGTCTTTGCCAGTCCGGGCACGCCTTCCAGCAGCGCGTGGCCGCGAGCCAGCATGGCCACCAGCACCTGCTCAATGACGTCCTTTTGCCCGACGATGACTTTCTCTAATTCTTTCTTGACGTTGGCAAAGGAAGCGGCGCACTTCTCGACGGCGGCAATGTCTTCACGGCTGGCGGCATCTGTCATGGCGGGTCTCTTCGAGGGATGGCAATCGCACGGGCCCAAGCGGGCTGGCAAGTTAGTGGGGCTCGACGGGAATTCACAACCGAGCCCGGCAGAAGGGGCATGCGGTCTGCCTCGCCGACGCTACGGCTGTCTGCCCCGAGCTGAACTGACCGGCAGGGCTATTCGGCTTCGCGGTTGAAGTCCTTCTCTTTTGCAGCATCGGCGCCGATGGCTTCGCGGAGCTGTTTGGTCGCGGCTTCGACGGTCTTCGATGGTCCGGCCAGTTTGAGGTAGTAATAGGGTTTATCTTTGGGCTTGAGCACGATGGTGATCGCGCGGCCGTTCTCAAGTGGAGTCGCCCGGCGACGGAAACTCGGTCCAGCGTAGGTGCCTGTGAGGTCTGCGAACTCATAGGGACCGCTCACGGATTCGCCGGTCTTGGTGACGACCTTCACGCTGTCTTTGAACTCGCCCACCCAGCGCGACATGTTTTCCTTGATGCCGCCACCGGTGAAGGCAGAAACCACCAGCGTGGCGCCTTCGTCATCACCTTCGACCGCCGGGATGACGAACTGTGCCAGCCGCAGCTTGTTCTCAGGCTTCTCGGTCTTCCAGGTTTCGGGAAGCTTCAGCGAGAGGTCTTGAATCTTGTGCTCGGTTGTCTTGGTTTCGGGCTTCGCCTTGGGTTCCTCGCCGCTGACCGACGCCAAGCTGCAGAACGCGAGTGTCAGTGAGGCAACGCATACAGCCGTGATACGCATGAGGAGTTCCAATCAAAAGGTCCGCGAAGCCCAATAAGAAGTGCGGCTTACCATCTTTGTCAGAGTCTGTAGGTCGGACAATCCTGTCCGACAGCCGGACAAGATTGTCCGGCCTGCTTTCAGTACCTGTTCGAAGATCCGCTAAACGTTGATCTCGAAGCCCTTGCGCTGCTCGCGGCCTTGCCACGAGTTGAGCGACGTGTCGTTCGTGATCTGCTCGGTCTTGGCATCCCATTCCAGTTTTTTGTTAAGGCGGATGGCGATGTTGGCGAGGTGGCAGGTGGTCATGGCGCGGTGATGCGACCACACATCGCTGACGGGCTTCTCACGCGACTTCACGCAATCCATGAAGTTCTTCATGTGAGTTTCCGGCTTCTTGCCGCCGTAGACCTTTTCGATGGCTCCTTCTGGCAGCGGGTTCGATTTGAGAGCCTCGACTGGTGCCCCCTTCATCGTGCCGCGGCTGACATGGAAGCGGCCCTCAGTGCCTTCGAACAACAGGCCGTTTCCGTCCGGCGATTTGCTGACGATGTTCAGTTCAATGCCATCGGCAAACTGGCATTGAATGTGGAAGGTGTCAGCGGCGTTGTACCGAGTATCCTGCACCGGATAGCCGTCTTTGAAATCGACGGGATGATGGAACTCGACGGGAGTGACAGACAGCGGACCGTCCTGCCCGATCGCCCATTGAGCGATGTCGACATGGTGAGCACCCCAGTCGGTCATCTTGCCGCCCGAGTACTCGTACCACCAGCGGAATTCATAGTGGCAGCGCGAGTTGCCCCAACGTCCACCTTCCTTGAAGCGATATTCGACCTTGGGAGCCTGTCCCAGCCACAGGTCCCAGTTCAGCCCCTTCGGAGCTTCCGCAACCGGGATATCCGAACTGGTCGGAGCGCCGCCGATGTCACAGGTTACCTTCTTTAGCTGACCGATACGGCCGTCACGAATCATTGCGACGGCACGGATGAAGTTCTGGTTCATCTCGGTGCGTTGCTGAGTGCCGACCTGGAAGACTCGTTTCGTGGCGTCCAGCACCTTGATGATCTGCTTGCCTTCATTGATGGTCAGCGTCAACGGCTTCTCGCAGTAGATATCCTTGCCGGCCTGCATGGCCTCGATGGCGATCTTCGAGTGCCAGTGATCCGGCGTGATGATGGTGACAATGTCGATGTCTTTGCGATCGAGGATCTTGCGGTAGTCCTCATAAGTATCGATTGAGCGATTGACGCCCTTCTTGGCCTGGGCGTTGGTGCAGATCGTCTTGCCTTCTTCGACATGGTTGGCGTCCACATCGCAGCACGCGGCGACTTCGCCGAAGTTCATCCCGCCGGGTATCACCTGCTTCCAGCGGTCGCCAGTTCCAATGCAACCAATCACGGGACGTTCGTTGGCACTCTGGTAGCCGAAGGTCAGCGACTGTGAGCTGGTAAACCAGTAGGGCATGGTCGCTCCGGCCAGCGCGGCGGCGGACGACTTCACAAATTGACGGCGTGATTGACGGTGACTCATGGGAGCGCTCCTGTGGCAGAATCGAAGGCTGAGCCTGTGGCTCCAGCGTTGCTCAGTTTAGAGGGCTGCCAGCGAATCCGACAGCGGGCGCGACTCAAGGTCGGGCGGTCAGTTCCGCCTTTGACGGTTGAGTGGAACGCACCGGTCCGGCCGTAACGATTGTGACGAGCCTTGCGGCGGTGCCGTTTATTGCAATTCTGTGCACTGCTATCAGGGCGCCAGCAGTAGCGATGGTGCCGCGGCTTTCGCGCTTATCGGTTTGCGCTGGAATGCGACGCGTGCATATAACACCAATTCTATTCGTACTCCGAGCTGTGTGGCGTATGCTGCAAGTTCGTGCAATTACCGCACAGGAAGCCGCAGAATAACACGCTTTAAGAGCGCTTGGCGTCGAAAACCAATATGCGACACAACCGGTGCAACGCCAACTGCCGGAATTAGGTGTGCGGACTTCTGCAAAAGTCATCGCTTTCGACTTGCACAGTCCCACTTCCGATTCTGAGGCCGTTGCTGAAGGTACTCCGGCACGTGGGCCTGTTGTCGCAGGGAGCGGATCACAGCGTGGAGTTGCTGCGCTTTGCTCTCATGGAGCCCTTCACCACCCTTGTAGCCACGCTGTCTGCGAAGACCGTGCGCGCCGATCATGCAGAGGAGACCTGCTGTGGCCATTCGTCCCTGGTTAGAGAATCTGAGCAGTCGTTTAACATCCGCGCGCAAACGCTCATCACGCAAAATGCATCAGCGGGTCTCTGTGCTCCATCGCGTCGAGTCATACGAAGATCGTGCGATGCTGACGTCAACGCTGCTGTTTCTCGCGGGTGAACTACAGGTGCTCACTGATGCGAACGAGAATGTTGCAGTTCGCCAGGATCCGTCGAATGCGAACCGCGTCCAGGTGCTCATCAATGGAACTGCGTCGGCAGCGTTACCGGCGCTGGCTCCTTCACAGGTCTTGTCGCTTGTGATCAGCACGGGAGACTCTGAGAACAACGTCGACGTCAGTGGGCTGACTGCAGCGGCATTTGCGAACCTGGCATCAATTACGATCGACACCGGAAATGGCAACGACGTCATTACGGGGAGTGACGACTTCGCTGAGAACATTGATGCAGGCGACGGAAACGACATCGTCGACGGGCGCGCTGGCAACGATACCCTCGACGGCAACAATGGCAACGACACGGTCACCGGCGGCACTGGTAGTGATGTCATTCGAGCGGGAGACGGCCTTGATAGTGTCTTCGGCGGCGACGGAGATGACACCATCGATGCGGGTGATGGTAATGACTCGGTGTCAGGTGACGTTGGAAATGACTCGATCAATGGCGGAGATGGTGTAGATACAATCAGCGGCGGTGCGGGTAGCGACTTTATTAGTAGTGATCTGGGCAATGACAGCGTCAATGGGGACGCTGGCGATGACACGATGTTGGGCGGTGGTGGCAACGACACTCTGTCCGGAGACGTTGGCAACGATTTTGTGACGGGCAATGGAGGCCAGGATTCGCTGCTTGGCGGCGATGGCTCAGACACGCTCTCTGGCAAGCAAGGTGCTGACTCGGTCTTCGGCGGCGCGGGCAACGATTTTGTGAATGGTGATGAAGGCAACGATCTGCTTGAGGGCGGTGCGGATGACGATCTCATGATCGGCGGTTCGGGCGACGATCTGATGCGCGACGACGGCGCTGCCAGCGCCGGCGGGACGACGAGCGCCGACACGATGTTGGGTAATTCGGGCAACGACACGCTCATTGGGCTGGATGGAACGGATTCGGTCGTGGGGGGAGCGGGTAATGACTTGGTCGACATGCGCCGAATCACTGTTTCGATAGACGACGTGCGTGTCGCAGAAGGCGATACAGCTTCGGGTAGTGCCGCGGTCTTCACGGTGACGTTGTCATCGGCTAGCTCGACTCCAGTGTCCGTGAACTACTCGACATCGTCGGATGGCACCAACACCGGAGGCACGGCCATCGCGGGAACCGATTACACCGCAGCCACCTCCCAGGTCTTGACGTTTGCTCCAGGACAGGTCAGTCAGACGATCAGTATTGGCATCATTGGCGACTCACTTGACGAATCTGACGAGGAGACATTCTTCGTTAATCTGACAGGTGCCTCGAATGCGGCGATCTTCGATGGGCTTGGTGAAGGCCGCATCCTTGACGACGACAGTGGGGTTTCGTCAACCGTTGCGGACATCATTCTTCTGTTTGACGACACGTCCTCTTTCAGCTTGACGGGACCGACCGTTACCGGTGTTTTTCAGAATGTCGTGAGCGATCTAATTACGAATTTTCCTGCATCGGACTTCGCGTTTGGCGTAGCGCGGTTTGAATCGTACTTCGGGTTTGGAGACAAGCCCTATGTACTTAATCAGCCACTGATCAGCAGTACGACGCCAAACTTCAATGCTGCCCTTAATGCTGCATTGGCGAGGAATTCACCGGGCGGTGGTGCTGGCGCCGAGACTCTTTTCGAAGCGTTGCATCAGATCAGTACCGGTGCAGGATACGACGGCAACGGTGATGGCGACACCACGGGTGATGGACCCGCTGGGCTTGTCTCGACTCAAACTGGCAATGGTGTCGAAGACGACGTCCCCGCGTACTCAACCTTTCAGCCCGATCCCACCGGACCCGTACTTTCACCAACGGCTCCAGTTGCTTCGGCAACGGACGGCATTGGTCTCAGGCCTGGTGCCAGACACATCGTGCTAGTAGCCAGCGATAGTGGTAATTTTGTGTTTCAGGCGGATAATGCTACTACATACACAGGCGTAAATGGCTCATCAGTGCCCGCGAGCACTTTTCTGGGTACCCAATCACCGGCAGGCGGCAATCAGGCGACCATTCAAGCAACACTGAATGAATTGATCGCCGACAACGTTGAGGTCATTGGCTTGTATGATCCTGCATTCTTCGGAACCAATACTGCTGTTGAACTGACAGCACTAGCCACCCTGACCGGTGCGATCAATCGTGGCACAAGCACCATAGAGAGTGGTATCACTCCCGGTCCGTCGGGGGACGACATCGCTCCGAATCAGCCGCTCTATTTTCAGATTGATTCTACTAATCCGAATCAACTTCGGACCGCGATTGTGCAGGCCGTGACGGGAGCGATTGGTAATGTCACTCCGCCTCCGCCTCCACCCTCGCCGCCGCCAGTCGTGAATCTTGGGCCACAGCAGGACACGATCAATGGAGATGATGGCGCGGATACGCTTTTTGCCGCGGATTCAGCAGACGTCATCACGGGCGGAATTGGTGATGACTTCATTCAAGCTGGTGGGGGGAATGACTCGGTCTATGGTGGCTCCGGAAACGACACCATCGACGGACAAGATGGTGACGATTTCCTGCAAGGCCAGGGCGGCAATGATTCGATGATCGGTGGCGCTGGTGATGACACTCTGGTCTGGAAGGGACTGGGCCAGGGCAATGACACGGTTAACGGCGGCGACGGACAGGACGGAGTTCAGATTCTAGGGTCCACCGCTGGCAATACGCTGTCTGTCGGGGCCAGCTTCGAAGGTTTCTTGACGGTCACGGAAGGCTCGCAATCGTTGACCGTCCAGGAAGCAGCACCGTCGGTCACTGTCGGTGGTGGAGGCGGTGATGACACCATCACGATCGGTGATTTGAGTAAGCTCAGTGTCGGATTGCTGACAATCAACGGCGATGCTGGTAACGATCTGATTGATGCTACCGGAGCCAAGTACGGGCAACTGGGGATACGTCTCAACGGTGGTGACGGAGACGATGTTCTGAAGGGCGGCGTTTCCGCCGAAATCATCAACGGTGATGCTGGTCAGGACATTATCACCGCTGGATCCGGGAATGATACTGTCGATGGCGGCACAGGGGCTGACTTCATCAACGGTGATGCCGGGGATGACAGCATCGCCGGGGGCAGCGAGAACGACACCATCAACGGCGGTGCCGGCAACGACTCGCTCGATGGTGGCCTCGACAACGACTCACTGTCGGGTGGAGACGGCAACGATACCGCTGTCGGCGGCTTTGGTAATGATACCATGGCCGGTGAGGTTGGTAATGATTCGCTGTCGGGAGGACTTGGTTCCGACGCGATGTCAGGCGGTGTAGGCAATGATACCGTCGATGGTGGTCGCAACGATGACACCATCAGCGGAGATGGTGGTCATGATCGCCTCCTGGGTGATCATGGCAATGACGTGATTGGTGGTGGTTCCGGAGATGACACCATCCTCGGTGGAGATGGTGATGATACGATCACAGGTGGTATTGATAACGACCTGATCTCTGGCGGTGATGGTAACGACTTTGTCCACGGTGACAGCGCAGGTGCTCCGTCAGTAGGCGGTCGGGATACCTTGATCGGTGGCGACGGTAACGACGTCCTGGTGGGTGGTTTGAATGCTGACGTTCTGCTCGGACAGCAGGGTGACGACTACCTGGGCGGCCAGGGCGGCACTGACCTCGCTGCCAAGGGTGGTGGAGCAGATACGACGGTCAGCATTGAGGTGATCGATGAGACGTACGTATTAAGTGCTGCGTTGCTCGCCGCACTAAATGGAACGTGATCCGATGACGGGGACTGACTGTTAACGAAAAGAGCCAGAGGTGATGTACCTCTGGCTCTTTCGTTTTGCGGTAAAGTTGCCGCGAACGGGAATTGCGTTCGCGGAGTTGGCTATTCAAAACCCTTGGCGGCGAGCCAGCGCTCGGCGTCGAGGGCGGCCATGCAGCCTGTACCGGCAGCGGTGATGGCTTGGCGGTAGTAGTCGTCTGCAACGTCGCCTGCCGCAAAAACACCTTCAATGCTGGTGTTCGTGCGCTGAGGAGTCGTCCAGACGAGGTAACCCTTCTCGTTGGTCTTGAGTTGTCCTTTCAAGAAGTCCGTATTCGGAGTGTGGCCGATAGCGGCGAAGTAGCCGGTGCACTCCACGGTTTCTTTCTTGTTGGCATCGTTGGCATTCCGGAGTCGTACTCCGGTAACGCCGCTGGCATCATCGCCCAGGACTTCGTCCACGACCGAGTTCCATTTCACTTCGACCTTCGGGTTCTCGATGACGCGCTGAGCCATGATCTTGCTCGCCCGGAACGCATCGCGGCGATGGACGATGTAGACCTTGGAAGCAAACTTTGTGAGATAGGAAGCCTCTTCCATCGCACTGTCGCCGCCGCCGACGACGACCAGCGCCTTATTGCGAAAACGCGGCAGAGCTCCATCGCAAACGGCGCAAGCGGAGACGCCACGATTCTTGAAGGCCTTTTCGGAGTCGAGTCCCAGATAATTCGCTCGTGCGCCGGTGGCGATGATGACTGACAGGGCTTCGATCGACTGCCCGCCAGACGTCTTCAGCTTAAACGGATGCTGTGACAGGGCGACTTCGGTGACGTCTTCGCTGACGATGCGGGTGCCGAAGTTGACAGCCTGCTGGCGCATCAATTCCATGAGTTCGGGGCCGCTGACGCCGTGACCACTATGGGGAGCCATGTACGTGCGGCGATCCTTGTCGATCGACGCATCCAGGTACGCTTGCATGTTACCGGCGGGAAAACCGGGGTAGTTTTCGACTTCGGTCGTGATCATCAACTGGCCGAGTGGCGGGCGCCCCAAGTCCCAGTTTTCCTGAGAGCCTTCTCCCTCAATCATAAGCGGATTCAGATTGGCTCGGGCGGCATAGATGGCGGCGGCCAATCCTGACGGGCCAGACCCGATGATGACAACATTCTCTGCCACGTGAGATCCTTTCGAGGCATGTGATGAGCGGTCCAAACGGTTGAATGGGCGAACGATACTGCCCGGTTTCCGTAGCGACAATGCGCGGTCCGGGCTGCAAATCTGCGGATTCTACGCTGGAAGAAGCTGTCAAAGCGGGATTTTGGAAGCCGCGATTGCGTCCCTTTGAGCGGTCCCTAGAATTCAGGCAGAGGTTTTGAACAATTTACGCAACACTTTCTGTCGAAAATCCTCGCTGAGGAAAAGGCTGATCCCGTGAGTTCGTCATCATCCATGAGCATCGAAGATCTGATCGCTGAGTTTGAGGACTTGGGCGACTGGGAATCGCGCTGCGATTACCTGATCGATCTGGGGGGTGAGCTGCCCAGCATGCCCGAGAGTCTGAAGACGGAAGAGAACCGAGTTCACGGCTGTCAAAGCAATGTGTGGATGGTTGCAAAAGTGTC
>CAYLTY010000171.1:0-18454 GCA_964386705.1 uncultured Planctomycetaceae bacterium
GAGCATCGGTCTACGGAACCGAAGGTTGCTGGTTCGAGCCCAGCGGGGTGTACTTTTCCTAAGTCCAGCCGCACGCACAAGTTGTGCTCCTGTCCCAATGTGGGGTAGCAGGCTCTGGAACCCATGATGGTTTCGGTACTTACCGGATTCGTGGTTTCCAGGAGCCTTCAATGCCAACCTATCGTTTGCCGTCCTATCGCCACCACAAGCCCTCTGGCAAAGCAGTGGTGACTCTCAACGGCCGTGATTTCTACCTCGGCGCATGGCAGTCTCCCGAAAGCAAAACGGAGTACGACCGGCTCATTGCCGAATGGATCGCGAATGGCCGCATGTTGCCCTCAGAGAATTCCGTTTCCGAGTTAACGGTCGCGGAACTGTGCGTAGGCTTTCTGCGACACGCAGCTTCGTACTATGCAAATGATGGCGAAACGACTAGCGAATACACGTGCCTTAAAGAGGCAATTCGCCCGCTTCATGAGTTGTATTCTCGCACCGCCGTCAAAGAATTCGGCCCCCGGTCACTGAAGGCTGTGCGGCAACGCATGATCGACAATGGGTGGTGCCGTCAGCACATCAATCGGCAAGTGAACCGCCTGCGACGCGTGTTTAAGTGGGGAGTCGAGAACGAGCTACTCGGAGCAGATGTGCTGTATGCACTGAGAGCGGTTGGTCCACTAAAGCAGGGCCGTACGGCCGCACGAGAAGCTGAAGCAGTTGAGCCCGTCCCCGATGAGCATGTTGAGCCCGTGCTTCCAGTCGTTTCCAAACAGGTAGCCGCGATGATCACCCTCCAGCGACTTACGGGAGCTCGTCCGGGCGAGGTGATCCAACTGCGTCCTTGCGACATCGACCGATCAGGGAACGTGTGGATCTTTCGCCCCAGCAAACACAAAACTAAGTATCGCGGGCGAAACCGCGAAATCTATCTCGGTCCGCAGGCACAGAAAATCCTTACGCCCTTTCTTGATCGTGCACCGGACTCCTTTTGCTTCTCGCCGGCAGAAGCGGAAGCAGATCGCCACGCCGAACGACGGCGCAATCGAAAAACGCCGATAACGCCGAGCCAACAATCGCGAGTACCGCTGAAACAACCACGTCGTCCGAAGAGGGATCGCTTTAATGTCGGCGCGTACCGCCGCGCAATTACATACGGCATCAAGAAGGCTGGCGTACCCGCTTGGCACCCGAACCAGCTCCGACACTCCTGTGCAACAAGGACCCGGAAAGAACATGGCCTTGACGCTGCCCAACTCATCTTGGGGCACAAGCAATGTGACGTCACGCAGGTCTATGCCGACCTTGACCGTGCAAAAGCCATCGACATTGTCTCCCGCTGCGGCTAGTCCCCGGTAAGAAGGAACTCAGTCATGCCAACGCTGAATGAAATCTCGTCCTACGAGTTGGGTATCCGACTGACGCAGGCATTGATTCTATTGTCTGCTGATGGTTGCGGCCCGAACACCGAAATTGAGGCCGCACTGATGCGGCTTCAATCAAGTGCTGCAAGAGCTAGCGAAAGGCTTCGAGAGGACAGCGATCGCCTGGCTCTAGTCGCCAAGAGTTGCCTAGACCGTTGGGATCTCGTTTTCATACGAGACCGGGACGAAATGGTATGTGAAGAACTGAAAAAACGTCTCCTCGCGGCGCGACAATACAACATGGATTTTCTCGACCAATGCCATCCAGGACTTAGCCCTTGGTTTCGACTTGGGCTGGTTATCGCAGACGGATCTGACGAGTCATGGTCTGACGGAACACCTCAGATCGTGCAGGGCTACTTTCCGGATGGCACCAACGAACCGAACCGACCACGCTGTGGGACGCTCGAATTCAAGAATCCTGTTCCTCCCAACTGGGAGTGGCGTCACGCCCGGCTAATAACAGAGCTGATAGCCCAACTCGGCCAATCGGATGCGGCACTGTTTCCGGCGCAAAGCGTGCTCAACGGACGAGAATGTCAGTACTTCGCCGGGCTGACTTTCAAACATTTTTGGGGTTGGCACGCTATCGAACTAGGACTCGCGGCCTTGGCCGGAGAGCGGATTACTCCACGCTGGGATGAAGCGAGTAAAAAACTGTATCTCGCCGGAGACTTGATTCACACATATAAGTCCACAACAGGAAATCAAGTCAGCATACTTCGATCCTTCCAAGCTCGTTCTTGGCCAGATTCCATTGAGTGCCCGTTCGATGACTGTAAAAAAGCGAGTGTCACATTATTCGATCTGAACAATGCAATGGCCAGAAGTTCGCTGCGATTTCAGGGGGGCATTAACGGCATCTCTTGGTACCTAGAATCGGTGCTCGAAGGTCAATAATTCGTAAAAAAATCTCTTGCTCCGGCAGTGCTCAGGTAGAACTCCGGCAAAGGCAAATGAGACAACAGACCTGCGATTTGACGCACTTCATGTCACATCACGAGCAGGTACTATGGTTGATCTCTCTCTCGAAACTCCGCTCACGCTGCGACAAGCGGCTCAACAGGCTCCCGGACAGCCTCATGTGAGCACCGTAAATCGTTGGTGGCGACGAGGCGTACGCGGAGTGCGCCTTGAGACTTGCCTCGTTGGAGGTAAGCGATTCACGACGCGCGAATCCTTGGCTCGCTTCTTCGCTGCAACCACGGCTGCTTCTGTGGCAGACAATGCGGTTGAAGCAGACTCGTCCCGCGAGTACTGCAAACGCGCAGATCGTGCCGCTGCTGAGCTCACTCAGATGCTATCGCCCCGCGACGGCAATTAGCACGCAGTCACGCGACGAATCAACGCATGCTCCGCCGAGAACTTCTCTCTTCTGCTTCTGTTTATGCGCTCGGGAGCAGAAGGCGGAGCAACAGGGGCAATTGCATATGTGGTGCAAACTGCCCGGTTCGGTCCCTCAAAGAAAGGAAACCTGTACATGGTCCTAGGAAATCAAACCCGACAATACCAAGTGGGCTCAGACCTCCACCTTCAACTTGGTGATCCACCACTCGACGCGATTGCAGCCCAAGAGTCCTGCCGCATTGACGCGAGCGCAGACCGCGAATGGTTTGCTCGCCACCCCAACGCGAAGAAACGAGAACGACTCGCCTCAATTCGTGAATTGAAAGCGCAAGGCATGCCGCCGGGTAGCCGCGTAGTGGTGCTGCGCGGGCCACACGGCCAACAAGCTCGCATGTTCGTTCTCCCAGACAGCGGCAGTTAGTCAGCCGCACAAGCATGAGGCCCACCGACGGACATCGGCGGGCCTCACATCTTCAGAAGAAAGTATCCCTACTGATGACAAATTCTAACCCAAACATTATCGCTGACAATCGCACAACGATTGTTCTAGCGGGAAACGGTCAACAGATACCGCTTGAGTTGAGGCACTTGTCGGAACTACGGGTTCGTGAGGAACTGCGGGCATTTTGTACCAGTTGTCAGCAAATCACGATCAGCGGTTGGCAGAATGTAGTCACGGCTCCGACTGAGATCTCCCAGTTCTTTCTGGAACTTATTCTTGATTCGCCAACCACATGGAGTTTCGAGGCTCAAGATAGCTGCGTCCGTTCTGACAATCCATTTGAAGCGATCTTGAATACTTCAATCAGCCGCACTGATCTTGCAGCTATCGGTCAGGCGACGAGCTTCGCTATTGCAACGGCAGGCATAGTGTGTCCGGCAGCAGCGCAGGAAGCTGCGAACCGCATACGACAATGGCTCTCGAATAATGGAATTCAAGGTGAATCATCTAGATCCCTTGCGGCGCAGATTCGTCGAAATACAGCAGTACCCGAAACGAACAGCCACGCGAGCCCCCAAGATGCAGCCCGCATGGTGCTGGCCCACTTGCAAACCGTGCGGGAGCAGAACGGAGAGCAAGCCATATCTTCACCCCCTGTCAGATATCACATGGACGACTTCTATCTGTGGAACGGACAGTTCTGGGACATCTGCCGGGCGTTTGAAGAGAAAGTAGTCCGAATTCTCCTGGAGGTCGGTGGAGAGACGCCCCTGACAAAAACTTTTGTGAGTAGTGTCGTCATGGTTATCAAAGGTCTCGTTCAGCTCGATGCGAATGAATTGCGTCCACCGCTTCATATAATAGATGAAACCGAGCAACAGATCCGAGAATGCCAAGTTATTGGGACAGAAAACGGGATTATCGATGTTGCAGCAATAGGTTGCCACGATTCGACAATTCAGGTGTATCCGCTTACGCCCGCAATGTTCGAGGTACCGCGACTGCCCTACCAATATATTGCACCCGCGTTATGTCCGCTGTGGTTGCACACATTGACTGAAATCTTGGCGACGACATCTCCAGCGGACCACCGGATTGATGTCCTGCAAGAGTTTTTCGGCTACTGCCTACTCTCTGCAAACCATCGTTTCGAGACGTTTTTGATTTTGATCGGTGATGGCTCTAACGGAAAGTCGGTCATCTTGGAGGTTCTGAGCGCGCTGCTGGGAAAACGCAACGTCTCTCACGTCCCGCTGGATGCTTTCGGTGGCGAGTTTCGCAACGCCGAAATGATTGGAAAGCTGGCCAACATCGCGACGGACATGCAACGGATGCCCCGAGTTCATGAAGGAATTCTCAAACAACTCGTATCAGGAGAACCCATTCAGATCAACCGCAAGCACAAACCGCCGGTGAGCATGTATCCGACCGCGAAGCTCATTTTTGCGACCAATCACCTGCCCCCATTCTCGGACACATCGGATGGCCTCTGGAGGCGAATGCTGGTCATTCCCTTCTTCATTCAGTTCATGGCCGATCGAATTGATCGTCACCGGGCGAGACGTATTGTCGCTGAAGAATTGCCCGGAGTGCTGAACTGGGCACTCGAGGGTGCTCGAAGACTGACAGTCAACGATACGTTCACACGTTGTGACGTCTGCGAAGGCGTGAAAGGTGGACACCGCCACGACTCTGATCCGTTCCAGCAGTTTCTAGATGAGTGCTGCGAACGCGGACCCGGGCTGAGCATACTCGTCGACACTCTTTACAGGGCCTATCGCGGCTTTTGTGACGAGTGCGGCAAGATGCCCAAAGCAAAAAGCGAGTTCGGAAAGCAAATCGCGAGAGTTCCAGGAGTAGCACGGGAACGGGAAACTACGGCCTCACGCCGATATTACTATTACAACGGCATCGGATGTCTGCCGACTGTACTGGTCAACCCGGACCAGGATTACCGCCACCAGCGATACCAGTCGCCGTTTCGGCAGGAACTCTATCCCCCCGCTAACCGACATCGCCGAAGAGTCGAAGAGACATTGTCGTCATCGTCCCCGGATGCCTCCCCGCCGCCGGATCGCGGGATGAACCCTGAGACAACGTAAGTCTGGTTGTCTCTTTATGTTGTTTCCATTTGTCCTAGGTGCCCTAGGTTGTTCGGACAAAGTCCAATGTGCAATCTAAATGTGTCCAATGACCCATCTAGATTGTCTTCGGAGCAGTCCGCGACCTAGGGCATCTAAGGCGCTACTCACCGGCGAGGCCAAGCCACGCTTGACGCCCCGACACGTGTTTCCAAGAGCCAAACCATGTCAGAACCACTGAATTCCATTTTGTACAATGCCCTGGTTCGAGCGTTTCGCCAGGTGCTCATCAGCAATGCGGGTGAACCATATGTGCCAGCGACTCAAGTAAGCTGTTTTCGCCGCGGCCGCATGGACAGCCCACCGCTCCATCCAGGTGAATACTACCGCGTCTCGTGTCCCTTTTGTGACGACACTCGTCAACGGCTTTACATCAACCACATGTTTAATGTGCAGGGAGATGATGGAGATGACCACCTATATCTCGCCCACTGCTTCAATGAAGAGTGTATCGATTCCCGTTACCATCAGAAGAAGCTGGTCGACATGTTGTTTCCATTCGGTTATCGCGAACGCCAGCGATTAAATAGAACCCCGTTACCGTCGACAGAAGCAACTGTACCCGCCCATTCGGAACGTCCGGTAGTAGCCCTGCCTCCTTCGTTCCCACTTCAGGACGCCTTATCATCGACAGCGTGCGATTATCTGCTTCGCCGTGGCTTCGAGCCCCAGGAAATCTCTGGCTACTGGGGAGTTACTTATTGTTTATTCGCTCCGAATTCCTCACCGAAGCTGTTCCAACGTCTGCTGATTCCGGTATATGACTATCAGTTGGCTTTTCGCTCGCCCCCTGTCACATGTCTTGCAGGGTGGCAAGCGAGGGTGATCCAATCGACGGATTCGAGCCCCAAATATCTTAGCATGAAGGGCATGCGTAAAAGCCACTTGCTCTATGGACTTCCGCAAGCTGTAAATACGACCGGCCCGATCATAGTCGTTGAGGGACCAACGGACGTATGGCGACTTGGCAGTCATGCAGTGGCCTTATTCGGTAAAGCAATCAGTAATTGTCAACGACAAATGTTGGACCGTCATTTCGGTAATCGCCCTATTGTGATCGCACTTGACCGAGACGCTCAAGATGAGGCACGCCGGATCGTATCGTCCATTCGGGAGTCACGATCGGGCTGGCAAGATCGCGGACCTGTTATCTCATGTCTCCCGCCCGCAGGAGCCAAAGACTTTGGAGAGGTGACACGAGAAGCAGCATGGGCAGCGGTGGAGAGTGCGTTGCCACGAGGAATGTGATCTTTGGAGCCGCATTCGTGTGAGGTGGTAGGTCGATATGCAAATGCCGAGCAAGAGAGTTTTGAATGGATCTTATGAACCGAAGTTGCGTCGCCAGCAGCACAACCGCGACGGAAAAGACGGTCGTTGACATCGAGCAGTTCAACTCCCTATTCAGAGCAGCGGCAGCGCTGCCGGGTAAAGGCCCTTTGGCAACCGTCGCAATGCTTCTGGTCTTGAGTCTGCGATTGAGCAGGTCAGATCATCTCCTCCTAACTCCGAGGACGCTGACTGAGTTCGGAATAGGCCGTGGGATGGTCTATCGCGCACTCGTTGAACTAGAAGCTCAAGGACTACTGACCGTTCGACGGCGAAGAGGCCAGGGTCCTTTGGTATCGCTCGGCATCCCTGTCATCGAAGCAGAGGCGTATCGCTCGGGTTGAGCTTGCACGGCCAGGTACGGTTGCCAGATTTGAAATCGAACGGTGTTCGGGGTAGCGGGTATTAGCCTATTGATTGGAGCAAGCCATACACAAATGGGCTTGACGCCGCGACAATGCAGCAAACGCAACGTGCTGGACCGTACGTCGAATTGAGTTCCTTGACAGCACGATGGAGCGTCATTCAGTTCCCTTTGTGATTCCCCTCGGCAGAGAGAGGCAAATTCCGTAAGCGACATCGTCGAGACAGGATTCCGCGGCATCGAGTTTTCGGTTCCCATCTGGAACGCCACCTGCAAACGATGCTGTTGCGCGCACGTTCCGAAGCTATGTCGGTCTCGACTAGGACGACGCCAACGAGCAGGAACGATCTTCCAGAGAATGAAGCGGAAGTGAGGTGCGGGGTCTGCGGGCATATGGAACCGGGGCCGTGATACCCGCTCGCCCAATTTCGTACTGCGACGATCATTTCCGGCGAGCGCAGCAGTCGATGGCCTCGCAGTTGGGGCGACGTCCCGGGCTATTGAGAGTCCGGTGGCGGGGGCACCTGACGGGACTTGAGCGTAGGATCTGTCCTGGCCCCGGCCGGCGTCGCGAGGTCGAATTCCAGTACCGTTTGGCAAACGAAGCGAGATCTATTGCTGGGCATTGAGGCACCTTTTCCGCGAGCCCTTGACGAACGTCGCAGCCACATCGCTGAGGGGCCACGGTACCCCCGCCTTACGCGCCCCCCCTGACGCAAGCTCTGTCCAATTCAGGATGGCACCGGTTGTCCCAAGGCGTTCTCACCGCTGAAACCCTGCTGAATCGAACGTAGTCACGTGGGAAATCAGCATTTGGACGACCGCAGCTTTTCACAACTGAGAGGATGGGTCTGTTTCTGATGACCAGCGTTGCCATAACCGCCTTCGAACACTCATCCAGGACGTCTCCAGTGGTCGCAGTTCGATCCCCACAACGGCACGATGCACCTTCGTTCTACAAGGTCGAAGTGGTAGGAGTCGCCCCCCGGCTCAGGAGCGGCGTCAGCTTCCGGTGGAGGAGAGGACCACTGATCTTTTGCCGCCAAGCTCGCGTAAACTACGGTGTCGCGCGAGGATTATTGCCAGTGCCTACGAGTAATCTGGGCAGAGAAAACTGCCGGTTGACCGAGCCGGACCTCCAAAAGCTACTCACATGCGGCGCGGTCGATTACGGGAATTGAAGCGGCCTTCCCGAGCAGGCTCTGATGAAGTCCCGTCGAAGTCACTGAGGTACTACGGTACCCACGACTTACGCGCCACCCTACACACATATCGTCCGGTTTAGGACGAGTATCCGGCCGCTTCGGAACGGTCCCGCCGCCCGGCCCTGTGGAATGTCGCGTCGTCAGGCAGGGAAATCAGGATTTGGGCGGCCATTTTTTTCACAATGGAGAGGATATGCAAATTTCCAATGACCGGGGTGGCCATAATCGCTTCCAAACGCCCCTTGGGAACCGCTCGCCAGTGGCCGCAACTCGGTCATCGCACCAACGCGGTGTACCTCGACCTTGCGATGTTGAAGTGTGAAGGAGCCGCACCGGCTCGTGAGCGGCATCAGCTCCCGGCGGCGGAGAGGAGTGCTGAGCCTTGTCGCTCCCTCTGTGGAAGGCGGGGTCGCGCGAAGGTGGCTGCCGGTGCCTGCGAGTGATTTGAGGCGACGGAAACATGGCCAGTGAAGTTTGCCGGTTCTCTGATAGCTAAGGGAAAGGCCACCTCGGGGCGGGCTCTGGTGCCCGCCCCGATACGCCCCTTGCCACGGGTGCTTCCCGTACTCCCGGATGGGTTTCCGACTATTTGTCCGAGCCCCTGCCACGCCGCCAGCCGGCCCGAAACCCGCCTTGCGATCCGGCCCGCTTACCGGTCTTGTAGGCGTTGATCGTCAGAGCGACGAAAACGCAGATCACCAATAGCGACATGTTCTGCCTCCGGGTTAAGGGTCAGCCTTGCCACGCCTCGCACTCGTCCCGGAATGAGCAACTGGGACAAGCCATGAGAGACGGGGCCGGGTAAAACAATTGTGATTCAACAGCCGACCAAACGCGCTGCATCACTCGTTGCGTGCGCTCCAGGCGTGCGTGGTTCAACATCACTGGGAGGCACTCCACGGTGGGCGCCACCGCTTTTGTGATGACGGCAAACTCCAGTTGGATCCGCTTATGCGGTGCCAGCTCCTTCGCGAGCGCGGCGTAGAGTATCAGTTGCTCCCCAGCCCGCTCGGCCTGCCCTGGAGACCACCGTGATCTCGCCGTCTTGAGGTCGATAATTCGCAGCGCCTCGGTCGTTTCGATGATCAGATCTACGCGTCCCAGAATGTCGGGCAAGCCGGGGATTAAAGGCTCCCGTAGTTCTTCCTCGACGCCGAGGATCCTACCCATTGGCTGGGCGAAACTACTCGCTCGAAAGGCGTCGATGACGCGGTCGGCTGTCTTGCCAATCGAGTCGAGATCCTGGCCTCGGCCAAATCGAATCGCAGTAGCGTTACACCGCGACTGCCAGCCTTCCCAAAACGCGCTCAGGAGCGTGTCATGATCCGGAGGTCGATTCCCGGCCATCAGTTCGTTGAAGTGAAACTCAACGGCATGATGAATGGCGCCGCCCAATGCAAGGCTCGCGGTCGTGAACTTCTCGTCTAGTCCTTTGATATATTTGAAATAGTACTTGAGAGGGCACTGCTGATAAGTGCTGATGGCCGAGTAGCTGATATAGTCGCGGCGAGTTAATAATTGCTTGACCGACTGCTTGTTGTCGGCCGGTGCAATCATCGACTGCCTCCAGCGCCCGCGGGTTGGGCGTTGAGATCGTCAATCAGCTCTGATGCCTGCTGGACACTGAGCTCATCGGCGTCGCGAACACCATACTGTTCCAACTGCAATGCGAGATCCAACCGGAGACGGTTGGCGATAGCTTTGATTGCTCTCACTTGTGATTGGGTCGCCACCCGGCCGCTGGCGCGCCCCAATGGGCGCTGTCCATCAGACGCAGTATTGCCCTGACTGACTCGCGGATTTTCACGATGGCTCTTTCGGCCGGCGTTCGGCAAGACCGCTTGCTGCTGATGCAGTTCTTCCTCCACAGATGCCTTAGCGAGGCCGAACAGGTGTCGCACATGCTGCCGAAGCCGTTCTGGGTCGTTGGCGGCGCCGGAGTCCAGTTCGAGTTCTAGATTGGCACTGGCACCCAGCGAGCCGTACTCGGGTAATCCGACCTTCTTCGACAAGCCGATATTTACGCGCAACGGCATAATTGACTGTCCTTTCAGAGTTCATCAGGAAATGGTTGATGCGGTGGTCATTGCGACTCGCTGCCTGCGAGACGACGCAACTTCACAGACAACAGCTCAATCTCGTCGGCCGTCAGTGGTTGAATACCCGACATGCCAACGAGCTTCAGATAAGGACGCGCAGAGAAGTCGCCGCTCTGTGTGATCTCGTCTTTCCAGTAGGCCAAAGCGGCGAGTGCCGTGGCCAGTTCGCGAGAGGTGAACATGAAATGCCCTCCGGTGAGGTGGGTGACTGACGACGCGAGGGATGACGTTCCACCCAGTTAGCCTTCTGACGCTTGGACGGCCCGCAGCGGACGACGTGCAGTTCGCTGTGTTCTGGACTGTCGTCGTTGTTGCTTCAGACCCGAGATCAAGACTCTGGTCTTGGACAGCACTGCCCGAAGTGTCATCCGCAGTGCCTCACCCTCTGTAATCAGATCCGCCAGAGACATGGCTTCGGGTTGGGTGCTCTTTGGCTGAGTTTCCCTCTGATTGTCTTGGGAGGCCGTTGGTGCAGTACGATTCATGGGGAACGGTGTCGCACCTGAAATTGCGACTGGAGCGGGCAGTGTTTCCCCAGATGTCCCCTGAGTGGTACTCCCGGAAAGGGGCGATTGAATCCGTGTTGCTTCGCTGTCTCGCTTGAGCACAGCGTCCTTGCCGAGCAGAGCCCAGATGTAGGCGCGACGGTCTGAGCGGCAATAGGCGGGCAGGTCTGCATCGCGCAGATGGATCTCGCGAAAGCCCAGTTCAACAGCCCGCTTGAGGTAATCCCGATCGGTACTCACCTGAAGCTCCTGGCCCCGCTTTCGTGAGTTGCTCAGCAGTAGCTCGGTGGCCGATAAGTGTTCTTCGGACTTGGCTCGCACGATCACGGTGCCATTCAAGTCCAGTGTGACTGGTGCAGTGGAGTCGTCAGCACCAGGCAATCGACTCGCCGCACAAATCAGGAAACCCGCGTCGTTCTCTGCGAGCTGCAACACCGTCGTCGCGGCGGTGATCGCGGGCAACTGGGCGTCGATGTCCGGAAAGCGACGCTGCTTTTCGATTTGCAGCGCGATGGTCCAAGCATCGGCTCGCACGAACACCCAGTCGTCTGTTCTTGTCAGCGATGTTGCCTCAGCTCGGCTGATTATCCGTGTGGTGAAAGCCGCCGTAGCGGGAACCAGAACGGCATCGGCCCAGGGAAAGTGAAAACCGGACTGAAGCAATGCCTGCCGACTGTCCGTCGCGGCGATCTGACCATCGCTTCCACGCAGCCGGATGTAGCTCAGGGCGTATCGCAACGAGCCGCTCTCGGTCGTGGCACTGGCCTCACCCATCGCACTCAGGAACTCGTGCTCCACGGCCACGAAATCACTCACATCCTCCGGCATCGCAATGGGCTCAATCAGGGGGTATTCGGCCGTTTGAGGGATGGCCGCATCAGTCCATCGTAGAGTCGCCGTTTCTCCCACCCGCTCAATGCAGACCATGTCCTGCTGGCGTCCTTCGCAGATCGCCATCGCTTCGATTGGCAGTGCAAAACACTCGGCGCGATATTGACCTGAGATGCGCCATGTAATGGCGACCTCGCCGTGCCGAGCGGAGATTGACAGTTCCTCTGGCGTAGTTTTGAAGGTTACGCAGCAGGTTGAACGGTGAGAACCTGTCAGGCCCAGTGCCTGACGAATCGTACTGCGTAGAACCAGAACCTGTTGACGGGTTAATTCAATCACGATGTCTCCGTGAGCGAGGATGATTGGGATAAGATTTTGAGCCGGACCGATGATGCACGGTCCTTCGCATTGCCTGACGGTATTGCTGCATTGCCCAGGCCAGGCCGACCCACGCCATCAGCGCGGGCCAGCCCAGCACGAAGAAGGCAACCAGACTGCCGAGTCCGCAAAACGCGACGTACCGCTCGCAATCCGCATCCAGGCGCGCGAGACGTCGTCGTCTTGCCTGAAAGTTGGCTACTTCAACCCACCCAACGGAAAGACGTCAGTGGTACGCACGCCACGTCCGCGGAGCGATCCTGCTCCAGGTCATCCCAGTCGACGATCTGTGGCGTGAGCTGATCCGGCTCGGGATCGAAATCAGCGTCCGGGTTGAGCAGTGAGAAACCGCGAGTGCGGATTACGCTGAGGTCTTCACCCGTGGCCAGGGCCACATCTCGATCCAGGTCTTCTTGAAGTGAGTTACACAAGGGCATGGTCAGTCTCCAGAGGTAAAGGACACGACCGCCCTGCGAGGCGGTCGTGAAGAAACACAAACCGCCTCGCACGCGCGAAGCACATTCCAAGTCATTGTCTAAGTAGACGACGTGAGCCAGTTGGTCCGCAGCCAAGTCACCTCGGCAGTGAGTGCTTCGCTCCGCGTTGCACACGGTCCCAGAAGCGGACCGCCGACAGGCGAGAGGTCCGCCGTCCATTGGCCGCCTGTGGTGGGTTCAACATGAGAACCGCGCCGAATGGTCACTTGGCCGAGTTCACTCAGGTCGATGTCTTCGGCGTACACACAACGGGTATGGCCGTTCGATTCAATCAGCAGTTCCACATCGTTCTCCTAGCGAGGCCGTCGCAAGATGTTGCGGCGGGGTCGATCGACCATCAGGCCGTCGAGCGACGATTGCACGCCGGACAACTGCGATGCCAGCCGCTGACGGAGCGACGCGTTGTCCCGCAGTTGCTGTGGCTCGACGCCATTCAGCAACCGCTGCGCTCGTTGAACCAAGTCGTCGAGCTGCGCATTCGAGCGGACATTCAAACTACCGAACCGCGTAAAGAACTCGGACAGGTTGCTGACCGCGGAGTCGCGGAAGACTTTGGGTTTGCCATCGGTATCACCGCTCAGCCGTTCGCCGAGATGTTCGATGAGCCGCGACAGTTCTTCAGTGAAGGCTTGCTCGGCCAGTTGCACGGCTTCGTCGAACCGTGCCTGCACGCGTTGGCATTCCTGCTCGTAAAGCTCCGGATTGAGCTGACGCAGATAGTCGGGCGGTTCCACAGACGGGTACTCGTGTTCGATCCCAAACAGTCCAACCAACGTCGCCGGATAGTCGGCAGCATCGAACAACTCGCCCAATCGTCGTCGCGCTGCCGTACGCAGTTCACCGTAGTGACGATCCAGCTCTTCCACAGCTTCGAGCAGTTCATCGCGGAAACTGGCGATCTGCCGATCGAATTCGCTGATCGTCCGCTGCGGAATGAGCCGAATGCCCGCTTCCGGATAGGGCAGCGAGACGCCTCGCCAATAGCTCTGGCAGCGACCTTTGATCGAGGTCACCGCCTTGAAAGCAGGATGAGTCGTATCCAACAACTTCTTGCCCGCGGATAAAAACCTGCCTTCGGCCCCGAATGAATCCGCGGCCTGGTTCTTCTGTTCGACCGTCAAGGACTTGCGTGTTCCGAGCCACGTGAAGCTCAACCGCGCCGCCGCCATCGTGCCGCGCAGCCGTTCCGCTGCCGCCCCACCGGTAGATGAGTTCGTGCCCATCTCATCAAAGAGTGATGCTGTCATCAGTGTTCTCCCGCAGAAGGACGATTGAAAAAGAAAACGCCACTCGACCTTTTAGTAGTCGAGTGGCGTTATGAGCTCACATAAGCCGTTGAATGCAGAGAGAGGTCCAAGCCAGCCTCTCTATTCCTTGGTCTTCCAGTTTGTTCCTTGCCAGGTGAAGGACTCGATGTAGGGCTTAATCGTTTTGCCACCGAGCACGATCGCGATGTGGATCTCCTCATTCGGTTCGTACTTCTGAAGTGGAAAGGTGAAGGAAACACTTTGGTCCTTATTGGGAGCCCAACTTTCAAAGCTGTGTTCCCGTTTCTGCCACGAGTCCGGCGTCTTCGCCGGATCCTCTGTTAGTTGCACGAACAAAACTACGTTTCGCAGTGCTGCCGGGTACTGATGCCAAACCTTGATCTCCAAGCTCGGTGAACCGAAGAGAGGTTTGTGCAATTGCCCCACGATTGTCGGTTCAACGACGGCTGGCTCAACTCTGTTGGCTCGTTCGAAAAGCATCCAAAGTAATATCCCGGCGACGAATGTAACCATCAGAACGTGCATTCCATCCTGATACCAGTACCGGTCGCTCATCTAGCATTCTCCTTCCCGACCCGACCGCCCGGTTCGAGTCCGCTAAGTCGCGATCAACTTGGTAGGTCACGGCAGCTGTGATGTGTCGAAAGTGACCACCATTCGGCCGCTGTGCGATACGCATCGTCATCAAATCGAAATGCTACTCATAGTCCGTAGAGCGATACTTATTGTCAACATTCCAATGGGGGCATGGGAAAACGAGCCGACATCCTGGAACGATTTGGACTGCGCATCCGCGAGTTGCGGCGGCAGCAGGGATATACCCAGGAGAGCTTTGCAGCGGCGTGTGAACTCGACCGGACCTACATCGGCGGAATCGAGCGTGGCGAACGAAATGTCGCCCTCAGAAACATCGAAGCGATGGCTGATGCGCTGGGAATCACGCTGGCTGAACTGATGACGGGACTCTGATTCACGGGCACGAAAGAGCCATTGGTTCGGCTTTAGTTCAGAGAAGACGCTTGGCTCACTTTCCTCCTGGTTCCGGTCTTCGGGCCAGCAAACTGGTAGACGCCCGGCTGCTGAGCCGAAAGACAGCGACCGCTGGCCCAAGTACGAAGCCGCCCAACAGTCTCGGCGGCGGTCACTGCGACGGGCACGACGTTTTGAGCCGCTTGAATGAGCGGCACATCCAGCAAAGCCGCCAACCGACAGCACGCTTTGATCTCCGCCCCTGCCCAGTCCGTGTCGTCCGGTCGTCGTTGATCGCGATCAATCGCAAACTGCTCCAGGTAGATATCCCAGATCGCAGCCTTCTCCTCGCCCTTCGGCAAGTCGAGGAAGAAGATCCCGTCGAAGCGTTCCGAACGCCCAAACTCCGGCGGCAACCGGGAAATGTCATTCGACGTGCAGACGACGAACACATCCGACGTGTGATCGTTCAGCCAACCGAGGAACGTGCCGAACATTCTCGACGTCACACCAGAGTCACCGGTGCCGTTGACCCCCGCAAAGGCTTTTTCGACCTCATCAATCATCGCTACGCAAGGTGCCATCGCATCGATGATCTTCAGCGCCTGACGCGTGCGTTCTTCTGACTGGCCAACGAGCGAGCCCATCAGACTGCCGACGTCTAGCGTGAGCACCGGGCGACCGACCTCGTTCCCCAGTGCCCGACAGAACTGGCTCTTGCCACAACCGGGCGGTGACAACAGCAGCACGCCGCGCGGACGCTTAGCATGATTGCCACGACTTGGTTGCAGGAGAGCACGCTTACAAAAACTCTTGAGAGATCCGAGGCCGCCCAAACTCTTGAAGTCTTCGTCGCCACGGTGCAGTTCCAGCATCCCGGACTTCTTCAGCATGCCGGATTTCAACTCCCAGACGGCTTCACTGGTGATTCGACCGCTCCGTACCAACGACAAGCTGAACGCGTTCTCCGCTTCCAGCCGGGTCAATCCTGCCGCTGCATCCAGCACGGTCTCGAACTCGGTCTCACTCGGGAATTCAGATGCCTCCGTGGCAATGCCTCGCGCAATCTCTGCCAACTGTTCTCGATCCGGCAGTTCATGCTCGATGACTACGAATAGCTTTTCGAGCTCCACGGGCAACTGCACGACCGGAGCCAGTATCACGAGGATCGTGCGATTCTGCTTACCGGCGAGGATTTGTTGTGCCAGCGCCTGCACGATTTCCGCCGAAGACAAGAAGCGATGGAAGTTCTCTAGTATCAGCAAGGCTGTGCCGTCAGATGTCGCGAGTGAACTCGCAGCACGAATCGCGGCGAGTGGATCGCCACCACTCGGATCTGCTGTGCCACCTTTCACTTTTAGACCCTGGTCGATATTCCAACTGGCGATCTGCCAGCCCTCCCTTTGGCACAGCTGCGAGATCGCCAGGACGGCTTCCTGTTGTTCGTGAGTTTCAATCCAGATGGCCGTGAAGCACGCTCGTACGTACTCCGCCAGATGGTCAGTCAACTTCATGAAGGTTCCTTCGTAAGGATGAGAGACGGCACCCATCCGCGATGGGCTTGATGGGAGCTAGGGCTCCACCTGGGCGATCTGTTTTTCAAGGCGTTCCAGCCCCCGACGTCGCTTGGACAGCACATGCCAAGCCCGTTGCAGCTGTGCTACACGATGAGCCAATGCCCGCCTTTCGCGATGTAGTCGCCGCTGGCACTTCGCCAATCTGCGAGCGTGCCCCTTGGACATCCCGCGACGATGTTGAGACTCAGGCGGACGAAGCTGATCGACAGCAATCATGGGCTACTCCTCAATGGCTGATGGTTCGTTGTGGTCTGGTGAAACTCCGCCTTGAGCACTTCACCGGTCTGTTGTCCGAGTGCTCGCTCGATGAATTGGCTGGCTTGCCGGCATTCGCTGCCCACGAAGCCTTTGGTTTCGACACTCGTTTGCCCGTTCGGAGCGGCGGTGATCTCAATGGTCTTGCTCAAGCAACACCTCCAACTTGAATGGTGAGCTTGATCGAGCCGTCTGCGAGCGACTGCTCCGTGACGGTGTGCCCTCGACGCCTAGCCTCAATCCGGGCCTTTTCCACCGCGTAACCCTGAAGGAAGCGATCCAATTCCCTTTGCTCGCCCCAGAAGCAATAAACATAAAACGCGCGAAGTAAACTGCGATGTCTTATCCAAGTTTCCGTTATTGTCTGTTTCCGCATTGTTGAACCTTGCTGATTGGTACGAGGCCCATCGCCACACGACTCAAGGAGGAAGGTCATGCGAGATCGGCAGGAAGGAATTTTTTTCCGCTGGAACTGACGCCCAGCCAGCGGATCGCCCTGAATCGCCTCTGGGAGAGGCTGCGACCGGAAGATCGTCAGCGAACGCTACGAGTACTCGGTCAAATCATCGGACAACAGCTTCAACTCCCCCCAAACGTCAGGGAGGAGCATCATGAAGACTGCTGAGATAAGCGTGCCCGCTCCGCTGAGCGGATCGTTGAACCGAACGAATTCACCGAAGGTTTTGCCAGGCCACCTGGAGAAGCTCGCCATCGTGTATGTGCGGCAGTCTTCGCCCACACAAGTTTTGGAACATCGCGAGTCTACGGCGCGGCAGTATGGTTTCGCCGACCAGGCGGTCGCTTATGGGTGGCCGCGCGAGCGGGTCCTGATTATTGACGAAGATCAGGGAAAGAGTGGTCGGACCGCCGAAGGCCGAAGCGGCTTCCAGCGTTTGATCACCGAAGTGACACTGGACCATGTCGGCATGGTTCTTGGCCTGGAAATGAGCCGTCTAGCTCGTTCATCCCGGGATTGGCACGCCTTCTTTGAAATGTGCGCCGTTTTCGGCACGCTCATCGCCGATGCCGATGGCGTCTATGATGGCCATGACCCCAATGACCGGCTTCTGCTGGGTCTCAAGGGGATCATGAGTGAAATGGAATTGCACCTCATGTGCAATCGCCTGGAACGCGGCCGGGACCATAAGGCCCAGCGGGGTGAGCTGTTCTTCAGCGTGCCGGTGGGTTATGTGATCCTGCCAACAGGAAAAGTCGACTTTGATCCCGATGAACAGGCCCGGGATGTCATCCGGTTAATCTTCGATAAGTTCGACGAATTGGGCACCATCTATGGGCTGTTTCACTGGCTGATTCGCCATGACATTCAGTTGCCAATCCGGCCCCAGAGGGGAGCGAAGAAGGGACAACTGGATTGGCGTCGTCCAAGCATTTGCACTTTGGCGAACGTGCTCGCGCATCCGATCTACGCGGGCGCTTACAGCTTTGGTCGTCAGTCGGCTGATCCAAAACAGAAGTTGTCGTCCACGAAATATCGACCGCGCGTGCCGATGGAAAAGTGGAAAGTGCTGCTCAAAGACCGACTCCCCGCATACATCTCCTGGGAGCGTTATCTGCAAAATCGAGAACGGATCAAGCAAAACAGGAATCAATTCGATTGCCAGGGGGCGCCTCGCTCTGGCGTCACGCTGCTTTCCGGATTGCTCGTCTGTAGCAATTGCGGCCGACGGATGCGCACTCTCTATCATGCCCACGGCAAAGCCCAGTATGACTGCAACCATCGAGAACTCACCGGCGTGGAACCGCGCTGTACAGGATTGGCAGCGCGGGCCGTGGATGATCTGATCGCCCAGCAGGTCTTACGTGCGCTCGA